>NZ_JAMYLZ010000060.1:0-16415 GCF_040318315.1 Mesorhizobium sp. M1227
GGCCGATTTGGCGCGCAATACTCCGCATCGCATCCACGACGACAACCAGGAATCGCTGTTTTCCGCCATTTGAAAAGGAGGTGCATAATGAATCGGTCTTCGCTCTCGGCAGAAAGTCCTGGCTCTTCTGCGGTTCCGATCGCGGCGGACAGCGCGCTGCCGTTCTCTACAGCCTGATCGTCAGCGCCAAGATGAACGATGTCGACCCGCAGGCCTGGCTCGCCGATATCCTGGCGCGCATCGCAGCCCACCCAGCCCATCGGATCGATGATTTGCTGCCGTGGAATTGGAGATCCGCACAACTGCGGACCCAATCAGCGGCGGCCTGATCATGCAGCGCAATAAGGTGCATCACGTCTACACCGTCGAACGTGTCGCCAGGGACCTCGGCGTCAGCGAAGCGCTCATCCAGGACCTGACCCTCGGTCTCGAGCCCGAGGACGGCGTCATCTGGGTGTACGGCGCCAACGATGACGACGGGATCTTGGCCTTCACCGATGAAGGCATCGAGGAGGTCGAACTCCTCCTCGAAGAATATCATCGCGTCTCCCCATCAAAAACTTGACCCCGGCACCGCGGTGCTCAGGTGCTCATGGCCGCCGGATGCGCACGTCTGCGGTCTTCACCGGATGCGTACCATTCCGCTACATTCGTGAAGACTTCTTCCTGGCGATGGCGCGCTCGTTTCGCAACCTTGATGATCTCAACACCCTGGCTGGATGTCGTTGCCAATCCGCGCGTGCACGCCACAACGCAGCGCGTCGTCGTCGAGGCCTTCGCGGAAGAGCGCCTTCATCTGCGTCCCTTGCCGCTGTCTCCGTCGATCGGTTCTGCGGCTTGAGCGCAGGATATCCGGAGAGGGCATGGTGAGCGTTGGTGGAAACGCCTACAGCGTGCCCGACGCCACCAGAACGCGGCTCGTCGAGGTTCACACGTTGGCCAATGAAGTTCGAATCTTCGAGGACGGTGCGCTGATTGCTGTGCATCCGGTGTTGGAAGGTCGCCATCAGCGCCGCGTCGAACCAGGACACAGAACCCTTCGCTCACCGCCGCGATCGCGATCGCGCGTCAACAATGACGAGATCATTCTTCATGGATCCGGAGACCGGGTCACACAGCGGCCGCTCGCCTTCTACGACGCCGTCGCCAGAGCTATGGCACAGGAGAACCGCCCATGAGCGCCGCGCTCGATTCCGTGCCGTCGATGATCGACCGCATTCGCCATGATCTTGTCGGCCTGAAGATGCCACTTGCCCTTGAAGCGCTCGACCATATTGTCCGCCGCCTGGAGCATGGCGAGCTGTCGGCACTCGAAGCGATCGATATTCTCCTTTCCGAAGAGCTGACCCTGCGCGAGAACAGTCGCATAAAGACGGCGTTGCGGATGGGTCGGCTGGCAACCATCAAAACGCTCGCCGGCTTCGATTTCACTTTCCAGCCCTCCCTCGATCGCGATCGGATCTTCACGCTCGCGCAACTGGGTTTCGTCGAAAGCACGAGGCCGCCCATTTCCTTGGCCCGCCGGGAACCGGCAAAAGCCATCTGGCTATCGCGCTCGGCGTCGAAGCTGTCAAAGCGGGCAAAAGCGTCTATTTCTGCACCCTGGCCGACCTCATTGCAGCGCTCTCTAGGGCCGAGCGCGAGGGACGGCTGCAAGAACGCATCCGCTTCTTCTGCAGGCCAAGTCTGCTGATCGTCGACGAGATCGGTTATCTCCCGGTCATCGCCGGCGGTGGCAATCTGTTCTTCCAGCTCGTCAACGCCCGCTACGAGGGGCAATGATCCTGACGTCCAATCGCGGCTTTGCAGAATGGGGAGATGTTTTTGGAGACGCCGTGGTCGCCACCCCGCTTCTCGACAGGCTTTTGCATCATGCCGTCGTCGTTCAGATCCAAGGATCAAGCTACAGGCTGCGCCAGCATGCCGAATTGATGCCTGAGCACGTCCGCTCGAAAGCCCTGATTACCCCACCGTCCTTCGCTCCACCATCACGGCCGCGCGGTCGACCGCCGAAAAATACCCAATTCTCAATGCCGTCCGAGACGGCATAATTGGGGAATTTTACTTCGGCACTTTTGGGGAAATTTCAAGCGGTATTGACAGCCGGCGTCTTGATCGGTCGATTTCAGTCCTGCTGGGCGGCCACGCTTTTTCGGCGGTGGTGGCGGGTTGATGATTGCTTTGAAGCGAACATGCTCGGGAACAAGATCGGCGTGCTGGTGAGGATCATGGCGCCCTTCTCGTAGCGGGCATTGACGAGCTGGAAGAAGAGGCCGTGGCGGACTGCCCCCTTGCGATGAGCAGATCGATGCGATACTGGCGCCGCCCCTCGATCACCGGATGTGGCGACCAATCGGCCTTCGTCCAGGATGCGGATGCAGTCGGCAAGCTGGTGAACCTCGACAACCCACCGCGTGCGATCGGGAACGCTGTAGTAGTTGCCGCCGATCGAGACGAGACCGTCACGGCTGACGCGGCGCTCCAGCTTAAGAAGCGCGTCGAAGGGAACTGCCGGGAGAGATTGAAGCTCCGGCTGCTCCGCCGCGAAGGCCTCGCTGACGATGCGCTGCGTGGTGCCGTGCAGGCGGACATTGGCGACGGTGTCGAGCCAATCTTGCAATTGCTCGTTCGGGTCGTCCAGATTGCGGAAGCTGCGGGCCAGGAAGAAGTCCTCGCGGATATAGCGGAATGGTCGCTACCACTTTGCCCTTCGTTTTGGCGCGATACGGCCGGCAGGCTCTGGGTTGGAAGCCAAAGTACCGGGCCAGGGCCAGGAGCGCGCGATTGTAGATGATGCGGCCTTCGTTATCTTCGCCAGTGACCGCCGTCTTCATCCTGTCGTAGAGGATCTCGATCGGCACTCCCCCAATGGCATCGAAAGCCTGCATATGACAGCGCAGCAGCGTCTGCAGACCCTGATGCTTCACGTAGCGGGCGAAGATGTAGCGCGAGTGTCCAAGTACCAGTGAGAACAGCCAGACGATGCGCATCGTGCCCGGCGCGTCGGTGAACTCGGTGACGAAGCGGGCGAAGTCGACCTGTGCCTGATGGCCGGCCGGCGTCTCGAAGCGAACTTCGAATGGCCCAGACTGATCCTCGGACGGATTGCAGCAACGAAGCGCTTCACCGCAGTATAGGCGCCCCGCGGGTCACTTCAAACCCTACTTCAACAGTGAGATTCTAAGCGCTGTGATTTCAATACCTTGCATGCGCACGGACGGGTGTTTGCACTACATTTTGCGGGTTTGGGCCGCCGCTCAAGCGGCCTGTTCGCGGATATTTTGCGGCAGGGCGACGCCGGCGGCCTGGAAGACCGACCCGACTTGGCCTTTCAGGTGGGTTCGGGTGGTGATGCGCTTGCCATCCTTCTCGATCATGGCTTCCTGCAGCCGGTCCAGGTCGCGCAGCAGATCGCCCCATTCGACGCTGAAGCCTTTGGCGGCGCAAAGATCCGCCAATTCCTTCTGCAGCAGCAGAGGCAGGAACGAGCAGAACACGTGACCACGGATCGCCTCATCCGAGCTGTGATAGATTGGCCGGGTGCGCATCAGCGCCTTAGCCCAGCGGAACAGAACCTCCACCTGCAGAAGGTCGCGGTAGCGAAGGACCGCCTGCAGGGGCGTGATCTTGGCGTTGGTCCTTAAGACGAAGATCCCGTCATAGCGGGCCTCTTGGGCCAGCTTGCCGAAAATCGATCTCGAAGGCGTCCTTGGTGACAGACTTCAAATAGCGTCGATAGGCCTTGTTGCCGATCAGCGCCTTGTCGCCTTTCTTCAGCTGCTTTTGCAGTCCCTCCACGACCCCTAGCGATCGGCCTTATCTTTTCGGCCTCGGCTTCGTTGCGGCAGACGATGTAGCGCTGGCCGGAGAGCTTGACCTGTTTGACGAACAGCTGGGTCTCGCCCTTGACCCGCTCGACCAAGAGGGGCGTAAACGGCTGCTCGTCGTTCATCACCAGATCGCGCACGATGACGCTGGAGCGTTCGCGGGCGCCGAGGAAATATTCCAACTTCCGCGCCTCCAGCGCCGCGATGCTCGCCGCCGAGATCATGCCGCGATCGGCCACCACGCAGACCCGTCCCACCTTGAAGCGGTCGCGCAGCCGATCAACGATGGGCAACAGCACCGTGAGGTCGGCGGTGTTTCCAGCAACCATCTCTGTGCAGATCGGACGGCCCTGGCCGTCGATCACCACCGCCAGCACCATCTGCTTCAGATCGGGGCGATAATCCTTGGAGTGGCCATGCTGGCCTAAACTCTCCCCGCCTTCTCCGTAGAACGACAAGGTGGGTTGTATCCATGAACACCAGGGACAGATCAGTGAACAGGTCGCGGCGGCGATCGAACAGCTGTTCCTCGATCAGATCCTTCACGCACCTTGGACCCAGACCTCCTTCGGCTTGTTCTTCGATCTCCTCGCCGAGCCAGGCCATCGCCCGGTAAAGGTGATGCAGCTGAAGGCCCTCGATGCCGCTGATCTTGTAATCGGCCATGCAGTTCTCGCACGCCCGATCTGACCCCAAAACATAAGTAAACGATAATGTTTTCACTACAAATCCCGCGCCGAAAACCCGCATCAACAAAATCAATAGCTTACAAAGCCAGTTGCCAGCTTGTTCCGCCGTTACTGCTCAAGTCGGGTCAAATTTCCCCGGGTAGGTGGAGTGCGCCCCTCGGACCGGACAGGGTCAAGCCGCAGTTTTGACCATCTGCCGGGCGTGTTGGTCCTCGAACTGTTGCGGGCTGAGATAGCCGAGCGCTGAGTGCAATCGGAGGGTGTTGTAAACCTCATCAATGAAGCGGGGAAGGTCCTCAGCGACGTCGGCGAAGGTTTCGTAGGCCATCGGATAGACGGCTTCGACCTTCATCGTCTTCATGAAGCTTTCCGCTTTCGCATTATCGTAGGGATTGCCGCGCCGGCCCATCGATCCAATAAGATCGTGCTCGGCGAGAACGTTGCGGTAGAGGAGTGCGGCATATTGCGACCCTCGGTCCGAGTGATGGACGCAGCCCGGCGGGGGTTTTCGTCGTTCGATTGCCGCCTTCAATGCTGCAACGGTCAAGCGCGCGTCGATCGACCGACCGATGGCGTAACCAACGACCTTGCGTGACCAGGCATCCAAAATGACCGCGACGTAGACGAAGCCCGCCGCAATCGTCACGTATGTTATGTCGCTCACCCAGAGCTGGTTCGGGCCGTCGGGTGTCACGTTCTTCGCCAGGTTCGGGAAGATCGGCAACTCGTGATCGCTGTCCGTAGTGGCGATGAAGCGGCGCCTGATCCTGGGCTGCAGATCGTGCTCGCGCATCAACCGTCTGACCTTCTTGTGGTTGACGACGATGCCGCGCTGCCGCAGCGCCGCCTGCATGCGGCGATAGCCGTAAGCTTCAAGCTGTCGGAGATCTCACCCATCGTCTCGACGAGCGCTGTGTCATCCACGGCGGTTTCGGGCTGATCGTAGTAGGTTGATCGCGCGATCCCCATCAGCCGGCATCCTTCAGCGATGGAGACACCGCCGGGCTGGTGATCACGGATGTAGTCCCGCTTCTCGGACGTGGTGCGCTTTTCAGAGCCCCCTTTATAAACTCAATTTCCAAGGCCTGCCGGCCTACCAGCCGCTCCAGCGCTGCGATCCGCGCCTCATAGGTCTGCATCGTGTCGGCCGCCGCCACGTCTTCGTCGAAGGAGCCGGCCTCGTATTTCTGAACCCAGATGCGGATCAGGTTACGCGGCAGTTCGTGCCGCTTGGCGAGACCATGCAGCGTCTCGCCGGACAGGAACTCCTGCACTACCTGACGTTTGAACTCGATGCTGTGCGTGCGATAAGTCACCATGGGCTTCCATCCTTCGAAAGCCCGGCTTCCAAGTCAATTCTGCTTGTTCATCCTGTCCGGTCCGAGGGGCGCACTCCAAGGGTCAGTCAAACTCCTCCACCCGCAATGCAGGACAGAAGTGGATTTGTTAGTTTGACTTTGTTCCCGGGCAAGGGCTTCAGCGGCTTCTTTGAGGCGATAGCTGCGTGATGGCAATGATGCATCAGCCGATCGAGGTATCGTAGTGCTGATGGTGTTGTCTCGCAGATATGCCCCCCAGTCTACCCGATTGGAGGTGGCGATGACGCTGCGGCGCAGTTTGTAGCGCTGATGGATCAGGATCTGCAGCCATGCGCCGGCGCCTTCGTGAAGGGGTTCGACAGCATGCTCACCCGCACGCTCGTGGCGGCACGCAGCAGGCTGGTCAGGAATACCACCGTGCTCTCAAATCAGATCCGCGGTTTGATGAAGACGTTCGCATTGCTGGTTCCTACGGGCAAGGGAAGCACGTTCAAGAAGAATGTCCGCAGTCTTCTCGTCGATCGGGACGGGCTCGCTCCTATCGTGTTGCCGATGGTTGTACACGACTAACTCGCTTGGGGCAAAAACTTAAGTTGCTTACCTAACGTTTCAGAGCCAGAAGGCGTATCGGCGTGCATGCGACACAAATGTAGGGGATCCGACGTAAGAGCAAAATCGACGTTTTATCAGCAGGGCTATCCTGCTGTTTTGAGCGGCTTTTTTCGTTCGGCACGGTATATGCTTGACTGCCTGCAAGGGTGCCAAGAAGCATTGTGATGTTAATTAGGGTGAGAAATGGATTTAGGGCTTGACGGCAAGGTGGCAATGGTCGCGGCCGCCTCAAGCGGCTTAGGTTTGGCCACAGCTGAGGAGTTAGCTAACGAAGGCTGCCGCCTGTCCATTTGTGGGCGGGATCCGGGGCGGCTAGAAAGAGCAGTGGATCGGTTGCGCGGCACGGGCGCCCAAGTGCTGGCACGCGCGACCGATGTAACTGACTGCGCTGATGCAGCAGCTTGGGTTGCCGAAACAGCAGAGCATTTTCGATGTGTCGACATCTTGGTGACGAATTGCGGCGGCGTTTCTGCCGGGCCACCCTCGGCCATGACGCCTAAGGATTTCGACGATGCGTTTGACCGAGTGCTTTTACCTTCGATAAATCTAGTTACGGCTGCCTTGCCGCATCTGCGGCGCTCGCCGGCGGGGCGAATATTGATGCTCGCTTCCGAGGCTATTGTACGGACCCCAGTACATTTCGCGCTGTCGGGTGTCGCACGAGCAGGGCTAGTGCCCTACTGCCACACGCTCGTACAAGAATTGTCGGGCGAGAGCATCACCGTAAACGTGCTCGCTCCTGGAGCACACAGCACGGCGATTCACGAAGCCAATCGCCTCGGCGACCACGCTGAAGCCATCCGTGCGCTCGAGGATAGGACCCCGGCCCGACGCCTTGGCGATCCCTCGGAAGTCGCAGCAGTTGCTGCATTCTTGGCCAGCGCCCGCGCCGCCTATGTCAGCGGCGCCCTGATCGTCATCGATGGTGGGCTGAGTGCAACCGTCTGAACAACTCGTCGCACTAGGAGCCATTGCATGAACGAAGCCAACGCAAACAGAGCCGTCATCGATCTCGGCCGTTCAATCGCACATGCGTGTATTCATAGCTGGGGTGGGTAATCGACTATGTCTGATACAACTCGTAATTCTGCAATTGGTGCGGAAGGATACCAAGAGCTCTTCGGAATTGATGGAAAGGTGGTCTGCATTTCAGGCTCGAGCCGGGGTCTAGGGAAGTCGCTCGCCACCTGCTTTGGACGATTGGGTGCGAAGATAGTCCTTTCCTCGCACAATGTTGAAGAGTTGGCCGAAGCAGAGGCCGAACTCGCGGGCCAAGGAATCAACGCGACGGCTATCCGCGCTGATGTGCGGTCGCTCGACGATTGCAAGGCGCTGATCAGTAGCACGGTCGACCGATTTGGGCAGATCGATGTGATGATCTGCAACGCAGGTACCGACATCATTAAGCCAGCGCATTCATATGAAGAGCCGGAATGGGACGAAATCATCGATACCAATCTGCGGGGCTACTACTATTGTGCCAAGTTTGCCGCCCAGGCAATGCTAAATCAAGGCGGCGGCAGCATCATCATGACTTCGTCGGTCGCCAGTTCGCTCGGCATACCGGGCTTAGCTGTCTATGCTGCGAGCAAGGGTGGCGTCAATCAACTGACGCGCACCATGGCGGTAGAATGGGCCGATAAAGGTATTCGTGTAAACGCCGTCGCTCCTGGATTCATCAACAACTTCATGGATGGAGTGCACCCTAATCTCGATACCCCTTATCAGCGCCGCGCAATGGAACTCACTCCGATGCGACGCCGCGGCGATCTGTCCGAGTATTTCGGCCCTTACATTTTCCTCGCGAGCCCAGCTGCATCGTTCGTAACAGGCGAGATTCTCTATGTAGATGGAGGCTACGCCGCGAGCTGATGCATGACGTCTGAATGTTGTGGCGGTAATTTTTTGGAGGCTAGGCAATGTTGAGCGCAATACCAGATGAAGTGAACTTGTTAGACTGCACCTTGCGCGACGGTGGCTACTACACAAATTGGGATTTCGCACCGGAACTGGTGTCGGACTATGTCGCTACCATCAACACTCTCCCGGTGCGCATGGTCGAACTGGGGCTCGCCGGAAAGCCTGAGAGCCACGGATATTTCGCCAGTGTGACGAGCTCTAAGGCCGAACGGGTAGCTGCTGGTCTCCTGGTCAAGGCATGCGTGATGGTCGATGCCAAGGACGTGCTTACGAGCGAACTGCCTGTACCCCTTGCCGTGACCCGCCTGACAGAAGGACTAGTGCCAGGACATATCACGACCGTCCGCGTGGCGACGCATTACAGCAACTTGGCTGCCTGCCGGAACATTTTCGCTGAGTTGTCTCGGAAAGGCTTCCGTGTGTTTGTGAATCTCATGCAGATCGATGCAGCAAATGCCGCAGAAGTTGAGATGTGCCTGAAGGAGGTAAAGCAGATCGACTCCATCGACGTGCTATATATTGCCGATTCCTTTGGCTCTATGACGCCGACTCGCGTTCAGGAAATTATCGGCCGGTTTGCGGATCGAATCGAGCCTGACATTGGATTCCACGGCCATGACAACCGCGGATATGCAATGGTCAATTCAGTGGCCGCCGCTATGGCGGGAGCGACCTGGATAGACTGCACCATGGGCGGCATGGGCCGCGGGGCAGGAAATACCGCTAGTGAGCAGCTCCTACCGGTTCTCGCTCGTCTCGAAACATCCAAGGAACGCGGACTCCTCGAGCACGTTTTGCGTCACTTCGATCCGCTTCGCAAACGGTATGGCTGGGGCAGCAGCGCGGCATATCAATTCGCGGGCTCAAACTTTATCCACCCCTCCTATGTTCAAAAGCTACGCGAAGGCTGGGCATTGTCTGACGACGTAATCATCAGGCGCCTTTCGGATCTCCGCGCCGATGAGCGGATGAGTTTTGCCGATGGAAAGCTGTCGGCGCTGATGGACATCGCCTGATCGCAGATATCTCTGTTGAGGTGCCTCTTTTCCCAACTTGGAGGAAGCCATGACTCTGCCAAATGCGGTAGTGAAACCATCGGCCCTCCCGTCCGATCCACGGTTTTCATCAGGCCCTTGCCGCAAACATCCCGGTTGGAGCGTGCACCCAACTATGCTGCGCTATGTTGGACGGAGTCACCGGAGCTCCGAGGGAGCAGAAAGGCTAGGAGAAGTCATCAGGCGCATGGCCACTTTGCTAGAGCTGCCTGATAGCTGGCTCTGCGGAATCGTGCCCGGTTCAGGAACTGGGGCCTGCAGCATGGCCTTACAAAATCTACTCGGCCCGCTTCCAGTCGAGACATTCTTGTCAGACAGCTTCTCGCAGTATTGGGCAAATGAGATCGATACGTTGGCGCTTGCCCCCCAAAGGCGGCACATTTGTGCTTACGGAGATTTTCCGAGCACGAGCAGGATCGACCCCAATCACGACATCGTTCTGGTGCTAAACGGCACCAGCAGCGGCGTTTGTCCACCGGATCTTGACTGGATTCTTCCTAACCGTGCCGGGCTTGTGATCGCAGATGCCGTCTCGGCGGCTTTTACGAGGCCCATCGACTTCGGTCGGATCGATGTTCTGTGCTGGTCATGGCAGAAGGCGCTTGGCGGCGAAGGGGGCCATGGCATGATCGCGCTCTCGCCTCGGGCCCAGGCACGGCTGAAGGTCGACGGTCGTAAGCCTGTAGCCAGGCTCATGAGACTGCGCAACCCAGACGGATCTGTAAACAAGGCGTTCTTTGGCGGCCGCACAATCTCGACCCCCAGCATGTTCGCCGTCGAGGATATCCACTCTGCACTCGACTGGGCCGAAGCGTGCGGTGGACTACCCGCGCTTCTGAACAGGGTTGCCAATAATTATGCTGTCATGGACGACTGGGTGAACTCTACTCCTTGGATCGATTGGACTTGCACCAATCCGGCAACACGCTCCACCTGCTCAATTACCCTTCGGCTTGTTGCTGCCGGCGAGACAGAGGACTGCGGTAAAATCGCTGGCGGGATGATCCGTCTACTCGAAGCCGAAGGCGCGGCTTTTGACATCTGGAGCTACGGTGACGCGCCCCCGGGATTCCGGATATGGGCGGGGCCTACGGTCGAGACAGAAGACTTGGCCATTTTATGCGAGTGGATGGCCTGGGCTTATAGCGAGACGTGCGAGGCCAGCATACCACCCGAAGCGAGGGTCGTGCGTCACGGCTACTTTCCTTCCTCTAAGGCGCGCGCGGTTCAGCCAAGGACGGAATCAGCCTGTCCTCTATCCGCCGCCGTCGAAAGCCCACCTCCCCAGACACTGGCAGATTGCTATGACGCGATACTTTTCGACGCGACGGGGGTCCTGATCAGCGAAAATGAAGCGCTGCCCGGCGCTGCTGATATCTTGGCCCGACTTAATACGTCCGGTCAGCCATACTACATCGTGACGAATATCAGTAGTGGATCGGATGAAACGATATTAGCGCGTCTCCGCGGCGCGGGACTTCCGATTCCGGCGGTCGATCGTATCGTCTTCGCGGGAGGTGTTGCGCGACATCGCGTACTCGAAGAGCTGGCGTCCGGGCGGCTAGTCTCCTATGTGGGCAGTGCGCACGCTGCGCATGAGATCTTGGGCAAGCACCCAAATCTTCATGGCGCCGATACGGCCCCGACATTCGACATACTCGTGGTGCTCGATGACGAAGGTTTCGATTTTAAACTGGCTGCCGATAACATCCTGTCGACCTTTCACCGCAGACTGTTCGAGACGGGCGAGATGCCCCGTGTAATAGCGGCAAACGCGGACATCACTTATCCTAGAAAGAACGGCTCACTCGTCTTTGGACCAGGCATAATAGGGCCAATGCTTCAGGCAGGGCTAGCGCCCTTCGGAGCCCCTCCAATCTCAATAGAGTTTATGGGCAAGCCAGGAAGGGCCATTTTCCAAGAGTGCATCGCTCGGGCCGGTACCGATCGTCTTTTGATGGTCGGCGATCAGGTTGATACTGACATCAAGGGCGCAAAGGCTGCCGGGCTCGACGCACTTCTCGTAACCACCGACCACAACAAACCCGGCGAGTCGCATCAAGACGAGAACGGCGCTGCCGATTATGTCGCAAAGAACCTCGGTCAGATCTTCGACGGCAGTTTGTTTCCACACCTTCGATCGGCGATGCATTCCAGCAGAACAAATCAGGTTTCAACTGAGCATGCAGAGACGTCATCGTCTGATAACATTTAGTCCTACGGTGGGGGCGTCTGCCAGGGCGACGCTCCTTCTACGGCCACGATGAGGTCGGAGCGAGGTGGACGCGTACTGCTTCACTCGTCGAGACCGCCATTATGCCGTGCGGCATAATACAGAGCGTTTTTAGCTTGGCGTCGCGGTCGACGGCAGCGGCTCTACCCACCGCCGTTATCAACTTAACTAACTCGCGTTCAGGGATTTGCGGCATAGACCGATGGCATGAACACCGCGACCGTCAGCGACAAGCGGCATCGTTTCCCGCCGCAGATCATCGCCCATGCAGTCTGGCTCTACTACAGGTTCTCCTGCGTCTGGTCGAGGAAATGCTGCTGGAGCGTGGGATCGTGGTTTCCATGAGACAATCCGCGGTGGGGCATCAAGTTCGGTCCGGATTACGCGCGCAAGCAGTACAGCCGAAACGATGTCTGGCCCGACTTGAACAGTTGGAGGTGAACGGATGCGAACGCTGTCCGTTAAGCTATTGAATTCACTTGCCTTGAGTTTACGGCGCGAAAATGTGTGGTAACAACATTTGTGTTGTTAGCCCCCACTTTTTACGGATTTTGCGGCGTTTATTCGCTAACAACGCCGGCATGTTTGTCGTTGAGAGAGTCGCGCGCGGCCACCGCTATCTCTACCCCGTGGAAAGTGTCCGCGACGGCAAAACCGTTCGCCAGCGCACGATAAAGGCGCTGGGCCGCAAGGATGCGCTGGTTGCCAGCGGCGAACTTGACAGAGGGCGGGGGCGGCCTCGATTGCGCGCCATGGCGAACGCAGCCTCATCCTGTCCGACATTGACGCCGGGCGGATTGCTTCTCGCCGCATCGGCGGTCCGCTGTTGTTCGGGCGGCTGCGGGAGCGGCTCGGGATCGGCGAGGTGCTGGATGAGGTGCTGGAGGGGCGCCAGTTCGGCTTTGCGGTGGAACGGGCGGTGTTCATTGGCACGCTGCATCGGCTGTTCGTCTCGGGCTCGGACCGCGACTGCGTGAACTGGATGGCCAATTATGGTATCGAGGGCGCCGAGGGTCTGGCGCTCCATCACTTTTACCGGGCAAAGGCGTGGCTGGGCGAGGAACTCGGCGAAAAGGCGCAAGGCGCGCTGGTGGCGCGCTGCGTGAAAAGCTCGTCGCGCGCCGGCAGGACCTGTTCACCGAACTCAGCCTTGTGTTCATGGACACCACCTCGTTGTCCTTCTACCGCGCGGGCGGCGAGACGCTGGGCAAGCGCCGGCATTGCAAGGACTACCGCCCCGATCGGCGTAAATGATCTTGGCGCTGGTCGCTGAGGCCGAGGGCCGGCCGATCTGCACCGAGATGGTGCCCGGCAACACCGCTGACGTGACCGTCCTGTTGTCGGTTGTCGATCGGCTGCGAACGCGCTTCGGTGTCACACGCGCCTGCATTGTCGCCTATCGCGGCATGATCAGCGCCGATACCATCGCCGCGCTCGAGAAGCTGGGCATGGAATACATTCTGGGGGCCCGCGAACGCTCGAGCAGCGTGATCCACAACGTCGTGCTCAATGACGCGGCACCGATGGTTCCGCTCGTTCTCGAGCGCCAGCGCGGTGAAACTCAGTTGTGGGTCAAAGAGGTCAAGCTCGGTAAAGACCGCTACATCGTCAGCCGCAATGACGTCGAGGCCGAGAAGGACAGGGCCGACCGCCAGGCGATCATCGCCGGCCTCGAGGCACAGCTCAACAAGGGCGACAAGGCATTGGTCGGCAACTCGGCCTACCGGCGTTACCTCAAGGCCAGCGGCAAGAACTTCAAGATCGATGTCGGCAAGCTTGCCGAGGAAGCCCGGTACGACGGCATCACCGTGGTGCGGACCAACGCGAAGGTGACCCCGCTCCAGGCCGTGCTGCGGTATCGCGATTTGCTCGAGGTCGAGAGCCTGTTGCGCGCTTCGCAAACTCTGGACAGCGATTCCGCCAATTCCCGGACAGTTGTTTCACTAAAGTCAGGACAGTTTGGCGGCGGTGGTCCTCGGGAGCCTTGTTGCGTTCATGGATGATTGATTTCGATGTTTTCGGTTGCGGTCAAGAGGGGCGCTGCTTTTGGCTTTCGCATGCTGTCGCCGTGGAGGGCGATGCGATGGGCATTGTGGATGATCCTGTCGAGAATGGCATCGGCGACGGTGGCATCAGCGAAGTTTTCATGATCCCTTCTTGCTTGATCGCCTGGTGCGAGCGGTCCGCGCCCGCAGCGTGTTGATCTGGTCGTCCGAGAGTTCGATTTGCCATGGCTGCCCCTTCGTGAGCTGGGCGTCCCTCGATCCAGCCGCGGGCGAGATAATCGAAGACGGTTTGGGGTGTGACGTCCAGGGCGGCGGCCGCCCCTTGAACAGTAGGTTCCATCTAGCCAGCGGTCGGGATTGGCGCTCGTCCCGTTGATCTTGACAGTGGGAATGCCCCAACGTGTCCGCAGAAGCCAGACATTCTCACCTTTGAAGGCGCAGCCGCGTGCTGCGACAAAGCCTTCCGCGTTTAACGCCGCTGCGATCTCCTTGTCCATTTGCCCGCGGCGTTGAGTTCGATCACGCGGCTGCGCAGCTGCTCCAGATCGATGTAGTCGCCATAGGTGTGGACCCGCCTCTGTTCACTTGTCGCTCCCGTCTGCCACAAGATCTTGAACCAGACCTGGCCGTGGAAGCGCTTCTGGTCGAGAATGACCTCGCAGACGATGAGGCGCAGGATGGCCTTGCGCTCGGCCGCCGTTGTCGAAGGCGAGTGCCAGATGCCGGGCAGATCTTCGCCCCGCTTTTGCAGCGCCTCGCGATCCGGCTCGTTCAAGACCAGGGGCTCGTCATGTCGCCAGCGTTCGTAACCCTGTTCGATCGCCTCGGCGGCGCGCAGCTTCTCTTCCCACACGCGCTCCAGCGAACGCGCCACCAAGCGGTTCTCCGGCTCGACCGCATCATATTGGCGCCGTGCTCTTTCCGCCTCATAACGAGCCCGCTCGCGCCGCAGCGCCCACTGCCGCTCAAGTTGACGCGTCTCTTCTTCGATCTGGCCCAAGGCGGCGATAGCGATGGCGATCTTGTCCGGCGTCAAGGCCTCGAGCAGGATGCTTTCGACGTGCGCATCGACAGGCAGCGCACGCACTTCCTGTCCTCCTGATCGCGGTCGGCGCGACACGTGTAGACGGGGTAGTCGCCCGCAGGACCGCTATAGCGCAGGCTCATCCGGCGACCGCACCGCCCACAAACAGCGATGCCCTGCAGCAGTGCCGCTCTCTTGCGCGGCACACCTGAATTGCCGGCCTCATAGCGGTTGATGTTGTTTACGAGTCGCCTCTGGTTCTCCATGAACTCCTCCCAGCCGATATCCAGGATGGGCAGCCTGAAGCTGAACGCGGCCGAGCGTCTTGAGCAGGCGGCCATAGCGTCCATCGCCGCGTGCCAGGGGGAGCGCCTCGAAGAGACGCGGGACGCGATTGATAGAGCACCGATCGATTGTCGCGGCAAGCCTTGTGGCCAAGCGCGCAGGCAAGCCAACTCTTGCCCAGGCCGGTCGCGCCCGTCTCCTCGGGCGATAAACGCCATGGCGAATCCGCCCGCCTTCCATCCGCCTCCGGCCATAGACATACGCTCCAGCATAGGCAGGATTTTGAAGAATGCTATCTCGGCCTGGCTGCGAGGACTGCGGTGCCGTAATGGCTCGCCATCTCGGCATAGGTCCGGTTGAGGCCGGGGTCGTAGCGATCGGGGTTGGTGACGGCGGCCTTGAGATTGTCGCAGACCACGAACTTCGGCACGCCGCCCAGAAAGGTGAAAAAGTTCGTATGCACGCCGATCCAGTCGGACAGGCTCTCGCTCGGGCACGCCTCGGCATAGGTATAGTTCGAGGCGCCCATCGCTGCGACGAACAGCTTCATAGGATGCGCTTCGCCGGTGATGGGGTCGAAGATCTCGATGGTATCGCCGGCGAAATCGACAAACACCTTCTCGCCGCCCAGGTGCGTCTGGCGCATGGTCGGGCGCGCGGCCTTTCCAGGCCTCGAAGGTCGTGCAAAACCAGGTATAGCCAAAGCCGTCGGGATTGGCGGCACGATACTCTTCTCAAAGCAGCACCCGTGTTACGCCGCGCCGGCGCAACTCCTTCTCCACATAGCTCCAATCGGGCACCGGCCGCCGGGGGCTTTGCGACGCCGCCTTCGGCGCTGGGAACAGCAGCAGCTCAAGGCCTTCGTCATCTGTACCTTCAGGCAGCGGCCAGCTCAGCCCGGCAAGACGGGCGCGGGCCGTTGGCAAGATGGTTCCAGACGGCGCGCGCCAAGACATCACGAGGCGCGAGTTCCGCCCCTGGCACGCTCTGGAGAAAAGCTTGGCCGGTTTCGTCGATCAGGGCAGCACCTTCGCCGCGGACGGCCTCGCTGACCAGCACCATAGGGCGTTCCGGGCCGTCAAGCGCGGTCGGGTGGAACTGGATGAACTCGAGGTCGGCAAGGACAGCTCCAGCGCGGGCCGCAAGCGCCAGGCCCTGTCCACAACTGCCCGAAGGATTCGTGGTGTCGAGAAACAGTCCCCCGATCCCACCGGTGGCGAGGACGACCCGCCGTGAGCCGAAGAAGACAGGTCCTATCGAACCGCTCGCCCAGACGCCTCGGATCGCATTCTCTCGCACCGCCAGCCGGCGCGCTTCCACGCCCTCCACGACAACAATCGAGGGAGTGGAACGCACAGCCGCGATCAGGGCACGCATGATCTCACGCCCGGTGCCGTCACCATGCGCATGAACGATGCGACGTCGGCTGTGTGCGGCCTCCAATC
>NZ_JAMYLZ010000061.1:0-15805 GCF_040318315.1 Mesorhizobium sp. M1227
TGGCGCCACATCGGCCACCTCGTTGAAACGATCGAGGCAACCGAATGCAACAACTACTTCGCAAACGCCGGCTACGCTTCCATCAAAACGTGAAAGGCTCTAGTCTAAGCGTCAAGCCCCGCTGCCTTGGCTCGCGCCAGGAGCCGTTCGGCGAGCTTGAGATGCGGCCGATCGTACATCTTGCCGTCGATGCCGACGACGCCTGGATTTCCTGCCGCCTCGAACGCCTCGACGATCGCCAGGGCGCTTTTCACCGCTTGCGCCGAAGGCGTGAAGGCGGCGTTGATGGCCGGCACCTGCGCCGGATGGATCGCCATCTTGCCGGTGAAACCGTCGCGCTCGGCCTCGGCGCATTCGGCCTCGAAGCCGGCCATGTCGCGAAAATCCGGAAAGACGGTGTCGATTGCCGCGACTTCCGCGGCACTTGCGGCAAGCATGGTCATGGTGCGGGCGAGGCGGAACACATCCGTGTAGCGGCCGTTCCCGTCGCGCGTCGCGCGTGCGCCGATTGCCGCCGACAGATCTTCCGCCCCCCAGGTGACGCCGACAAGCCGCGCGCTTGCCTTGGCGTAGGTTGCAGCGGCCATTACGCCGGCTGCGGTTTCGGTGATGATCGGCAGGATCCTTATCGCGCCATCCGGCAGGCCGCTTTCGGCTTCGTGCACCCTGAGCTTGGCCGAGAGATGCTGGACATCCAGTCCGCTGTTCGACTTAGGCAGCATGATGCCGTCTGGTTTCACCGGCACGAGCGCCGCCAGATCGTCGTCGGTCAGTCCGGTCGAAAGATCGTTGACGCGAACATAGATCGCGGAGCTGGTCCGGTGCCTGTGCTCGGCGATGAAACGCGCCGCTGTGTCGCGCGCCAACCCCTTGTTCTGCGCAGCAATCGAATCCTCGAGGTCGACGATGACCACGTCGGCGCCTACGCCAAAGCCCTTCTCCAGCTTCTTTTCCGAATCGCCGGGAACGAAGAGCAGAGAACGCATCGGCTATGCCTTTTTCATCATCATGGCTTGCCTCGTGCATTTGGCAACCAGCACGTCGTTCTGGTTATAGGCGCGATGCTCGAGCTCGACGATGCCGCGGTCCGGCTTCGACCTGGATTCGCGCACCGAAACCACCGTGGTCTCGACGCGAATGGTGTCGCCATGGAAGACGGGGTGCGGAAACACCGTCTCCCTCATGCCGAGATTGGCGATGGTGGTGCCGACGGTGATGTCGTTGACTGAAATGCCAATCATCAGGCCCAGTGTGAACAGCGAATTGACCAGCGGTTTGCCCCATTCGCTCTTCGCCGCGAAGTCGAAATCGATGTGCAGCGGTTGCGGGTTCAGCGTCATCACCGAAAACAGCATGTTGTCGCTTTCGGTCACGGTTTTGCGCAGCGTGTGCGTGAACACTTGGCCGACAGCGAACTCCTCAAGATAAAGCCCGGCCATGGTCGATCTCCTCCGCTGCTTCAGGGTTGATAGGCGTTGCATATCGCGCTCGCAAGCCAGTTAACGAACATGGTGAACCGTTCGTAAACCATTTGTGCCTACGGTCTCCACCAGGGTCAGAAGCGTTCTGGCAAGGGGCGTAAGCAGGCGACATGGTCGTTTCGCATTTCCTGAAATGGATCCATACGGCGAAGGTGTCGGAGCGTGCTGCGGCGGCAAGCGCGCTGGCTCGCGCCTATGTCGACTCGGACCTGCCTTTCGAGGACCGCTGCGCTGCGGAGGCGGCGCTGACGCTTCTGCTCGACGACGCATCGTCGAAGGTGCGACTGGCAATCGCCGACGCGCTTTCCATGAGCCACCACGCGCCGCCGCAGATCGTCAGCGCGCTGGCGTCGGACCAGCCCGAGGTGGCCGCTTTGGTACTGGCGCGCTCGCCGCTGCTCACCGATGCCGACCTGATCGATCGGGTTGCCGGCGGCCAGAAAGCGACGCAGAAGGTGATCGCCGACCGACCGCGTGTCTCGATGTCGGTTGCGGCGGCGATCGCCGAGATCGGTGAGCCGGAGGCTTGCACCACGCTGCTCGCCAACAGCGGCGCCGATATCGCATCCGTCAGCTTTCGCCGCATGGCCGAGCGGCACGGCCATCTGCCTCTGGTGCGCGAGGCGCTGATCGCCGACACCCGGCTGCCCGCCGATTGCCGGCATATGCTGCTGGTCAAGCTCGGGGAGATGCTCAAGGGGTCGCCGCTGGTGCTGGCGCTGATGGGCGCCGCCAGGGCCGAGCGCGTCACGCGCGATGCTTGCATCAAGGCTTCGGTGACGCTGATCGAAGGCACGCGGACAGAGGAACATACCGCACTTGTCGAACATCTGCGCCTGCGCGGCGACCTGACCGCAAGCTTCGTCGTCCGCACCATTGCGCACGGCAAGGTCGACTTCTTTGGTTCGGCGCTGGTCGCGCTCAGCCAACAGTCCGAACAACGGGTGAGAGCACTGCTGGCCGGCGGCCATGACGTGGCTCTGCAGGCACTGTTCCGCAGCGCCGGGCTTGCCGCCGCCACCCACGCCATCATTCTGCGCGCGCTGAAGGTCTGGCGCGAGGTCGCCAACGGCAAACGCCTCGCCGGCGTCCAGGAAGTCAGTTGGCTGATGCTGAAGGAATTGGGCGGACAGTCCGCAGAAGGCGATCTCGCCGGGCTGGTCAAATCGATCCATCTCGACGCGCTGCGCGAGAACGCACGCGGGCACGCGCTGGCGATCGCCGCTGCCTAAACCCGGTCCTTCGCGAAAAAATCCGGAAAATCCTCGATCGCGGCGGCAATGATGCGCAGCGAGGCGGCGATCTGCAGCATTTCGGCCGCGACGCTGCGCTCCGCGATGCCTGCTGCATACTGCCTGGCGACTGCGACGGTCGCCGTCTGCGGCTCGCCGGGACGCCTGAACAGCAGTTCGCGTGCCAGACCGCGCAGGAAATTGGCGATGGAAAGTGCTGTTTCAGGCGGGATCGCGGAACTTTGCTGCGCGTTGCGCAGCCGTAGGATTTCGAGGCCGACGGTAACCGCAGCTATGCCGCCGCCGAGAACCGCGTCGCCTTTCTTGCCGGCGTTCTGCAGCAGTGGCATCAACTGGTTGATCCGGTCGTAGGCAAGGCTTTCGAAGGCCGATCGCCGCGGCAGGCGGTCGTGCAGGCAAAGGCGTGCAAGATCTTCGCGCATGGTTTGCAGGATGCGGTTGACTGTAACCCAAGGGTCGGCGGGCAGCACGATGGCGAAGACGCCGATCGCCAGAAGAATGCCGACCAGGACCGATGCCGAATTGGCGAGGAACGGAAACGGATCGTAGGTCATCGCCTGATGTGGGCTGAGGAAGGCGAGGAAATTGATGGCAAAGGCCGTTGCCACGCCGACATACCGCGGATTGGCCATGCCCAGTGCTGCTGGTACCAGGATCGGCACGACAAAGACCATGAACCATCCGAAGCCTGGCAAAGCCGGAAGCGCCAACTGGCCGATGAGAAACGCAAAGGGCAGGGCGAGCAACGTGCCCTCGAAGAAGTTCCATGCCGACCGGATCGGATCGGGGCGAGCCGCGAACAGGCTGGAGACGACGGCGACCAGAATGACCGTGCCCGTCGCGTCCGACCATTTCGTCGCCAGCCAGAAGCCGGCGACCAGAAGCGTGGCGATTGCTGCGCGCACGGCATTGCGCGATGCCGCACGGTAATCGCGGTGCACCACCAGCGCCGGCTGCCGCCGTTCGCGACTGGCACGAGACGGGGGATAGCGGAGTGCATCCAGGCCGCGCAGCACTTGCTGCATGGCCTCGGCGAAGTCGGCGGCAATGGTTAGGCGGGTGACAGTGCCAGCCCAGTCAATGTCTTGCCCGGCCGCGACGTCAGGCATCTGTCGCGCCTTGCCGGCGATTGCGTCGAGCCGCGCCACCCAGGGCGCCGTATCGTCCAGCGCGCCCGGCTTGGCTACCAGTTCGCCGACAACGGCCTGCAACTCGGCGCGAACGGGGATGAGGGCTGCATTCTTCGGCGCGGCGTGGGCATGCAGCGCACGCGCCGCCGACAGGGCCGACAGAAGCTGGCCGATGGTACGCCGGACCGGATAGGCGCGGGTGGCGAGGCTCGGCCCTTCCAGCCTTGCGTAGGTGCGCATCTCGCCGAGCGTCTGGACATCGCCGATCAGCTTGCGGTGCAGCCCGGCAAGCTTTTCCGCATCGCCGCCGGAAAAAGCGCCGTCCGCATAGGCCGCCAGGTCGAGAATGCTGCGTTTCAGTCTTGAGATGATGGCGTCGGCGGCCAGTTTCGGCAGGATCAGCCGGCTGGTCAGCGCAGCGCAGACGATACCAAGCACGATTTCCGCGCAGCGCGCCACGGCGAGATCGATGACGAGGTGCGGCTGGCCGAAAGCCGGCAGGCCGATGATCATCGCGGTGTAGCCGGCAAGCGCCGCGCCATAGGCTTCCGGATTGCGTAGCAGCGACGAGACCAGCGAGCAGATGCCGATCCAGACGGCAAGAACTGCAACCAGCAACCACGGGTTGGCATCGAAAAGAGTGGTAATGCCGATCGCCGCCAGCGCGCCGGCAAGCGTGCCGAGGAGACGATAAAACCCCTTCGCCAGCACCATGCCGGCGACCGGCTGTGCGACGATGAACACCGTCATCATCGCCCATTGCGGGTGGTCGAGCTTCAGCGCATAGGCGGCCAATATCGCGATGAGGCCGGCCGAAACGGTGCGCAGGGCAAAGATCCAGTCCGAACGCGTCGGCCGCGTCAGGCCAGCGATCCGCGTGCCGATATCGTCCTTCAGCCGCGCCCAGGTCAAGTGCTCGTCTCCAGCTCAGAAGGCCAAGCTAGCGGCGGGAGCTCAGATATCCAGCACTTCCGTCTCGGCGAATTCCGCGCGTTCCTGGATGAAGCGGAAACGGGCCTCGGGCTTGGTCCCCATCAATGCGTCGACCGCATCCTTGGTCGCCGCCTCGGCATCGATAACGTCGACCCTGAGCAGCGTGCGCTTTTTCGGGTCCATGGTGGTTTCCTTGAGCTGGGCAGCCATCATTTCGCCCAGCCCCTTGAAGCGGCCGATTTCGACCTTGCCGCGCCCGGTGAATTCGGTGCGCAGGAGTTCGTCCTTGTGCGCATCGTTGCGGGCATAGGCGACCTTGCCGCCTTGCCGGATCGAATAAAGCGGCGGCACCGCCAGATAGAGATGGCCGCCGCGGACCAGGCTCGGCATCTCCTGGTAGAAAAAGGTGATCAGCAACGAGGCGATATGGGCGCCGTCGACGTCGGCATCGGTCATGATGATGACCCGGTCGTAACGCAGGTCCTCGTCGCGATATCTCGAGCGCGTGCCGCAACCAAGCGCCTGGATGAGGTCGGATATCTGCTGGTTGGCGGCAAGCTTGTCGTTGCCGGCGCTGGCGACGTTGAGGATCTTGCCGCGCAGGGGCAGCACCGCCTGGCTGGCGCGGTCGCGCGCCTGCTTTGCCGAACCGCCGGCCGAATCGCCCTCGACGATGAACAACTCGGCACCGGCGGCGGCATTCTGCGTGCAGTCGGCGAGCTTGCCGGGCAGGCGCAGCTTGCGCACCGCACTCTTGCGCGACACTTCCTTTTCCTGGCGGCGGCGCACCCGCTCGTCGGCGCGCGCGATCACCCATTCGAGCAGTTTCGAAGCCTCCTGCGGATTGTCGGCCAGCCAGTGGTCGAACGGGTCGCGGATGGCGCTTTCGACGATGCGGATCGCCTCGATCGTCGCCAGCCTGTCCTTGGTCTGGCCGACGAATTCCGGTTCGCGGATGAACACCGACAGCATGCCCGCCGCCGAGATCATCACATCCTCGGAAGTGACGATCGAGGCGCGCTTGTTGCCGACCAGGTCGGCATAAGCGCGCAAGCCGCGCGTCAGGACGTTGCGGAAGCCGGCCTCATGCGTGCCGCCTTCGGCGGTCGGAATGGTGTTGCAATAGGAATTGATAAAACCGTCGCCGCCGAACCAGGTTACCGCCCATTCGAGCGAACCGTGGCCACCCTGCTTCTCGCTCTTACCGGCAAACATTTCACGGGTCACCTGGAATTCATCGCCGAGCGAGGCTTTCAGATAATCCTTGAGGCCGCCCGGAAAATGGAATTCTGCCTTGGCCGGCGTCGTGTCCTTTTCCCTGATCAGCGACGGGTCGCAGGTCCAGCGGATTTCGACACCGCCGAACAGATAAGCCTTTGACCGCGCCATGCGGTAGAGCCGCGTCGGCTCGAAAGCAGCGCCCTTGCCGAAAATCTGCTCGTCTGGATGGAAGCGGATCTTCGTGCCGCGGCGGTTGTGCACCTCGCCGAGCTGCTCCAGGCCGGTCACAGGAATGCCGCGCGAGAACTTTTGCCGATAAAGTTTCCTTCCCAGCGCCACCTCGACCTCGAGATGGTCGGACAGCGCGTTGACCACGGAAACGCCGACACCGTGCAGGCCGCCGGACGTCTCGTAAACCTTGCTGTCGAACTTGCCGCCTGAATGCAGCGTCGTCATGATGAGTTCGAGCGCCGGCTTCTTGAATTTCGGGTGCGGATCGACCGGAATGCCGCGGCCGTTGTCGGTGACGGACAGGTATCCGTCGGCGGAAAGCTCGACATCGATGAAGGTCGCATGGCCGGCGACCGCCTCGTCCATCGAATTGTCGATGACCTCGGCGAACAGATGGTGCATCGCCTTGTCGTCGGTGCCGCCAATGTACATGCCCGGGCGGCGGCGCACCGGTTCCAGCCCCTCCAGCACTTCGATGTCGGCGGCACTATAGCTCTCGCTGGCGTCGCGGGGCGCCGGCCGCTTCGCCGCCTGCACCAGCGGGTCGGCCGGGCGCGCGGCGGCGCGAGCCGGTTGCGGCTGCTTGTCCAATTTGGCGAAAAGATCGTTATTGTCGTCCATGCCGGTCCTGGATTCCGATGCTGCGAATCACCACCCGATACTGCCACGCTTTTGGCGGGCAGGCGACGGAGGTTCCTGTTACGTTCGAGGATAGGGCCTCTTACTGCAAAACCATTCGACAACCAAGCGGCGGAAATGGGGTCGAGGGTGGAGCATCGACGCTTTGTAAACCCTGTCCGAAGGTTACGCCGCAAGATTGGCTGAAAAAACGGTATTTGCGGACTGTCGCTGACCTATAATGCAGCGAAACCCTCAAGAGGCTGTCGCTTAAGCATGTTGGATTACAGTTCGCTCCTGCTCGCGGCGGCGCTGTCGGGCACGTGCCTTAGCATCACCATGTTTGCGATCTGGTTCAGCGCGCCAAAGGCACGCTTTGTGCTGACGGTGGCCTGCGGCATTCTCGTGCTGGTCGCACATGTCGTGTTGTTCTGGCATTACACCAGGGATCCAAGCGCCTGGCTTTGCCAGATCGTGCTTGTGCTTCTCAGCCTCGGCTTCCTGATCATCTGCCTGTCGGCCATGCAATACCTCGGCATAGGCGACTACAGGCGAGCCATCTTGCCGACCTTGGTTGCGATGGCCGTCTGCGCGGGCGCGACGTATCTCGGGTTTGATGGTGTCGGCTTTATTGTCACCTACGCGACGGTAACGGCGCTGCTCTCGCTCATCGGGGCGATGTTCTGGATTGAGGGTGGTCACGATCGCCGGATATTGCTGGTCGTCTCGTTCCTGAGCGGCGTCTGTGCCCTGTCGTTCGGACTTTGCGGCGCGGTCCTGCTGGTCACGGGCCAATGGGTGCTGGGTGTAGCACCGGACAATTGGGCCGAGCGGGTGAATTCCGTCGTGGCCGTCGCCTGCATGACCGGGCTCGGCGCATTGACGCTCTCCCTGCACCATTTGCAGGCGCAGATCGAACTGAAGGCCGAGACGATGACCGATCCATTGACCGGGCTGATGAACCGGCGGGCGTTGACGGCACTCTACGGCGAGCGGGTCTTCGGTCCGTTCATGTCCGTTGCCATGTTCGACCTTGACCATTTCAAGAGGACGAACGACGTATTCGGTCACCCGGTCGGCGACCAGGTTCTGTGCCGCTTTGCCGCCGTCATCAGGAAATACGCCCGGACCGGCGTCGACGCCTTCCGGTTGGGCGGCGAGGAATTCGTGCTCGTCATGTCGCGGATGACGGAAGAGAAGGCCTATGACATTGCGAGCAAGATCAGCGTCGCCTTCGGCACGGAAGTCGTGGCCACCCAACTCGGTCCGTTGCGAAGCACAGTCAGCGGCGGCATCGGCTTTGGCGGAACAAACGGCACCGGTCTCGACGATGTGCTGGCCGAAGCCGACGCAGCACTCTATGCGGCAAAGCGCGCCGGGCGAAATCGCGTCGTCGTCCGGGACCGGGCGAGCAAGGCCGACGGGCCGGCCTTGCGTTCTGCCTGATTGAGGTTTTCTATCTTCTTGTTAGACCCATGATCTTGTCCGAAAACCGGATTCCACTTTTCGGGATCATGATCTATTCCGCCGCACCCAGATATTCCGACAGCGGCGGGCAGGAGCAGACAAGGTTGCGGTCGCCGGCGACATTGTCGATGCGCGACACCGGCGGCCAGTATTTTGCCGCCGTGTCGGCATCGCCGGCGGGGTAGGCCGCCTCCAGGCGCGAATAGGGATGGGTCCACTGGCCGGCCAACGCCTCGGCGGCGGTGTGCGGCGCATTGACTAGAGGATTGTCGGCCAACGGCCATTCGCCCTTCGCCACCTTGGCTGCCTCGCCGGCTATGGCGATCATCGCCTCGCAGAAGCGATCCAGCTCGCGCTTGGGCTCGGACTCGGTCGGCTCCACCATCAGTGTGCCGGCCACCGGGAACGACATGGTCGGTGCATGGAAGCCATAGTCGATCAGCCGCTTGGCGATATCGTCGACGCTGATGCCGGCGCTGTCCTTGAGCACGCGGGTGTCGAGGATGCATTCATGCGCAACGCGTCCGTTGCGCCCTTTGTAAAGCAGGGGGAAATGCTCGCCGAGCCGCGTCGCCACATAGTTGGCGGAGATGATCGCCGTCTCGGTCGCCTGCTTCAGGCCGGAAGCGCCCATCATGCGGATATACATCCAGGTGATCGGCAGGATGGAGGCACTGCCGAACGGTGCCGCCGCCACGGCATGGGCCGAGCCTTCGGTGACGTGGCCGGGCAGATATGGCTTCAGGTGCGCCTTGACGCCGATCGGGCCGACACCGGGGCCGCCGCCGCCATGCGGGATGCAGAAGGTCTTGTGCAGGTTCATGTGGCAGACATCGGCGCCGATATCGCCGGGACGGGCGAGGCCGACCAGCGCGTTGAGGTTGGCGCCGTCGAAATAGACCTGGCCGCCATGGCTGTGGACGAGGGCACAAAGGTCGCGCGCGCCTTCCTCGAAGACGCCATGCGTCGAAGGATAGGTGAACATCAGCGCCGCAAGATTGTGCGCATGCTCGGCCGTCTTGGCCTGCAGGTCTTCCATGTCGATATTGCCGTCCTCGGTGCAGCGCACGACGACGACGCTCATGCCGGCCATGGCAGCACTTGCCGGATTGGTGCCATGCGCCGAGGACGGGATCAGGCAGACGGTGCGATGGCCTTCGCCGCGCGACAGATGATAGCCGCGAATGGCGAGCAGCCCGGCATATTCGCCCTGGCTGCCGGCATTGGGCTGCAGGGTCACCGCGTCGAAGCCGGTGATCTCGGCCAGCCAGCCTTCCAGCTGGTCGATCATGGCGCGATAGCCTATCGAATGGTTTGCCGGCGCGAAGGGATGCAGGTTGGCGACATCAGGCCAGCTCACCGGCATCATTTCGGCGGCGGCGTTGAGCTTCATGGTGCAGGAGCCGAGCGGGATCATGGCGCGGTCGAGCGCCAGGTCCTTGTCGGCCAGCCGGCGCAGGAAGCGCATCATGTCGGTTTCCGAGTGGTTTTCGCGGAAGACGGGCTGGGTGAGGAACTCCTTGCCGCGCATTTTTCCGGGCATGGAACTGCCGGCGGCAACGCCGGCCTTGGCGCCGAAAAGCGCTGCGATCGCCTCCAGATCGGCTTCGGTGGAGGTCTCGTCGAAGCTGATGCCGACATGGTCGGTGTCGATGACGCGCAGCAGCCGGCCGGTCTTTTCTGCGGCGGCGGCAATCGCGCCGGCTCTGCCCTTCACTTTCACGGTCACAGTGTCGAAGCGGCTGTCGCCGAGCACCGAAACGCCCGCTGCCTTGAGGCCGGCAGCCAGGCGGTTGGCCAGCGTGTGGACGCGGCCGGCAATCGCCTGCAGCCCGGCAGGGCCATGCCAGATCGCGTAGGCCGTCGCCATATTGGCGAGCAGCGCCTGTGCGGTGCAGATGTTGGACGTCGCCTTGTCGCGGCGGATATGCTGTTCGCGTGTCTGCAAAGCGAGGCGATAACCAGGACGGCCCTTGCTATCCGTCGACTGGCCAACGAGCCGGCCGGGCATCAGCCGCGTCAGCCTGTCGGAGACGGCGCAATAGGCGGCGTGCGGCCCGCCAAAGCCCATCGGCACGCCAAAACGCTGCATCGGGCCGACGGCGATGTCGGCGCCAAGCCTGGCCGGCGCATCGGTCAGCGTCAGGCCAAGCGGGTCGGCGATGAAGACGACCAGCGCGCCGGCAGCACGGGCCCTGTCGATCGCTGCCTTGTGGTCGCCGTAGACGCCGAATGTATCGGGCCAGGAGACCAGCAGGGCGGCGGTGTTGTCGTCGATCACCTCGCCGTCGACCTCGATGCCGAGCGGCTCGGCGCGGGTGCGCACGACGTCCAGCGTCTGCGGGTGCGGCGTGCCGGCCAGTGCCACCTTGGTGCGCTTGTCGCGATGATGGCGCAGCGCGATGCCAACCGCTTCGGCCACCGCCGTCGCCTCGTCGAGCAGCGAGGCCGATGCCACCGGCAGGCCGGTCAGTTCCGTCACCAGTGTCTGGAAGTTGAACAGCATCTCCAGCCGGCCCTGACTGATCTCGGCTTGGTAAGGCGTGTAAGCCGTATACCAGGCCGGGTTCTCGAACAGGTAGCGCTGGATCACCGGCGGCACGTGGACGCCATGATACCCGGCACCGATGAAGCTCTTCTGCACCGTGTTCTTTGCCATCGTCGCCGCGAGCTCGGCCAGCGCTTCCGCTTCGCTTGCGGGCGCGGGCAGGGCCAGCGGCCGGTCGAGCCGGATCGACTTCGGCACTGCCTGGCTGATCAGGGTCTCGACCGAAGGAACGCCGATCGTCGCCAGCATGGCTCTGACGTCATGGAGGCCCGGGCCGATATGGCGAGCCGAGAAGGGGTAGGGTGCTGCGGTCATCTTCCTGGTCCTGCTATCAACCAATATGGGCTTTGTAAGCGGCTTCATCGAGGAGTCCGTCGAGTTGGCGCTCATTGGCCAGCTTCATCTTCCACAACCAGCCGTCGCCGGTTGCCGCCGAATTGACGAGTGAAGGATCCGATGACAGCGAGGTGTTGGCCTCGGTGATCTCGCCGTCGACCGGCGCGTAGACGTCCGATGCGGCCTTGACCGATTCGACCACCACGGCGGTGTCGCCCTTGGCCAGCTTCTTCCCCGGCTCCGGCAGTTCGACGAAGACGAGATCGCCGAGCTGCTGCTGCGCGTAATCGGTGATGCCGACCGTGGCGATGCCGCCCTCGACGCGCAGCCATTCGTGATCTTCGGTGAAATAGGTCTTTGCCATTGAAATCATCCTTTGCGGTAGCGATGGGGCGTGAAGGGCAAGGGGTGGATGTCGACCGGGATTTTCGTCCCGCGGACATCGGCGAACAGTTTTGCGCCGGATTTGGCAAGCGGCGTCTGGACGTAGCCCATGGCGACCGGATGACCGGCCGAGGGGCCGAAGCCGCCTGAGGTGACATGGCCGGCAGGGTTGCCGTCAGCATCGAAAAGGGCAGCACCGGCGCGCACCGGCTGGCGGCCTTCCGGCTTCAGGCCGACGCGTTTTTGCGCCGGACCACGCTCCAGGATGGCGCGCAGCGCATCGGCGCCGATGAAGGCGCCAGAGGCGCGAACCTCCTTGGGGATGGCCCACATCAGCCCGGCGCTGGCCGGATCGATCTCCGGCGTGATGTCCAGCCCGTGCAGGCACAGTCCGGCTTCGAGCCGCAGGCTGTCGCGGGCGGCAAGGCCGACCCACATCACCCGCTCGTCCTCGAGCAGCCTGGCGACGAGGTTTCTTGCATCCGCTTCCGGCAGGCCGATCTCGAAGCCGTCTTCGCCGGTATAGCCGGACCGGCTCATGAACCATTTTTCGCGCGGCTCGATGCCGTGCATGAACACCAGCGAACCGGTCTCGATGCCGGCGCGGGAAAGGGCAGCCCACGCCTCGGGGCCCTGTATGGCCAGGAAGACGCGGTCGAGCGCATCCACTTTTACATCGAAATCGCCCTCTGCATCGAAATTTTTGGCCAGTGCGCGCAGATGCTTTTCGTCGGCGGCGGCGTTGCCGGCATTGGCGACCATCATGAAGCGCTCGGCGCCGAGCCTGGTGACGATCAGATCGTCCAGAATGCCGGCCGCCTCATTGAGGAAGAACGTGTATTTGGACTGGGAAACCTCAAGTGCGCCGGCATCGAACGGGCAGGCGCGGTTCAGAAGCGCTGCTGCCCCCGTACCGCTGATTTCGAACAGCTTCATGTGCGAGATGTCGAACAGGCCGGCATGCTCACGGCTGTGCAGGTGCTCCTTCATCACGCCGGCCGGATAGGTCAGCGGCATCGACCAGCCGGCGAAGGCGCCAAAGCGCGCACCAGCTGCCATGTGCAGATCTTCGAGGGGAAGGTGTTTGGTATCGTCGCCCGTCATGTCATCTCCAGAGTCGCACGCAAGCGGCCGCGAATGGCGACCAGTCCGTGCCCCTCTGTCTGAAGCCTGAGAGACTCGCGCCCCGTAACTCTGTCGGCAGCGCTTACACCTTCGGCGCGGGGGCAAGCCCCGACTTTCCAGAGTGTCTTTCCCGTCTACGGTTCTTTTGCCTGAGAGATTTCGGGCGATTTCCCCTTCGGCGGCAGCTCTCGCTGCTCTCTCCCACAAACAGGTAGGACTCGGTCAGGAGCCCTCGACTCGTCATCCATAGCCCGTGGACGACACCTTGTCACCTGCCGGCGACATTTTTACGCCAAGTCTTCTGCGGGCCTTCTTTACAGGCAAGCCTTCGCTAACCACGCCGCTTGCCGGTTTCTCAAGACCTTGCCGATATACCGCATAAGGGCCGGCAATTACCGGCGGCGGGCGGGGAACAAAATGGGCGAATTGATCATGAGCGCGCCGGTGGCCGGGCTGACCTCGAAAAATCGGATCACGGCGGAAGACGTGGTCATGCTGCGCGGCGAAGTGTTCGGCGACGGCGTGGTAACGCGCGGCGAGGCCGAGGCGCTGTTTGCGCTGGATGCAACGGCGAGGGACAAATGCGCAGAATGGCTTGAGTTTTTCGTCGAGGCCGTCACCGATTTCATCGTCCACCAGGAAAAGCCGGCGGGCTATGTTTCGCAGGACAATGCCGACTGGCTGATCCGGACGATTTCGCGCGACGGCATGGTCGACAGCCAGACCGAACTCGAGCTGCTGGTGCATGTGCTGGAAGTTGCCAAATCATCGCCGAGCACGCTTTCCAGCTATGCGCTGGAGCAGGTCGCTCATGCGGTCGTGGACGGCAAGGGGCCGCTGATGACCGGCGGCAGGCTTATCCCTGGGTCGATTGCCAAGGCTGAGGTCGAGCTGTTGCGCCGCATCCTTTACGCCTATGGCGGCGATGGCAACATCGCCATTAGCCGCGCCGAGGCCGAGGTACTGTTCAAGATCAACGAGCGGACAGCGGCGGCCGACAACGATCCGTCCTGGAACGATCTGTTCGTCAAGGCGATCGCCAATTTCGTCATGTGTTCGGCCGGCTACGAACCGCCGGTGCGCGACGTGGCGCTGCGCCGGGATTCGTTCTTCGAACAGGCCGATCCGGAAATCGGCGGGTTCTTCAGCCGCATGGTATCGGGCGGCCTGTCCGGCATCATGGAAGCCTATCGCTCACCCGGCGATATCGAAGCCGAGTGGGAGTCCAAGAACAAGGCAGCCGAGGCTCTGGCCCGCCGCGCCGAGACGGTCGATGCCGGCGAGGCCAAATGGCTCGCTGAACACATCGGCGACCGGCCGCTGCAGGAGAACGAGCGCGCGCTGCTGACGTTAATCAAGCACGCCTCGCCGGAAATCCACCCGGCGCTGAAGCCGCTGATCGACAAGGTCGCATAAGCAGTCGCGCGACGCTATTGTTTGGCGGGCTCCGGCCTGGCGCTGGTGTCGAAGCGCGACATCCATTTGAAGCTGCCGAACCAGTAGCGGCGCACGCCGCCTATGGTGCCGTCGGCGGTGCGCGCGCCGATCCAGTTGTTGACGTATTGGATGAGGCGGACATCGTCCGGGCGCATCGCAAACGCTTCCGGCGTCCGCAACAGCGGGCCGCCCACCATCGTCAACTTCGCGTCATAGAGCCTGGCGGCCATCTGCGGCGTCGGCGACGTCGCGACCATCGCCTGTGCGTCGCCGCCGATGATCGCGGCGAAAACATCTGAGGTATTGTCGAAAGACAGGATGGTCGCCTTGGGAAAAGCTTCCTTCGCGGCGGCTTCATCGGTGGAATTGGACAGCACGGCGATCTTATATCCCGGCGCCGCCACTGCCTTTCCCGGCCTTTTCCCAAGGCTGGCGATCGTCGCAACCATACGGATATCGGCGGTACCGGTCTGGTTGGAGAATACCACCTCGCGTGCGCGTTCCGGCGTGCTGGCGTAGCCCGCCGCGATCATGTCGAAATCACCCTTGAGCAGTCTTGTCTTAAGGTCGTTCCAGGGCACCTCGACCAGCTTCAGGTCGACGCCGAGATCAGACGCCAGCGCACTGGTCAGGTCGACATCATAGCCGGCGAACTTGCCGTCGGCCTTCTTGAGGATCCATGGCGGGTTGAGCGCCACGCCGACCGTCAGTGTCTTCTGGTCGATGATGCGCTTGAGGCTGTCGTCCGCCCGGGCTGGCAGCAGCGACAAAGCCAACCAGGCAGAAAGGGCAAGTATAGTTGTGGCGATCATCTTAGCGCGCATTAATATAACCTCGCTGAGCCCGTCCGGTTGTCAGATTTACACAGAGGTGCCATTCTGTCGATAGCGGACCCTGATGGAGAGTTGCGATGTCGGCACGGATGGCGGTTACCGGTTCGATGATGTTCCTGGTTTGCCTCCTGGGCAATCCGGCGAAGCTTTCGCTGCTGCCGGCGGCAGCGCAGGCTGCGGGGGCAAAACGCGTGGTCTGCTCCAGCGCCGACTACCGCTATTCCTATTGCGGGGTCGATACGCGCCGCGGCGTGCAGTTGACCTCCAGGCTGTCGAAGGCGCGTTGCGTATACGGTAGAAGCTGGGGCTATGACGGCGGCGGCATCTGGGTCGACAATGGTTGCTCGGCCGAATTCGCAGTCGCCGGCCCCAACCGCAATCCCTCTGCTGGCGACGTCGCCGCAGCCATTATCGTCGGCGGCGTGGTAGGCGCCATTCTCGACAACGGCAATTCGCATCGCCATCATTCCGATAATTACTATCCGAAGCCCCGCCCGCGCCGTTACGACCAATGGATCGATCCGACGCCGCAATTCGACAATCAGGGCAACCCCAACTTCGATACCCACGGCAACTACCAGGGACCGCATGGGCTGGGCAAGCTTGTCACCCCTGACGACAATCCTGACCTGAATCCGGCCCTGCGCAGCGACGGCGACGACAGCGACGACGACAGTTAGATGAAGCTTAGGTCAGGTTTCGGTCGATAGTGTTGAAGAAGTCGGCGATGAAGCCGTGGATCCACTCGCACCGAAGCGTCTTGATTAAGGTCGACGCGACCTCCTCGCCTTAAGTGGCTCGGACGTTT
>NZ_JAMYLZ010000062.1:0-14644 GCF_040318315.1 Mesorhizobium sp. M1227
AGACGCAGAAGAGCTACATCGGCGAGCGCTTCGATCCCGAGACCGGGCTGCTCTACCTCAACGCACGCTACATGGATCCAGTGCTCGGCAGGTTCATCTCGCCGGACATCATGGACCCAACTATGGCGGGTGTCGGGACGAACAGATATGCCTATGCCGGCAACGACCCAGTGAATAAAAGCGATCCGAGCGGGAACTATGAGGCAGATGTCCATAGAGATCTAACCGAGCAACTATCACGGGCAGCGGGAATTCCCGACAATGTCTCGGCGCAAATCGCGGCAGCCGATCAGAATGTGGATGACAACCCAGAAACTTCTCCTATGGGAATGCAACCATACGGCGCTGCCGTCACCGCACGTGAGAATTTCCATTTTACCAACGCACAGCGGCGACAAGAACTTTACGACGCCTTTACGCAGTCACGCCGGCCTGAGGATTTGGGCACATTTCTTCATGCCCAGCAGGATTCCGTGTCTCATAGGGGCTACGGTGCGAGATTTGGGCATCTGTCGGCAGGCCACGCCCCAGACAAAACCTACAACAATATTGACGGGGCTAACGCGATGGCGCATGCCACCTATGACAGCCTTGTTGGGGCAAAATCTGTCCTCAGCTTGAACGGCAAGGCTATCCCGTTTTCGAAAATTGAACTAGAGATACGCACGTTTAACTCTGCTACTGAGCGCGACAAACCCGCAGCCCTTCGGGCGCTGCGCGATAAAATTGATGAAGAGAGAGCCAAAGAAAAAGACAATAATAAGGAAAGCTCAGACAATGATGGGAGTCCTGACGACCACGAGGGCGGCAACGGACAAAATACAAATGATCACAGCACCGACCAAAGATGATAAATTATTGTTTGGGGATTCACAATGAGGGTCTTGTTCAGGGTATTAGTTGTGTCCTTTCTGACTATTTTATTGCCATTCTTAGAAACAGCTATGGGATCTGATTTAAGAGCAGATGAAGCAAGCGTGGTAGCCGCATTTGAAAATTACGCAAGCGCCTGGAAAAAGCAGGACATTGAGCGGGTTTGGAGTCTGATGTCACCGAACCTTAAGAAAGGGAACGGGGGTAGTGTCAAAATTTTTGAAGACTTTGTCAAAAGAAACGGATTTTACCCATCGGATTTTCAAAAAATAGACGTATCCGTAAATGATCATAAAGCAACTATAAAAGCCAAAGTAATATACCTTGATTTTTCAGGAAAACGTATCGGAGATGATTTCGAAAATATTGTTTTCGTTCGTATTGACGGAGAATGGTACTTCGATAGCTATACATCCTTAGATAAATAGCTTTGCTGAATAACATCATTTAAATTAATTGATGTGGGTGACGATGCACTTTCTATGTTTGGCTGGGGTTTTATTTAGACTGACTGCATAACTCCCCTTGCCCGCATCGTCGTCCCCGGTCTTGCCGCGTCACGCCACACAGCGTGGCAACGGGGTTTGACGGCTAGCCGATGTGGCATCCGCGGATGGTGCCTGATGTCTGTCAGTGTCACTAAAATGCAACCAACAAAAGCTGTGGCTAATCCGCTCTCCGTGCCTTCGCTGATATCCCCGTCACACCAGCCCCTGTAATCTCAGCCGGGAAGACCTCGGCTTAGAATCAGCCGGGGCGGGGTGGGTCGTGGCGGGACTTGGCGCGCAATGTCTGGATTTCCGGGACTGGTGGCTCGAGGAGCTGCGGGGGGCACGGCTTTCACCGAAACAAAAGCAAGCTTCCAGCGGCCACTGGATCGTCAGCCTGGCGGATGACGGCATTCGCGTGCGCGAGGCCGGGGCGCCGGAGTTTCAGTCGATCCCGCTGGCGCTGACCGCGTCTTCGGACGAGATCCTGGCGCTGTTGCAGGGCGGGCGCCGCGTCAGGCGGCCGCGCTTCGATGTCGTGATCCAGCCCGGCCTGTTCCTGACCCGGCAGCTGGCGCCGCGGCGGCTGCCGGTTCGGCAGGCGCGCGACATGGCCGAACTCGACCTTCTGGCCACGACGCCGCTCGACCCGGCGCAGGTGCATGTCGTCTTCGCCAGGCCTGCCGGGCAGGACAGCGCCTACCATGTCATCAAGGCCAAGACTCTTGCCGCGGTGCTGGACGCGGTGCGTCGCGCCGGCGACTCGGTCCTCAGCCTGTCGCTGTCGCAGCCTGAAGAGACGCTGCGCGCCGATCCGCTCAGCCTGGCCAGTATCTGGCCGCCAACGGCGCGAGATCGGCGCAAGCGTCGCGCATGGATCGCGGCCTGTTCGGCGCTGGCCGCGGCCCTGCTCATCACCTTCGCCCACGCGCATTGGCTGATATGGCAGGCCGACGGCGAACTCGACGCTCAGATTGCCCATGCGCAGGTGTTGGCCAAAACCGCGCGCGCCTCGCTGCAGAAGCGCCAGGCCGGCATCGAGCGGGTCGAGAAAATCCGCCAGAAGAAAAAGACGACTGCGTCGCTGGTGCGGGTCTGGGCCGAACTCACGCATCTGCTTCCCGATACGGCCTGGCTGACCGATCTCTCCGCCAAGGGCGACGATCTGACCATCACCGGCTTTTCCACGTCGGCGGCCGAACTGATCCAGCCGATCGATGCCTCGCCGCTGTTTTCGGCGCCGGAATTTGCCGCACCCGTGGTCAAGGTGCCCGGACAGGACGGCGAACATTTCACCATTTCGGCCAAGATCGGAGCGCTCTGACGATGCTCTCCGCCATCCTCAACACCAGCCCGCCGCTGCGCCGCCTGATCGCGCTGGCGCTTGCGGCGGTGGCCGCGTGTCTGTGTGCCTGGCTGGTGTTCGCGGCGTTCGACAGCGTCGCCTCGGCGCGGGCCGGGATCGAGGAAAAGCGCGAGCTGCTGGGCCAGCTGCAAAACATGGCGGCGCTGGCAAAGCGCCTCGACAGCGACGCCAGCCCGGTGGAAGCGGCCACTCCCGAATTCCTCACCGGCGAAAGCGAAGCCATCATTCGCGGCGGGCTGCAGACGCGGCTGAACGCGATCGCCGCCGCCAATGGGGTCAGCGTGCTGTCGGCCGGCAACGCCCCGGTGCTGAACGAAGGCGGCGTCGATTTCATCGGGCTGCGGGTCAATCTGTCGGGGCCGCTGGAAGGCATCCACAACGCCGTGCTCGCGATCGAAACCTCGCTCCCGGTGCTGTTCATTCGTGAAGCCACCTTGCGAGCCACTGATATCGGAGCAGCGGCCGGCCGAACGGGAGACACGGAGCTTTCCGCCGAGATCCTGTTTTACGGACCGCTGCAGACGAAAGCGGCCTCTACGCCCAGTGGGGCGAAACCATGACCGGGAAATTCGCGGCATTTTTCGTGATAGCGATGATTGCGGGTCTCGTCCTGGTAAATGTCGAACTTTACGATACGCCAGTCGATATAGCGCCGATCGCTTCGGCAAAGGGGCGCGACGGAGGAACGATGCCCGCCCCCGGAGGATCGCTTCAGATTCCCGACGCGGGCGATTTCGGCGAGACCTTCGAACGGCCGCTATTCAGCCCAACGCGCAGAAAATTCGCACCCGAACCGGTCGCGCCGCAGCCAGTCGAAGTCGCCTCCGTGGCCATCGAGCAACCACCGCCGCAGAATCTTGCGCCAATAGTTGCGCCATCGCTTCTGGGGATCAGCATTCACGGCGGAGCGGCGAAGGCACTGCTGCGGATCGCGGGGGCCGATGCGGCTGTCTGGTATGGCAACGGCGAGATCGTCGATGGCTGGACGCTTTCCGCTATCGACAAAAACCAGGCCGTACTGGAGCGGGACGGCAAGGTCACCCGTATCTCGCTTTATCCTTCAGTCCAGGATGGCCAGCCTGTCGGGAGCGTTGGCCAATGAGTGGCGATCGTTTTGACGACGAAAGCACGAGCGCCGGCTTTTCGCTCGTCGCGTTGCTGGTCTTCATGCTGATCGTCTCCGCCATCGTGGTTCCCTTTGCCGTGACGGCAAAGACAAGGTTGATGATCGCCAACAATGAGGTCGAGCAGGAGCGGCTCTCGCTGCTGGCCGAAGGCCTGGCCAATGTGGTTTCGAGCGAGTTGGCCGACGGTTTTGCGACGGAAAAGCTGCCGCCGAACTCCACGCCGACAGCCTGCCGGTCGGGGGAATTCACCTTCGATGTCCGGATACAGGACCATAGCGGGCTGATCGATCTCAATGCCGCGGATGCTTATCTGCTGTCGCTGGGTTTTGCCTCGCTCGGTTTCGATCGGCAGACGTCCGAAGAACTGGCCGAAGCCGCTATCCAATTCCGGGGCAGCATCAATGCTTTCGCCGCGCAGGCCGCCGAGCCTACAACTTCGGTCGGGCCGGCTCAAAACAAGCAGGCGCCGTTCGAATCCGTCTCCGAATTGCAGGAGTTTTCCGCCCTTGCTTCGACGCCGCTGCATGATCTCCATGATGTCTTCACGGTTTTTTCGAAGCGCGGCACGCTCAGCCTCGATCACGCCCCGAGCCGCCTCCGAACCGTGCTTGCCGGCGCATCCGGGAGTGGCGCCTCGACAACGCAAGAGGCTGGTGACGCTCCAGCCTATTCGGTCGAAGTGACAGCGAGGCGGGATGGATCGGGAATTGCAGGCCAAGCGGGATTTATCGTCGAGAAATTCCCGGCCAGCGCGGCGGGCTTTCGGCGTCTTTCACGAACTCCCGCCGCGGAGATCACCGACCTCGCTGCGACGACATACTCCAGAGATTGCGACGCGCTTTTCGGAACTGCGGCAGCGCAGATCCTGAGGGGATGGGCGTCATGAACCCGGCCATCCGGACCTCCGGCGTCGAGGCATTTCTTGCTTTTCTCGAAACCGAGAAAGTGCTGAGCGCGCATGCAACCCAACGCGCTTTGGGCGCGTCGAAGACATCGGGGCATCCGTTCGACACGGTGATGACCGAACTCGGGCTGATTGGCGAACAGGAGCTCGCCGATAATCTTAGTCGCTTCATGAACCTGCCGTCGCCCGTCGACATTCCGGAGCAGTTCAATCCTGAGCTGTTCTCAGGCGTTCCGCTGAACTATCTCCGTGAGAACGCGATCCTTCCCTTAGCGATTGATGCACAACAACTGGTTGTCGCCGTCGCCGATCCGTTCTCGTCGGCTATGATCGATGCGCTGGCCTTTCACTGTGAGCGGACACCGGCGCTCAGAGTACTGCCAAGGCGGGTGATTGCCGAATGCATCGACCGGATCGAGCAGTCCGCCAAGGGAGCTGTGTTATCTGATGTAGACGGTGCAGCCTCTTCGGATTTCGGCCCTGATGATCTCGAACGGTTGAAGGACTTTGCCCGTGAGGCGCCGATCGTCCGCTTTGTCGCCGACACGATCCACAAGGCGGTCGACGCGAGAGCCACCGATATCCACATCGAACCGCTCGAGGATCACGTCCGCATCCGCTTCAGGCATGACGGCATGCTGTCCACCGTCGATACGGCATCTACGGCGATGCTCTCCGGCATTTCGACGCGCATAAAAATCCTGTCGCGGCTCAATATCGCCGAACGGCGGCTGCCGCAGGATGGACGGATGCGCATTGCGGTGCGTGGCCGGGATATAGACCTTCGCGTCTCGGTCATTCCGTCCATTCACGGTGAAGCCATCGTGCTCAGGATTCTCGACCGCGCCGGCGTCGAGCTGCGGCTGACAAAACTCGGCTTCGACGATGCCGCACAGGCCAAGATCAGAAGCATGTCGCAATCCGCCAACGGCATCGTGCTGATCACCGGGCCGACCGGCAGCGGCAAGACGACCACACTCTATTCGATCCTCGCCGAACGCTCGCGGCCGGACGTCAAGATCTTCACCGTCGAGGACCCAGTCGAGTACCGGATGGCGGGCATTACGCAGCTCCAGGTCAATCCGGCGATCGACCTCGATTTTGCCGCAGCACTCCGTTCGATCCTTAGGCAGGATCCCGACATCATCCTGCTTGGCGAAATTCGCGACCGCGAGACGGCGCAAGTCGCGGTCCAGGCGGCTTTGACCGGCCACTTGGTATTTTCGACACTGCACACCAACAGTGCGGCCGGAGCGCTGACGCGCCTTCGCGACATGGGCATCGACGGCTATCTGCTCGGGGCGACTGTCCGAGGCGTCATCGCGCAACGGTTGCTGCGCCGCGTCTGTCCGGCTTGCCATGGGACGGATCAAACAGGTTGCACCTGCCGCACCTGCAATGGTTCTGGCTACAGCGGCCGTACAGTGACCTACGAAATGCTGCAGGTGTCGCCGCGCATCGCCGAGCTTATCGACCAGGGCGCCGGCGAAATGGAAATCGGCAGGGTTGCAGCGGAAGACGATCTCGTTCCGATGGCGGTCCATGCAAAGGCGCTGGCGCAATCGCAAGTGACGACAATGGAAGAAGTCCGGCGCGTCATCGACCTCAACGGAGGCGGTTGATGCCGGCCTTTGCCTATCGTGCCTATCTTGTCGATGGAACTCGGGAGAGCGGCGTTCTCGACGCGTCGACCAAACAAGATGCTGCCCGCAAACTGGCGCAACAGGGACGTCGGTCCTATCATCTCGCTCCCGTAGGCAGAGCAAAGCAATTCATTCGGCTGCCGGGACGCGGCGCGCTGACATTTACACGACGGGTCGATCTCGACCGTCTCTTCTCCGAGCTTTCGGTGCTCTTGAACGCGGGTTTCACCGTCGATCGCGCCTTGAGCGCGGTGATTTCGGGCGAAGGCAACCGTACCCGACGCCAGCAATTGCAGTCCGTGCTCGACCTCACGACCGGCGGCCGCCCGATTGCGGAAGCCTTTGGCAGCCTGCCGTGGATCACATCCGACGTTGCGGCCTTGCTCGCCAGCGGCGAACGCAGCGGCAAGATGGCATTCATCTGCCAAAGGCTGGCCGATACATTCGAAGCAAAGGCAAAGCGTCATGCCGCGATTATCGAGGCCCTGACTTACCCGGCATTTCTTCTGGTCGCGATGAGCGGGGCGCTGGTCATTCTGGCCACGGTGCTTGTGCCTGCGCTGGAGCCGATCTTCGAAGGCTCGTCGGCAGCAAAACCGTTCACCATGAAGATGCTTTCCGGGCTCGGCACGGTCTTCACCGACTATCCCTTCGTGTTCCCGCTCGCGGCAACCGTTGCTTTGCTCTTCTATCTCTTTCTTTCGCGGTCGGCGGGGGCGAAGGCGTTGTTGTCGCGCTGGCTGCTGAGAATTCCGTTAATCGGGCAGTTGGTCAAGGAAACGGTGATAGCGCGCTATCTTGAGACTTTGTCCCTTCTTCTCGGCAACGGGGTGGCGATGACCGAAGCGCTTGGCCTGTCGGCGAATGTCACCCGGCAGAGTTCACTATGGGCAAGTTTTACTGCGATCGAAGACGACGTGGCCAATGGCGCCCGCCTTCATAGTGCGATCATCAAGGCCGGCATTTTCGACAATGCGACGATGTCGCTTATCTCGCTCGGCGAAGATGCGAACGCGCTTCCCGTCGTGCTGGATCGCGCCGGAAAGATGCTCCAGGCCGCGCTGACACGGCGGATCGACGCCGTGCTGAAACTGTTGACGCCGGCGTTGACGATTTCGCTCGGCTTTCTCGTCGGCAGCCTTGTCATTTCAGTGATGACGACGATCCTCAGCATCAACGATCTGGCCCTGAAATGACGGCCGCGCCTCCTATCTGTCAACGAGAGAACACGAGGGCCGGGTTCACTCTGGTCGAGATGCTGGTGGTGCTGGCGATCATGGCTGTCGTCGCGGCCATTGCAGCTCCGGGCATCGCCAGAAATTATCGAACCAGGAACCTGGAGACCTTGACGAGCGAGATCACCACGCGACTGCGCCTGTCACGCACGTCTGCACTCGCCACGGCCAGGCCGAAACAGATAGTCATCGATCCTCGTGCCGGCGCGATCCGCTTCGATGATCGAGACACGCTCGTCCTGCCCGAAGACGTCGAGATGACTGTAACAACGGGCCTGGAAACTGTGGCTGCGGATCGGCAGGCGGCTTTGACATTCCTGCCGGACGGCAGCGCTTCGGGGGTGGACATCGATCTGCAACGAAAAGGCCAGACGGTACGCATCGAGGTGAACTGGCTGACCGGGCTGGCGACTTGGCAGAAACTGCCATGATCTCGCAGGCAGCCCCAGATTCCGATGAAGACGGGTTTTCGATCCTGGAGATGATCGTCGCGATGACGATCCTGGCGCTTGTGCTTGGCATAGCAAGCCAGTCGATCGTGATGGCGAGCCGCAGCATCGCGGTTGCCAAGGCACAGGTCGAAGCCGCTCGCGCGGTTCGCGAGATGCTGGCCGATCACCAAGCTGGTCTCGGATCGAATTCAACCGCCTCCGATCCCGCGCAGCCCGGCTGGAGCCTGAAAACCCGCACGATTGAGATATCGAACGCGAAACTAACAGCGATTATCATTGAGAGAACCGGCGCCGCTGGTGCCGGGCGTGGCGAGCCGTTTCTGACGTTTGTTCCCGTCCAGGATACGAACTCTCAATGAGCCGCTCATCGGATAGTTGTGGACAGTGGCTCCCAGGGTTTCCCGTCCTCAAGCCCAGCTTCGAATGGTTCCGCCTGGGTGGAACTCGCGCGCCATCGGCGTCGGTCGAGGGATTTGCATTGATCGACGTGCTGGTTGGGCTTGCCCTGGTCGGCGTGATTTCGTCGCTGATGATTGTCTTTCTCGGACAAGCCCGCACGATAATGCGCATCGAGAAGGCAACCGAGATGCAGATGGAGGTCGACGCTGCCTCGCGGTTTCTCGAAACGGCGATCAGCCGTGCAGAGCCGCTGCCGCTATCGAAATCCTCGCCCGAGAATGTGATCTACCTCAGCGGTGAGCCGGGCCGAATCGAATTCAACGGCGTTCAGGCGATCGGCTTCAGGTCTTCAGCACTGCGGGAAATCGCCGTTTCCCTTGCAAGCGAGGAACACGCCGAAGACACCCTGACCATCGTACAAAAACCACGCCGCGGCAGCGAAAACAGCAATTCATCCGACAGCCAATCCGTACGACTGATTGCCGGTGTGACCGCCATAAAATTCGAGTATCTCGACGGCTCGCCAGGAGCGTCTTTGTGGTCGGACACGTGGAGCGCCCAGTGGCGCCTGCCGGCCGCTGTGCGGTTCACAATCTCGGTCGATCGGGACGGCGCAGCCTACTCATCCGCAGGCTTTGCGCGCCTCGAGTTGGCAGATATCCAAGCGCAGCCCACGAACTGACTATCTACGATCCGGAATGTCGGTCAGTTGGTGATGTCCTGATCTTCGCCGCTGCCGTCCGGCTTGCTGTCGCGGCCGAAGGTGCGGATCAACACACCGCTCGCATCGGCCTTCACCTCGTAGGCATAAGGTTTCCCCCAGGGATCGTTCAGCCCGGTGGTCCCCTTGAGGTACGGCCCGTTCCAGCGCTCTTCACCGGCAGGCGCCGTCACCAGCGCAGAGAGGCCTTCCTCCGAAGTCGGATACTTGGCGTTATCAACATAGTAGAGTTCGAGGGCGCTTTCGATGTTGCGAATTTGCGCCTTGGCCGCATTGGTCCTGGCCGAGCCGAGATAGCGCAGAACCTGCGGGGCAGCGAGCGTAGCGATCAGCGCGATGATGGCAAGCACGACCAGAAGCTCGACCAGCGTAAAGCCGCTTTCATGGTTTTCGCATTCACGGCGGCATTTGCTGCTTGGTCGAATGAAACGGAGAGAAGTCATTGGAGTAGTCCCATGTTCCAACCTGCAAATTGTTCCAGCATCCATGTGCAGCCGAGACCCGCAGCGATGAACGGCCCGAAGGGGGCGCGAGCCTTTGCAGCCGACGGTCCCACCGCGACCACCTGACCGCCGATGAACAGCAGAGCGCTTGCGCTCGCTATGAACAGCATGACCGGCAGAAGCAGAGGGCTGATCCAGCACGCGGCGGCGCCAAGCATTTTGACGTCGCCGAGCCCAAGCCCGATCCGGCCGGTCATTGCCAGATGGCCACGGCGGATGAGCCAGACAGCAGATAGGGTTGCAACTGCGAATAACATTTGGCTCAGAAGCTGGTCCGCATGCGTCGTCATCTGGAAGGCAAGGCCCGCTCCGGCCAGCGCCAAATTGAGTTCATCGGGAATGATCAGCCTTCGGAAATCCGCGGCTGAAATGGCGACGAGGATTGCCGTCAGAGCGATCGTCGCAATCAGAACGAGAGACAAGTGGGCGCCCATCAGTATTTCAGTCGTTTGAGATTCTGTTGCAGAGGGGTTCCGCCGCGGCGCTGCTGGATCGGCGTCTGCAGGCTGATCTTGCCGCGGAATTCATCCGTGACCTGGCGCGCCTCGCTAATGTCGCGGATGACGCGTGGTCGAATGAAAATGATCAGCTCGGTTCGCCCGACACTGTCGCTCTTGTGCTTGAAGGCGTTGCCGATGATCGGGATGTCGCCGAGGATCGGCACCTGGCCGCGATCGACATTGTTGCGTTCCTGGATAAGGCCGCCGAGCGCCAGGCTCTCGCCGTCATTGACCAGCACGCGGGTCTGGATCTTGCGCTGCTGGATAGTTGGGGAATCGATGCCGGAGCTGGTCGTCTTGGTAACGTTGCTGACCTCTTGGCTGATATCGAGCATCACGCGGCCGGCATTATTGATGCGCGGCGTGACTGTGAGAATGACGCCGGTATCCTTCATCTCGACCGAATTGACGATCGGCGCGTCAGCGCTCGATGTTCCCACAGCCTGCTGTGTGATGATCGGCACCTGGTCGCCAACCTGCAGGATTGCCTTCTGATTGTTGAGCGCCATGATGGTCGGCGCCGATATCACATTGACGTCGGTGATGCTGGCGAGCGCGTTCAGCGTGACCTGGATGTTGTCGGTCGCGTAGGTCCACCCAAAACCGGGAAAGGTCGCGCCGGTGAAACCGCTGGCCACGTCGGACAGCGAGATCTTCATACCATTGTTTTCGAAGAACCAGCGAAGCCCGAATTTCAGCTCGTCGTTCAGCGTCACTTCGGCAATCACCGCCTCCAGCATCACTTGCGTCGGCAAAACGTCGAGCTTGGTCAGGATATGCTGGATGCGATCATAGTCGCGTGCCGTGGTCTGTATCAGCAGCGCATTGTTCTCGACATCAGCCACGACCTTGGCGTGGGTGGGTGGCTGTTCGTCCGGCGCCAAGGCCAGCGACGGGGACGGGCCGGTCAATGGCACAGGCGTCACGCCATCGGACTGCAAGGCGATCGGCGTCATGTCGGGCGACACGTTCGCGCCGGCCATCTCGCCCTCGGTCTTGACCGAAGTGCCGAGCACGGAGCTCAGCACCGCAGCCAGTTCCTTGGCCGGGCGGTTTTGAATGTCGTAGACGAAGAGCTGGTCCTCGTTGGTCTCGGCCAGCTTGTCGAGCTTGCCGATCCACACCGCGGCGCGGCTGAGATAGGCCGGGCGCGAGGTGATCACCAGCACCGAATTCAGCCTGTCGTTGGGAATGAATTGGATGATCTTGGCGCCAGGGCCGTTCTTGGTGCCGAAGATCGAATCGAGCTCTGAGGCAACTGCTTCAGGCTTTGAGGTTTTCAGGGGATGAAGGGCGACCGACATGCCGCGCATCCAGTCGACGTCGAACACCGAAACCGCTTCGCGAATGGCATCGAGATCGCTGTTGTTGCCGGCGACTGTGATCAGGTTGCGGGTGGAATCGACCCTGAGCACTGAGCCTTGTCGCGTGATCGGCTCGAGGATGGTCTTCATTTCGTCAGCCGCGATGTATTGCAGCTGCAGCACCTGCACCTTGATGCCAGGGCCGGAAGGCGAAACCGACGGCACGCTGACCGACGGGGTGCTGGACATGATGTCGGACAGCGGAACGATCTGGTACGTGCCGGCGCGTTGGGTGATACCGGCATTGTTTACGGCAAGTGCGGATTCCAGGATATCGACCAGTGCATCCTGCGATACAGGTTGCGACGTCTGCAGCGTCACCGTCCCCTGCACGCGCGGATCGACGATGTAGTTGAGATGCAGCGCGTCTCCAAGCACGGCTTTCGCCGCTTGCGCAACGGGTGCGTTGACCAGATTGAGCTCGAATTGACCAGAACCATCGGCCGTTACTTGGGCGATTGGCGCGCCAGAGGAGACGAAATTACCGGAGCCCTGATACTGCGCACCGGAGAAGCGCTGGGCTTCACCTGCCGCAGTTAAGGGATGGGAAGCGTTATATCCCGCCCGCAGAGGGGAGTTTTTAGCATGCAGGCTATCGACGGTTTCGGTGAAAAAATCCTTGCCTGACGGAGACGTGCAGCCTGCGCATGCGAGCAGCATGCTTAGCGCGACGCAATTACTCAGATTGATCGACATTCCGCCCGATTCCCCTAAGCTTTAGCCTAGGGCTTCTTGGGGATGGGCGCTGGAATTGCTGGCGTTATTTCGCGTCTGTCCACAGGTGGATCGAAGAGGGCAGTAAGCTGGCGTCAGGCGGAGACCGCGTGCGATTTTGGAGAGTGACCATGCGCACCGAAGCCAGGTGATCGCGATGCAGGAAGGCTTTGGTGGTGCCGGTCATCTTGATGTCGGGATGGGGATAGCGGGTGTAGATTTCCGCGCCCGGTGTCGCCGGATCGATCTCGACGGACGCGTCGGGATAGAGCGTGCTGGCGAAGGACGAGGTCTTTTTCGCCCGCGCGCCGTCCGGGCCGTAGAACAGCGACACGGTGTTGGCGGCTTGGGTGACCGTCTTCAGCCGGTTGGCCTCGTCCCAGGCGAGCGTCCTGGTGCCGTCGGAGACCATGTTGCCATTGGCATCATAGGTGAGCGTCTTGGCGCCGACCGCTGTTGGCGCGTGCGGACGAGCGGCACTCGCCGCGGGATAGACATAGGTCCCAGCAACCCGGGTGCGCGAGGTCAGATTGTCGTTGGCGGCATAGACAAACGTCTCGTCGAGCGTGTTGTTGCCGAGATTGTCGCTCGAGGTCAGCCGGTCGGCCTTGTCGTAGCCATAGGTCCAGCTGTCTGAAGCCGTCAGCCCCGTCGTGCCGGTGATGCGGCCGATGAGATCGCGGGCATACTGATCGTCGAGCAGGATTGTCGCGCCCCTTGCCGTGGTGACGCGGGTGACCCAGCGGCGGGTCGGCGAATAGGTGAAGGACGTTTTTACACCGTTAGCATAGGTGATCTCTTTCGTCTGGCCGTCGGTCTCGTAGATGGTCGAGGTGATGAAGCCTGAAGCCGAGAGCAGCTTGTTGGCGGCGGTGTATTGCAGCGGGGCGGCCAGCGTGCCGAAGTCGAGCTGCACCGGCAGATACTGGGTGCGCAGCGTCTGGCCGGAGGCATCGCGCACATTGGTCGTGGTGTGGGTCAGCGTGCCGATGGTGACGTCCTGGCGGGCGAGCTTGCCGAAGCCGTCATACTTGTTGGCTTGAGTGGCCGTGGTGAGCTGGCCGACATTATAAGTGCCGGCCGCCGCTTATGCGGGCGAGGCGAGACATGCGGTCAGTCTACGGACAACGACAGCCGTGCAAGCATGGCAAAAAATGCACTGTCACCGTAATTCGATCGATCCGAGCACAGAGCCTGGCAGTTGGGCAGCAAAAAGCGCACCATCATCGTAATTCGATTCGGATGGACCTCAGTATAAAAAAGAGAGATATAGGAAAAATAAAAAGAACAATAAATCCATATATGCTGCCAGCTATCAAAAATGTGTTCTCATAGGGGTATAATGTAGGTATTAGACAAACGACAATATAGAATACCACGTTCTTTTCATATAATTTGTCACCCAATATGTTCAACATAATATATACATAGAGGATAGCACATATAAATAACTGTATTAAAGCCAGATCGCTCATGCTCGCAAGCGGTCTAAAAAATACGTGAGGTATGGCCACTATGAGAATGGCAATAGACATCACCTTGAGAGCTCGCGCTTTCATTTCAGCCCCCCGATAATTTCCGTTTGGTAGTTTTCCCACGTAGGGACCGCAGCTTGATCAAGTCCGAGCTGTGGGGCCTGAAAGGCCGAATTACCTTCACCGTACGAAACTACGGAGATGCTATCATCTTTATCTCTAACTGCATAGCTCATGACATAACCTTCTTCCAACATATGCTCCCCTGGGACCGTATAATTAACGGTGATATCCGAGTATTTATCAGGATTTGGTGATTTTATGACAGAGCTATCGACCATAAATTCCATTGGAATTCCGAACACATCTAAAGCAACATTTGGAGTTCCGTCTTTCGTTGCTGGGCGTGAATAGGCGGACGGCACAGGGTTGTTTCGAATCTTTGTTCCTATAGCAGCTAGTTTTTCTTTTCCCTTGAATGTTGTTTTGGTTCTTGCTTTGTATGTATGGAAGAAAAAGTCGGTTTTTTTTACGCCGTTGTTTTTAGCTTTCGATGAACCGGCTACAGTTGTTCCCTTAGTTATTCCTGAGTCTTTTAATGAGTTTGGTATGGTAACAGTTGGTTGATCTTTGTCCTCGGGATCAATTGAAACGCTTTTGCCATCACTTGATACTGATGACTCATGTCCATTCTGGTCACTCTTGTTGACGGGATCGTTCTGAGCATAGGCATACCGGTTTGTCCCGACGCCAGGTTTGGTCGGATCCCAATCATCAGGCGAGATGAACCTGCCGAGCACTGGATCCATGTAGCGTGCGTTGAGGTAGAGCAGCCCGGTCTCGGGATCGAAGCGCTCGCCGATGTAGCTCTTCTGCGTCT
>NZ_JAMYLZ010000063.1:0-12814 GCF_040318315.1 Mesorhizobium sp. M1227
ACTTGGTGATCGCCGCCGTCAGCGACGTCTTGCCATGGTCGACGTGACCAATCGTGCCAATGTTCACATGAGGCTTAGTGCGCTCGAATTTACCTTTTGCCATAGTCTCTTTCCTTGGACGGCCTGGGGATGGCCTGGACCTTCAGTTCAGTCGAATGCGGGGCGATTAGCGACTAAGGCCGAAAAACACAAGTGCCTTGTCGCCGAGCGCGCTCGCCCGCCCGAACGCGTGATCCGGTTTCGGAGAATGTGGCGCGGATATAGGAACGAACAAGGGCAAATGGAATGGTTACGGCGGCGGCTGACAGCTTTGACGGATTTACAGCCGGATCTGGCCCATTGCCGCCCTGGCGCCGGTCTGATTTCGTGGGCCGATGCATTTCATCCCGACTGCCATACGAGGCCCGCTGTTCATGGTCGTTTCGACCGGGTCCTACATCGTCAACGACACGATGATGAAGCTAGCAACCGCGGGACTGCCGCCCTATGAGGTGCTATTCCTGCGCGGCGCTGCGGCAACATTGTGGGGCATTCCGCTGCTGTTCATGCTGGGCTATGGCAAGCAGATCCCGCTGATCCTCGACGCCAAGGTTTTGCGCAGGAACATGCTCGAACTGGGTGCGATCCTTTGCTACGTGGTGGCGCTCGCCAACATGCAGATCGCCGATTCGACCGCGCTTGGGCAGATCACGCCCTTGCTGATGCTGGTCGGCTCCTCGATGCTGTTTGGCGAACGGATCGGCGGGGTGCGCCTGGCGCTGATCGGGCTCGGCTTTATCGGCGCGGTGATGGTGGCACAACCGACGATGCAGGGGGTTTCCGTCTACGCCCTGCTGGCGCTAGGCAATGCAGCCCTGTCCGCGGCGCGCGATCTGGCCGGACGCAAGGTCGCCGCCGACGTGCCGGGAATGGTCGTAGCTATTTCCGCGGTGATTGTCGTGCTCGCGGGCGCCGGCGTTGCGCATCTGGTTTCCGAGCAGTGGGTGGTGCCTGAAATCCGTCACCTGCTGCTGATGGGCGGCGCCGGACTGTTCCTGATCTTCGGCCACTTCTTTATCTTCATGGCCTATCGCGTCGGGCCGACCAGCGTGGTGGCGCCGTTCTACTATTGCTTTACCGTCTGGGCGGTGATTTCAGGCCTGGTGGTTTTCCGGCAGCTCCCGAATGCGCTGGCCATCTGCGGCATCCTGCTGGTGGTGGCCAGCGGGTTGACCATCGTCTCGCTCGACGAGCGCAAGCGCCGGTTGACCGTCGTCGCTTGAAACTGAAATCAGCCTGCATAATGGGAGGAGCGCGTGGCAAGCCCGGATGACAACCAGAATTCACGCAACCGCAGGCTTATCGGAAAGTGCCTGTGCGGCGCCGTTCAGTACGCGGTGGCGGACGCGTTCGTCTATGCCGCGAACTGCCACTGCTCGAACTGCCGGCGCACCACCGGCTCGGCGTTCAAGCCATTCGCCGGCATCGAACGCGACAGGCTGAGCCTGACCAGGGGCGAGGACAATCTCATGATCTTCGGCGACGACACCGGCCATGACGCGCACTGCAAGACCTGCGGCTCGTTGCTCTATTCGGTGGTCCGCGACGGTGCCTTCGTGCATGTCGCCATGGGAAGTCTCGTCGACGAGCCGACCATCCGGCCGACGCAGCACATCTTCGTCGGCTCCAAGGCGAAGTGGTTCACGATCACCGACGATCTGCCGCAATACAGAGAACACGCGGTCGCCGGAGATGCCGGCGAATAGCTGACCGTTAGAAAACGCTCAACCAAATTATCGTTTCGTTTTCGCGTCCGCCGCCAAGGAAACTATACTGTGCTCCGTCACTGAACCTATGTCGCGGGGATTTCTGTGGCATTGCCGCCCGACTGGTTGCCCGATGTTGCGATGAGGCGCGTCATTTGCCACTGGACGGCCGGCTCGCATTCGGCCGGCGATACCGACAGGGATGCGTATCACATACTGGTCGAGGGGAATGGCCTCCTGGTCAGGGGTCGGCCTTCGATCGCGCTCAATTCGGGCCGGCTAAAACCGGGATATGCCGCGCATACGCTCAACTGCAACGGCGGCTCGATCGGGGTTTCGCTCTGCTGCATGGCCGGGGCGGAGGAAAGGCCGTTCGATGCCGGCCGCTATCCGATGACCAGGGCGCAGTGGAACGCGATGACCGCCGTTGTCGCCGAACTCTGCAAATATTACCGCATCAAGGTCACACCCAAAACGGTGCTGTCGCATGCCGAAGTCGAGAGCAATCTCGGCATCGAGCAGCGCGGAAAATGGGATTTCACCCGGCTGCCCTTCGATCCGACGATCAGCGGCGCAAGCGCCTGTGGCGACCGGCTGCGCCGCGACGTGACGGCGGCAATGGGCGCGATGCCAAATCTGCCGGTGAGGATTGGGCGCGATGCGGTATGGCAGCGATTGCTCGAGGAATTATGGCCGATCATGGTGAGAGGGCTGGAAGCCGGCCTCAACACGCTGATCCGCGAAATCCTCAAAAGGATGAGATAGGCGGTCGGCATTCACCCGAATGCCGACGCAACTGCCGGACGGCTTCTAGAGTGCCCTCTTGCCGCTGAACTGATGATAGCCCCACAGGACAACCACCGCACCGACCACGGCTACGATCAGGCTATAGATGTTGAGCCCGGTAACGCCCGACGCGCCAAAGGCGCTGAAGATGAGCCCGCCGACGATGGCGCCGACAATCCCGAGCACGATGTCGAGCACCAGGCCTTGCCCGCTTTTATTGACGATCTTGCTGCCTATGAAGCCGGCGATGACGCCGAGAATAATCCAGCTTAATATTGACATTTTTCCTCTCCGTTCCCCGCACCCGATTACTTCCACATTATTAAGCAAAGCTCAAGCCAACTTGAAAATCATGATTACGGAAAGCTCAAACCGGCTTGAAATTCGCCATGGATGCGTCATTGTTGGAGACGGACGGGCAATTTGACATGGAGATCCACAATGGGACTGTTTGACAATGCCGTTCCCGGCGGCAACGTCGCCAAGCCGCTGATGATCGCGCTCGGCGCACTTTTGGTGGGAAAAATGCTGAGCGGTGGAAGTTCCGCCCAGCCGGAGGCGGCGCAGAGCCCTGCCCCCGTCCCGCCTGATACAACCGCATCCGCCGACGGCGGACTGCTCGGCGGTCTGGGCGGACTGCTCGACAAACTGAAGGACGCCGGCCACGGCAACGTCGCCAATTCGTGGGTCGGCACCGGTCAGAACCAGCCGATCAACCCCAGCGATCTAGGCAGTGCCCTCGGGCCGCAGATCATTCAGGAGATCGCGCAAAGGACCGGTCTGAACCAACAGGACCTGCTCAAGCAACTATCCGCAGCCCTGCCAGGGCTTGTCGACCAGTTGACGCCGAACGGGCAAGTGCCGCAGCAGAACCAGCTCGCGTCCATATTCAGCAAATTCGCGAGCTGACGCCTGTCGCCCAACGCCGCCTGCGGTTCGGGACAACGATAACACAGATTAAGATGCGCGTCCGTCTGGACGCGCAACGAATACTTTGAACTATCGGCAAAGCGCTTCGCTTGGGGCTGCCTGCTTCGGCATCGTGCGCGAGGTGCGCCGCGGCTTGGGGGAAATCTGGAGCGGGTAGCGGGAATCGAACCCGCATATTCAGCTTGGAAGGCTGCTGCTCTACCACTGAGCTATACCCGCGCCTTTCAGTCAAGCATCGGATCCGCTCCGACGCTCGCTCTGCGTTTCAGGGCTTCCGGGCCGGCAGTGGTGGAGAGGGTTGGATTTGAACCAACGTAGGCATAGCCAACGGATTTACAGTCCGTCCCCTTTAACCACTCGGGCACCTCTCCAGTCTGCCGCCGGAGCCATGCAACGAGGCATCGACGCGTCGCGGCTGCCAAAGCAGCCCTTCCGCGAAGCGCCTTATGGCGGCAGCGCCCAAAACTGTCAACCGCAACAGCCCGCCAAAAAGCGCTGAATCTCACGCCTCGCCCGACAAGCAGCTTCTGCGGCTGTATCCATGACCGGACGACACGGCTATAGAAGCCGGCCATGAGCAACGATAACAAATCCAAGACCCCTAAAGACACCCACTACGCCAAGCTGCGCCGCGCGCATCGCGACGAGAAGAGCGGTGGCGCGCCTGCATTCAGGCCACGCCAGCCGGTGCCGCCCGGCGAGAACCCGGTGGATGGGCTGGTGCGGCTCTATGGGCTGCACACGGTGCGGGCCGCACTCGACAATCCGCGCCGCAAAATCAAGAAGATGCTGGTGACGCGCAACGCTGCCGAGCGGCTGGCAATCGCCGACCTTGGCGCTTTGCCCTTCAAGGCGGAGTTGGTCGAACCCAGGGACATCGACAAGGTCACCGGCTCGGATGCCGTGCACCAGGGCGTGGTGATCGAGGCCGAGCCGCTGAAACCGAAACGCCTCGATGCGCTCGGCGACACCAGGCTGGTGCTGGTGCTCGACCAGATCACCGATCCGCATAATGTCGGTGCGATCCTGCGCTCGGCGGTGGCTTTCGGCGCCGGTGCATTGATCACCACGGCGCGCCACAGCCCGCAGGAATCCGGCGTGCTGGCGAAGTCGGCCTCCGGCGCGCTGGAGCACATCGACCAGATCGAGGTGAAGAACCTCGCCGATGCGCTGGAGCAGCTGCGCGAGGCCGGATTCCAGACGATAGGGCTGGATTCGGACGGGCCGGCGGAACTTGAAACCAGCTTTGCCGGAGAAAAGATCGCGTTGGTACTTGGCGCCGAGGGCAAAGGCCTGCGCCAGAAAACGCGCGAAACGGTGACGACGCTCGCCCGCCTCGACATGCCGGGCGCCATCCGCTCGCTCAACGTGTCGAATGCCGCCGCGGTGGCGCTTTATGCGGCGGGGAAATTTTTGAAAGGGTGAATGGTGAATGGTGAATGGTGAATGGTGAATGGTGAATGGTGAATGGTGAGACTGTCCGTAAGTCGTGACCAATTCACTACCAACTACTCACCTATCTGCAACTGACTACCTATTCACCATTCACTATTCACTATTCACCCACTTCACATCCCGCCATCCGCTCCAGCGCCCGAACCAGCGCCGAATGATCTTCCTTAGCGCCGCCGTTGGCCGCGCAGGAGTTGAACAATTGCTGCGTCGTTGAAGTGTTGGGCAGGGCGACGCCGAGCGCTTTCGCGCCTTCAAGGGCGAGATTCAGGTCCTTCTGGTGGAGTTCGATGCGGAAGCCGGGCGCGAAAGTGCGCTTGATCATGCGCTCGCCATGCACTTCCAGGATGCGCGAGTTTGCGAGCCCGCCCAGCAGCGCCTGCCTGACCTTGGCCGGGTTGGCGCCGGCTTTCGATGCAAAAACAAGCGCTTCGGCGACGGCCTCGATGGTCAGCGCAACGACGATCTGGTTGGCAACCTTGGTGATCTGGCCGACGCCGTTGGGTCCGACCAGAGTGATGTTCTTGCCTATCTTCTCGAAGATAGGCCTGGCGCGTTCGTAGGCATTTTTTTCGCCGCCGACCATGATGGTCAGCGATGCCGCTCTGGCCCCGACCTCGCCGCCCGACACCGGCGCATCGAGATAGTCGCAGCCGACATCGTTGATCTTTTTTGCGAATTCCTTGGTCTCGATCGGCGAGATCGAGCTCATGTCGATGACCAGCTTGCCTTTAGTGAGGCCTGACGCGACGCCATTCTCAGCGAACAGCACATCGGCCACCTGCGGCGTATCCGGAACCATGGTGATGACGATGTCGGCCGCGCGGGCAACGGCATCATGGCCGGTGACGGCCTTCAGGCCCTTGGCGACGAGATCGGCCGGCGGCTTCGAGCGGTGGTCGCTGGCGACGACCTGATAACCGGCGTCTAGCAGATGCCCCGCCATCGGCGCGCCCATGATGCCGAGGCCGATGAAGCCGATGGTTTCCATGTCCTTCTCCGTTTCTTGTTAAGGGGGCGCGCAGGAACGCGACGTGCGACACGTTGCGTCTATGCCGCCGCACTCCCCTGCCCGGCCAGGTCCCTGAACCACCCAAGCCCGGCTTCCGTTCCGCCCTTCGGCTTGTACTCCGCCCCGACCCAGCCGGAATAGCCGATGCGGTCGATGTGGTTGTACAGGAAGGGAAAATTGATCTCGCCCGTCCCCGGCTCATGACGGCCGGGATTATCCGCAAGCTGGATATGCGCGATGCGGTTGAGGTTTGCCTCGATGGTACGGGCGAGATCCCCCTCCATGATCTGCATGTGATAGATATCGTATTGCAGGAACAGGTTCTTCGAGCCGACGCGGTCGATCAGCGCCAGGGCCTGGTCCGAGTAATTCAGGAAGAAGCCCGGAATGTCGCGGGTGTTGATCGGCTCGATCAGCAGCCTGATGCCGGCCTGCTCCAGCTTTTCCGCCGCGAAAGCCAGATTTTCGGCGAAGACGTCTTCCAGCACGGAGCGGTCGACGCCTTGCGGCGCGATGCCGGCGAGGCAGTTGACCTGCTCGCAGCCCAATGCGTGCGCATAGGTGACGACCTTGGCAATGCCCTGCCGGAACTCCGGCACGCGGTCGGGCAGGATCGCGATGCCGCGCTCGCCCTTGGCCCAGTCGCCGGCAGGCAGGTTGAACAGGACCTGCGTCAGCCCGTTCTTCTTCAACCTGGCTGCGACGACATCCGGCGCATGGTCATAGGGGCCGATATACTCGACGCCCTTGAAGCCCGCGCGGGCGGCGGCATCGAAGCGGTCGAGGAAGTCATGCTCGCCAAAGAGCATCGAAAGATTGGCTGAGAACCGTGGCATGGCAGTAGTTCCTCATATGCGGCTTAATCGAGCATGACGATCGCCGTGGGGGCATCTTCGTGATGTTCGGCTAGCTCCTCGAATTCGGTGATCTTGTCGATTTCGGTACCCATCGAAACGTTGGTGACGCGCTCGAGGATGAATTCGAGCACCACCGGAACCTGGTGCTCGTTCATCAGGCGCTGCGCCTCCTTGAACGCGCCGGCGAATTCCTCCGGCCGGCGCACCCGGACCGCCTTGCAGCCCATCGCCTCGGCGACGGCGAGGTGGTCGACGCCATAGCCAGCTTCGGCATCGCCCTGTCGATTGACGTTCTCGAAGGCCAGGCTGACCTCGAAATCCATCGAAAAGCCGCGCTGCGCCTGGCGGATCAGGCCGAGATAGGCGTTGTTCACGACGACATGGATGTAGGGTAATCTGTGCTGCGCACCGGCTGCCAGTTCCTCGATCATGAACTGGAAATCATAGTCGCCGGACAGCGCCACGATAGTGCGGTCCGGATCGGCGGCCCGAACGCCGAGTGCTGCGGGCAGCGTCCAGCCGAGCGGGCCGGCCTGGCCGCAATTGATCCAGTTGCGTGGCTTGTAGACATGCAGGAACTGCGCACCGGCGATCTGCGACAAGCCGATCGTGGTGACATAGGTGGTGTCGCGGCCGAACGCCTTGTTCATCTCCTCGTAGACGCGCTGCGGCTTCAGCGGCACCTGGTCGAAATGGGTCTTGCGCTTCATCGTCTTCTTGCGCTGCCGGCATTCGCCGGCCCAGCCCGACCAGTCGCGCAATTTTCCGGCCGTCCTCCACTCGGTGGCGACGTCGAGCAGCATCTTAAGCGCCGCACCGGCATCTGAGACGACGCCAAGGTCCGGTGCGAAGACCCGGCCGATCTGCGTCGGCTCGATATCGACGTGGATGAACTTCTTGCCCTTGGTGTAGACGTCGACCGAACCGGTGTGGCGGTTGGCCCAGCGGTTGCCGATGCCGAAAACGAAATCGGCTTCGAGCATCGTGGCATTGCCATAGCGGTGCGAGGTCTGCAGCCCGCACATGCCGGCCATCAGGCGGTGGTCGTCGGGGATCGCGCCCCAGCCCATCAGCGTCGGGATGACGGGCACGCCGGTGACTTCGGCGAATTCGATCAGCAGATCGGACGCATCGGCGTTGATGATGCCGCCGCCGGCGATGATGACAGGCTTTTCCGCCCCGTTCAGCATCGTCAACGCCTTCTCGGCCTGAGCGCGCGACATTGCCGGCTTGAACGGCACCAGCGGCTCGTAGGCATCGATGTCGAACTCGATCTCGGTCAGTTGCACATCGACAGGCAAATCGATCAGCACCGGCCCCGGCCGCGACGAGCGCATCAGATGAAACGCTTTCTGCAACGCCATCGGCACCAGATAGGGTTCCATCACCGTAACCGCCCATTTGGCGACGGGTGCGGCGATCGCCGCAATGTCGACGGCCTGAAAATCCTCCTTGTTGAGACGCGCCCGCGGCGCCTGCCCGGTGATGCAGAGGATGGGAATTGAATCGGCAGCGGCCGAATAGAGGCCAGTGATCATGTCGGTGCCGGCAGGACCCGAGGTGCCGATGCACAGACCGATATTGCCCGATCTGGCGCGGGTAAACCCTTCGGCCATATGCGAAGCCGCCTCGACGTGCCGCGCAAGGATGTGGCGGATACTGCCCCTCGCCTTCAGCGCCGAATAGAGCGGGTTGATCGCAGCACCCGGCACGCCGAAGGCACAGGAGATGCCTTCCTTTTCGAGAACGAGAACCGCTGCGTCGACTGCGCGCATCCTGGCCATGTCAGCCTCCACGGAATTGTTGATAGCCGATGATGCCAGCGCACCAATGATTTTTCAATTTTTTCAGAATATATTTTCATTTCTAGAAAACGGCTCTTGTAGATTGAATTGATTTGACTTTCTGTTTTCCACGAATTCGCTTCGCAAATCGATGAAAAACTTTTTCATTGCCTTGCTGGGCGAACAGAGCGAAGAATGGCCCGATGGAAACCACCGAAAAACGCCAGCGCGGCCGGCCGCGCGCCTTCAACGGGCCGGCCGAGGCTGCTTCGGTGCAGTCGCTGGACCGGGCGCTGCGCATCCTGGCAATCGTTGCCGATGGCAGCGGCCTGTCGCTGAGCGAGATCGCCGCCAGTTCCGGTCTGCCGGCATCCACCGCCTACCGCATGCTGACGACGCTGGAAAACCACGGCATGGTCGAGTTCGACGGTACCGACCAGCTGTGGTCGATCGGCGTCGAGACCTATCGCATGGGCGCGGCGTTCCTGCGCCGCCGCAAGCTGGTCGACCGCGCCCGTATCGTCATGCAGGAATTGATGGAGAAGACCGGCGAGACCGCCAATCTCGGCGTCGCCGAGGACGATTGCGTCGTCTTTGTCAGTCAGGTCGAGACGCATCAGGCGATCCGCGCCTTCTTCCGGCCGGGGACGCGCAGCTCCTTCCATGCCTCGGGCATCGGCAAGGCAGTGCTGGCGCATCTCGAGCCGGAACGCGTCGCCACCATCCTGCGCCGGGCCGGGCTGGAGCGCTTCACCGAAAACACGCTGTCCGATATCCCGGCGCTCGCCCGCGACCTGGTGACGATCAAGCTGCGCGGCTGGTCGGTAGACGACGAGGAGCGGCATCCGGGCATGCGCTGCGTTGCCGCCGCCATCTTCAATGAGTTCGGCGAGCCGATCGGCGGCGTTTCGGTTTCCGGGCCGACGGTGCGGGTAACGCCGGAACGGCTGGCCGAAATCGGCCCGCTTGTGCACGATGCGGCGGCGAAGGTGACAAGGATGATCGGCGGGCTGCCGACCCCTCCCGGCCTTCGCAGCGAACCGAGCGCATGGCTGCGCTGACCAGCGTCGAATGGTGCGACATCTGCCAGGATGGCCAAAGCTAGGCCCCGGGCACCGCGCTCTTGGTCGATAGGTCGTAGAAATCAAGCAGCATCGCCAGCCCAACTCCGCAGGCGGTGAAGATTAGGCCGGCAATGAAGATACGATTGGCGCGTTCATAAACGCGCCGTTGTAGAGACGTTATGTCGAGCAGCAACCGCAGCGCTCGTATCTGCAGGGCAATGCCGATCAAAATCGGCACGACGGCGGCCAGGTGATAGATTTCCCAAGGTATCGGGTTGGCGGCCCAATGCGTGATGAAGCCCAGCGAGAACGCCAGCAGGATGCCGACGGTGGTGATTGTGCCGTTGCGGAAAACCGTCTCGATCGGCTCTTCGTTCGGATCGTGCTCGCCCAAGCGCCCTCTCCCTGTTTCGCTATCGGTGCAGACTAGGCTGTTGGGAAATCGCTGTATACTGCCGGGTTCCTGGTGAAATCAGAGACAAATGATAGCTAAATTGCTTGGAGACTGAAGCTGGCGCTGCCCCTCATTGCCCTGCCGGGCATTTCTCCCCGTATAGTGACGGGGGGAAAGAAGCTGACCGCGACCTTGGCGCCCTCTTGCAGCGCTGGAGACTGCCGAAGTCATCGCCGAAAGCGTCCCTTCTCCCCGTCACTATACGGGGAGAAGATGCCGGCAGGCAGATGAGGGGCAGCGCCGACACTGATAGTCAGTCGATTTCGACAGGAAGCCTATCGCCGAACAACAGAAAAAGGGCCAGTGGGGCGCCCTTCTTCCGGTTGCATGAAACGGTCATCCCAAGCTGGCATCGTGGCCCTCAAAGCCAGCAGCGATGGCGATAGCCGTCGTAGCCGACATAGGTGTCCGAGTACGGGTCGTAGCTCTGGTAGCGATTGAGGCAGCGCCGGACGTGCCACGAGCCGCCGTCTTCCTCGATATAGACGGTGCGCGGCTGGGCCAGCGCGCTGCCGAGCAGGAAGCCGCCACACCTGCGGCAATGCCGATGCCGAGGTGCTTGTGCTTGTGATGGGCGGCCGACGGCTGAACGGTGCCGACCAGCATGGCGGCGGCGACAGTGGTGGCGACGAGGCCGGAAATGATGGTGCGCTTGAACATGACGATCTCCTTGTTGTGGGAGGCGATCCAACCGCCTCTTGATCATAAGTCGTTGCGGCGGAGAAAAAAGGTTCAAACATTTTTCGGGTCTCTTCGGCCGACGGCAACGATCCTGGCTCATGACGCAAAAAGGGCGGCCGAAGCCACCCTTTCGCCAAGTGGATCATCTAATCAAAGGAAGATGATCACCTTCCATGGTGATGATGATGGTGGTGCCACCACCACCAGTGATGCCAATGGTGATGATGATGATGCGTGCCGTGGGCCGACGACGACAGGCGGTGCCGGCTAGGGCGCCAGTGGCGATGAAGACGGTCGCGCGTCGCGGCCAAGTCCCCACTCGGCGAGGCTTTGGCCTACATCGCCAAATACCGGGATGGCCTGAAGCTCTTCCTGATCGCCGGCCACGTCGAAATCGATAATAACAGAGTCGAGCGAACCATCGGACCGATAGCCCTCAATCGCAAGAACGCACTCTTCGCAGGGCACGACGCTGGGGCCGAGAACTGGGCGACCATCGCCTCGCTCATTGAAACTTGCAAACTCAATACTTTTGATCCGCTGTCCTATCTGACGAGCACACTCACCGCCATCGTCAGCGGCCATAAACAATGCCGGATCGATGAGCTGCTTCCTTGGAAATATCCCGCCTTACAAAGGAATTCCTACCCATGACAGTCGGCCCGAACCAGTCATTGCACAAATGCCTTGCCTCGGATCGGGTTTACTGGCCCATTTGATTTGACGGCCCAAAGTTGCCTCCTCTCCGGTGCTCGCGAAGCGGGTTATGAGGTCGGACGTCGATCCTGCGATCACCGTGGTAAGCCTTGCCGAGATCAGACACGATTTCAACCTCGCAAAGAGCATTCGTCGGACCCACCATGGAAAATCTGATGTAGGCATTCGCAAACCAGCTATGCGGCATCTCATTCGCATCCATAAGCCGCAACACCGCTCCTTGATAGTAGGTAGCCGAGGCGCTGAATTTGGAGCACTCAGACAACGTTGATCCCCTCTGCAGCCGTAGCCGCAACTCCCGTTGACCGGATTCCGTCAGAAAGGTTGCGTATTGCCCCAAGGCCCAGTAGCCATCCAGGTCGTTGTATCTACTGACAAAGCTTTCAAGAATATCGTGGCAAATTCCCTTAAATTGCTTTCTTCTCGGCATTGAAAATCCAACACAGGCGCTGCGCGACAATCTTATGGCTTGAAGGGAAGCATATCGAAATGTTTCGCAGTATCAACGGCCTCAAATCGTCGCCACTGACTGGTAGTGACGCAGGTTGCCATAAGGTTCAGCGGCCAATGGCATCTGACACCGAGCGGCCGAATTATCCGAGCAATGTGTGAGGAGCACATCGCTTACAGTAAAACTGCGCTTGGACATGATGATCTCCTCGATCTTTGAATGAGGCGATCATTCGCCTCTGGAGATCGGTCGCGGCGCGGCAGCGAAAGGTTCGGAGGTTCTGAGAATTCTTAGTGAGCGGTTCTTAGTGATTTCGTTTTGATTGGTGAGTAGTGAGAATTCGCGGTTTCACTACTCACTCTCTCGCTCACCCCATGCCGGTGATATGGCGAAGCCAGAAGGCGAGCGCGATGAAGCCGATGATGGTGGTGACGCCGGTCCAGTCGATATTGGCGTGCTTCAGGTCCTTGATGAGCTTCACCAGGAGAACCCAAGCCACGACGACGAGCGGGAGAATGATGACAAACCTGATCATGCGACTGCCTCGCTGATGCGATTGCACCTTCGATCAATATAGGAAGCGAATTGGCCGTTTTCAGGACGCCCTGGCGGCAGAACCGGCGCGTTCGCCGGGAACCGAAAAACGGAGTTTTGTCTTTACTGGCGCATCAAATATGGTAACCGAAGCGCCGTGCCCTTGTAGCTCAGCCGGTAGAGCAGCGGTTTTGTAAACCGAAGGTCGGCGGTTCGATCCCGTCCGGGGGCACCAGCAAGCAAGTGTCCAACCCGGAGACATAGGTAACAGATTGTACCTAAGACATGGGTGACAACCTCGTGCCGAACGGGTTGTCGATGGTCTGCAAGGTCCTCTGTTCCAAGTC
>NZ_JAMYLZ010000064.1:0-12611 GCF_040318315.1 Mesorhizobium sp. M1227
GGGGCCGAGCGTGACCTTCACCGCGTCGGCGAGGATGTTGACGCCGCGCAGCATGCGCTCACGAGCGTCGCGGGAGAATTTTACGTCTTTGGCAGCCATTTTTTACTCCTGGGCATTTCGCCCGAAATTCAGATTGGATGGTGCGGATGAAAGGCGGCGGCGTGTCAGCCGATGACGCCCATGATATCGGCTTCCTTCATGATCAGAAGGTCTTCGCCGTTGAGCTTGACTTCGGTGCCCGACCACTTGCCGAACAGGATGCGGTCGCCGGCCTTGACGTCCAGCGGGACGAGCTTGCCGACCTCGTCACGGGCGCCGGAACCGATGGCGATGATCTCGCCTTCCTGCGGCTTTTCCTTAGCCGTATCGGGGATGATGATCCCGCCGGCGGTCTTCGCTTCGGACTCGACGCGGCGAACGACCACGCGGTCATGCAGCGGCCGGAAATTCGACTTTGCCATTTTTGGATTTCCCTGGTGCGGATGTTGAACGGTTCTCCGTTGCCGGAGCGTGGTTAGCACTCATCTTGGGGGAGTGCTAACGCGGCAGTGAGATAGGCCGTAGGCTCCTGCTAGTCAAGACGGAAGAGGGACGGGCGAAGAGCAAAAGAGCGTGGAAGCACCGAGCCTTTTACGTGAACGACGTCGGAGATAGGACATGGGTGAGGCGGCTCACCATTTGTAATTGAAGGCTTTATTCATTTGGCACGGTTGGTGCAGCGGATGATCCGCAAACGTTGCGCGCGACAAATATGAGAGGTGAGCGCCATCAGGATTGTTGCGGTTAACGGGTCCACACGGTCTTTACGGTATTGGCCGCCGCGCGGGCGCCAGGACTCCGGCCATCCCGATAGTCACCAATCCAATCTGCGGAGAACAGGAGGCAAGATGAGAGCGACAGTCAGCATGAACTCGAATTGGAAATGTTTGGCCAAAGCAACTGCCATCGCCTTGCTCGGGACGGTCACCGCTACGTCGGCGGACGAAGGTATGTGGATGCCGGGCCAGACTGCGGAAGTGGGCGCGGCCATGCGCGCGGATGGGCTCCAGATCGATCCCGCCCAGCTGGGTCGTCTGGACGCTGACCCGCTCAACCCGGTCGTATCACTGGGCGGATGCTCCGCCTCGTTCGTCAGTCCACAAGGGCTGGTCGCAACCAATCATCACTGCGTGTTCGAATCCATCCAATACCACAGCAAGGAGGGCTAGGACTATCTCACAGACGGTTTTCTGGTGGCTTTCTGGCGAAGAGCCTGGGTGAAGAATTGCCCGCGGCGCCCGGCAACCGCATCTATGTGATCGAGGACATGCGGGATGTGACCGCCGAAATGCTCAAGAGCGTCTCGGACAAGCTGAACGGGTTTGCCCGCTATGAGCGGCTCGCCACGAACAAAAAGGCCCTGATCGCCGCATGTGAAGGACAGCCCAATCGCCGCTGCGACGTAGGGGCCTATTATGGCGGCGCCTTCTACTATCTCCTGCAGAAGCTCGAAATTGAGGACGTGCGCCTCGTCTATGCGCCCGCGCTCGGCATCGGCAACTTCGGCGGCCAAACGGACAACTGGAGGCCGCGCCACACGGGCCACTTCGGATTTATCGCGCCTATGTCGCTCCTGATGGTTCCTCCCGGCCATATGCGCGCGAGAACGTGCCCTACCGGCCGAAGAGTTGGCTACCCATAGCCTGTGAAGGCGTCAAGGAAGGCGACCTTGTGATGGTCGCCGGCTTTCCCGGCGCAACCCACCAGTTCCTGACGGCGGATGAAGTCCGGTTCAACTTCGCGCAATTCGAACCGCGGTTGCAGCGTTCGCTCTCGGATTATGCCGCCCAGATCAACCAGGCAACGGCAGGCAATCGCGAGGCGCAGATCCATTGACCGCCCGCTTCACAAATGGCTCGGCCTAAAACGCATGGGAAAAGCAGAAAAGGCAACAGATCGGCACCAGAATGAATATGGCCGCGCGAACTGACAGACGCGCCAACAATCGGCATCTCGCATGGTCGGTGGCACTGGACGTGGCGCCCACCCTGCTGGCGCGACTCCCCATCAGGTCGTCGGGGTTTCGCTGGCGAAAAAAACTTCCGCGTGTCTCTGCGCGATCCATCCCGCTTGCGCGTGCCTAGTCAACCAAAAAACTGACCATCTGCAGGATCAGGATCAGCAAAAAAAAGCCAAAGGCAGACGCCAAAACAGCTGCCTGCAGGACGATGCGTTGTTTCTTACCCACAGTTCCCCCGGGAGAGAGTCTGATGATAACCCTTAAAAAAGGGCGCCCGGGAACAGGGCGCCCTTCTCATCGACGAAATGCTCGGATTGGAGGTCCGTGATCAAGCAATTCGCCGAAACCTCTACAAGCCTCACCACAATGGTTCGGCCGCAAATTAGGCTCGCAGTTACCGCTCCGAACGCGGCAACGGGCTCTTCAATCCTCAGAACGAGCGCTGGAAGCGGAGCAGACCGCCGACGCTGTTCTTCTTGTCGGCATTGGTCCAGTTAGAGAAGTCCACATCCCCGAACTTGCCAGCGTGGAGATAGTCGACTTCGGCCGTGATCGTCAGACCAGGAACGATATCGTAGGCGACATTGGCAGCAATGCCGAGGTTCTTCCACTCGTCATACGCCGCCTGAAGGTTGAAAGAGGTCTTCTCGTTGAACTTGTAGGTGCCGCCGCCCCAGACGGCCCAGTTGCCACCCCACTGCTTGTAGAAGCCGCGACCGCCGGCAGGAATAGCGTAGGTCCCATCGGTTAGGTTGTCGTCGGTCCCATAGCCAGCCATAATGAACAGCGACAGTTCGTTGGTGGCGTTCACATCCAAGCGGAGCTTGCCGGCTACCTCTTCGTAGTTGCTGTCGTAAGCCACGACGCCGGTGATGGCGCCCCAGCCCTGCGTGTACTTCACGCCGCCGACAAGATGCGGAACGTAGCTGTCGATCGTGCCGACGACGCCAGAACCCTCTTCGAGCGATACCACGGCGGAGAAGCCATTGCCTGCGTCGAAGTAGTACTGCACGACGTTGGTGTCAAAATCGCCGTAGGGAACGAGCGTATCGTTGATGACGTTGCCGGCATAGCCGATAAACGTATCGAAGGCCGATTCGTCCTTACCGACGCGCAGGCCACCAAGCTGGATCCAGGCGAAGTTCAGTGTGATGCCCTTGTTGAAGGCATAGTTCTGGGGACTGTCGGGACCCGAATAGGCGTTGCGGTTACCGAAATTGAATTTGGTCTCGGTGTATGTCTTCAAAGTACCGAGTTCGGTTTCCTGGCCGGTCCAAGTCCTTAGGTCAAAGCGGGCGTTCTTGCGCCAGGTGCCCTGCTCGCTGCCGTCTTGGACGTCGTGGGTCCGCGCCCCGTCGTAGGATCCAACGTCGCCGACGCCGATGTCGTAGCGGACATAGCCGCCGATGCGCAGGCAGGTCTCGGTGCCGGGGATGTAGAAGTAGCCCGAGCCGTAGACGTCGCAGATCTTGACGTATTCAGCCGGTTCCGGCTCGGCGACGGTCACCGCGTCGGCGGCGCGGGCGCCGGAAACTGCGATCAGAGCCGCAGCTGAGCCGAGAAGAAGGCTCTTGATGTTCATAATTGATCTCCATTCAATGATTTGAAAAGGGCGAGGACGTCGATGGACGAACCGCTCCCTGTCCCCACGATCGAAAAAGATGCGCATCGCGATGCATCCTTCCCGGCTCGAACGCTATTCGCTGGGCGAATTAGTGCAAGTTCAAATTCCGTCTGCCAACCATATATAGAAGTATCCGTTGCATTATTGCCACTAAATCTATTGTATTACTTGCACAAATTGAACAACTATACATTTGCACAAATCGCACAATTGGTACATCTGCTTGTGCGCACTTACATAATGCGCGGACAGCCATCTGCATCCGGCCAATTGTCAGATAGATTCAATCAGAGAAACAGCCTGGGCGGCGGATGAAACAACTTCTGTGTTCATACCTTCTCTGAGCAATTCGATAGGGACGCGACCCTTGAGAAGAGGCGAGGGGCTGATCAGCCACAGCCAAGCCAGTCTGGGATCGGAGATCGAGGAAAGGACCTGCCTGATTCCGGGGATAGGCCTGCCGTCGATGAACTGAGCCAGGGGAAATACATGCTTACGGGAGCCTCTCCGAAAGGCAACCACATCATTGTGTTGCTGCCACCAATACAAAGTGGACCGCGGTATTCCAAAACGTCTCTCGAGATGCGTCGACCCCGCAACTGGACCGGCCCATTCTGCAATGCGCGCGCCTTCTCTCGGGCAATCTTTCAGAACCGGATGCCCGAGCGGATGATCGGCTGCCCGTGGTCGCGTAGCGATCTCACCCGCCTGGGCGTTTAGCCGTCGCGCTGCTTCGGCCTCGAGCCTACCAAGAAATTCGGCGGCCACGGCGGTCAATTCGTTGGAAGGAGAACCCGAAGGCGCAACAGCAGCCTTGTCACCCTGCTTCCCCTCATCGCATTGGGCAAGAATGCGCTGCACCTCCCTCATGACAAAGCTTGAAAGCTCGGTCTGGCGCTTTTCATCCCCAAGATCACTCGACGCGGACATATCTGGCTTTCCCAATAGCATTCCCTCAGCAAGCCTCCGAAAGAGCGTTGAAGACATGAAGTTGGGGGGACGGCGATGTGTTGCGTTTTCGTATGCGCGCAACCTAGCAGCCGTCTTGCGGCTTCAACTTTTGCCTCTCAACAAAAAAGGGAAGAACCTCAATTGACGACCGTCTTGCCCCCACGATCGAAACAGACGCACATCGCAGTGCACGCTTCACAGTGGGACGCTATCCGCGATGCTCATTTGTGCAAGTTTAAAGTTTAGCTTGCCAGCTTTATATAATTAGACGTTTCTTTTATGCAACACTTTTCCAAGTGTTACTTGCACAAATCGAACGTATCGCACATTTAGACGAACTGTACATTCGATATCGACTTTGTCGCACGCGTTTACTGGCGGTATACATCCTTCACCGTTGCCGCAAGGCATTGGCCCAGGCGCGCGGCACCTCCTTCACGACAAAGGTTGAAAGCCCGTCCTCGGGCGTTTCATTTCCAAGATCACTTCGACCCACTCATACGGGCTTCCCGAGCGAGACCGTGGGTTCGGACGGTGCGAATGAATTTCTCGTTATAATCGAATTGATTATAAGGGTATATTTCTACGTTGAGTATAAAGGATGTCAAGCCCGCGCCAGCGGCAATTTTGTCCGGGCGACCGCCGTTTCGTCGAGGACATGGTGGCGGAAGCGATAAAGCTTCGCCGGCCGACCGCCGGTTATCAAAAGCACTTTCGCCGGTCTCCTCCACCAGTTCCTGCTGCTCCATCAACCGGCGAAAGTTCTGCTGAAGCGCCCCTGCCGATGTAATCGTCAACGCCGTCCGCGTCAGCGCATTGCCATCGGCGAGAAGCCGACGACATTGTTGATGACGAACGTAACGATCCGCGGCTTCAGACAGGAATGTGCGCTTCGTCCAGATGGATGGAGTGGGCTGGCAGGTTCCGGGCGGCCGCGCCGTTGAGGATGCAGCATCGAGAGCCGCGCTCGCCGAGGATGACATAGGTCGAGATTCGCGCGCCGGAAGTCTTGCTCCATGTCTCCACGAATCCATTGGCAGGATCCCGGGTTCTTCGCGTGGTCAGGGTCGAGCGTTATCGAACCGTGGTAGTTAAGCTTTGCTCGGTGACGAGGATGCCGTGCAGCTTGCCGGCGACTATTTTCGCATTGGTCCCGTTGTCCTATTCATCTCACAGAGCCAGTCCTGATGTTGAGCAGCTTCGCTGGGCTAAATCCCGACGACGAGCGCCCCGCCGCTGAGTCCCGCACCTGCCGCCGCCAGGAGTATTTTCTCGCCCGGCCGAAACGGCTCCGCTTGATTGGCGAGCGACAGTGAGAGCGGGATCGTCGCGGCGGAAGAGTTGCCATATTCGGCGATCGTTTTGACGATCAGGTGATCGGCAACGCCGAGGTTTCGCCCGACCGCATCGAAAATCCGAGCATTGGCCTGATGTGGCACGAACCGGCCGACATCCTGTGGTCGCACTCCGGCGGTGGCAAGCGCGCTGGTCGAGCAATCGGTCATCATCTCGACAGCCTTGGCGAACACTTCGCGGCCGTCGGTCATCGTCATTCGGGTTTGCCCGAGATCCAGGCCACTCTGGAACGGGATGTTGCTTCCGCCGGCCGGAATATGGATTAGCCCGTAGCGCGAGCCGTCTGAATCCACTGAGGCACCGAGAATGCCCCGATCAGTATCCTCGCAGGGACCGATCACGAGGGCGCCGGCGGCATCGGCAAACAGCACGGCGCTGGCGCGCTCAGAGGGATTGATGCGGCGGCTGAGGATATTGGCGGCGATAACAAGGCTCGCTTTGCCGTGCAGGCGGGTAAATCCGTCCGCAAACATCAGCGCATAGATGAAGCCGGCGCAGGCGCCGGTCAGATCGACAGCGCCGGCGCGCCCAAGCCCCAGCCGATGTGCGACCAGGGGCGCGCTGGGCGGCAGGAGGTGATCGGGCGTCGAGGTGGCAAGCAGCAGCAGACCGATGTCGTGGCGCGCAATGCGGGCACTGGCCAGCGCCATGGCGCCGGCCTGGGCAGCAAGACCAGACAGCGTGTCTTCGTCCGTTGCCCAGAAGCGCGACCGGATTCCAGTACGCCGCTCGATCCAGCCCGGTTCGAGGCCGAGATTGTTCTCGATTTCGGCATTCGCCACCTTTCGCCCAGGCGCATGATGGCCAAACCCGAGAAGGCGCGACAACCTGCTCATGGCTTTGAGCCGAAGCGTTCGCCGGCCTCCTCGATCGCGTCATGGAGCCGATCGAGCTCGTCGCCGGTGACGCAATAGGGCGGCAGGAGATAAAGGACATTGCCGAGCGGGCGCACAAGCAGGCCGAGCTCGAGGAAAAAGACCCGCAGCTTAGGTCCGATCTCGGCCAGATAGCCGGCAGGGCCGGCGCGCAGGTCGAGAGCCAGGATCGTGCCGATCGCGCGGCTGTCGGTGAAGTTGGCATTGTCGCGAAAGCGTCGAAACCCGGCGGCCTGTCTCTCGCTCAAGGCCGCGATCCGCTCGGCCACCGGCTCGTCACGCCAGATCTCGACATTGGCGAGTGCTGCCGCACAGGCAATCGGATTGGCGGTGTAGGAACTCGAGTGGAAAAACGTCTTCTTGCGATCCGCTGAATAATGAGCCTGGAAGATCGCATCGGTGGCAAGCGTGGCCGCCAGCGGGATCACGCCGCCGGTCAAGCCTTTGGAGGTGCACAGGATATCTGGAGAAATCGATGCCTGCTCGCAGGCGAACATGCTCCCGGTGCGGCCCCAGCCGGTCATCACCTCGTCGGCAATCAGCAGCGTGCCGGAGGCCTCGGCAATCTTCTTCAATCCGGTCAGAACCGAGGCCGGATACATTCGCATGCCGCCGGCGCCAAGCACGAGCGGTTCGACGATAAGCGCGGCGGCGCGCCGGTCGCGGCTGACGGCCTCGAATCTATCCAGCGTTGCCTGCTCGCGGCCGGCGGCCGGGAAGGGAATGGTGTCGACCTCGAACAGCAAGGGTCCGTAGGCGGCGTTGAACACGCCACGGGCACCGACGCTCATCGTGCCGATCGTGTCGCCATGATAGCTGTGCTCCATGACGACGATGCGCGAGCGCGGCGCGCCGATGTTGCGGAAATAGCCGAGCCCCATCTTCAGCGCGACTTCGACGCTGGTCGAGCCGCTGTCGGAATAGAACACCCAGTCGAGTCCGGCGGGAGCGAGTGCGACAAGCGCCTTGGCCAAGCATTCGGCAGGCTCGTGCGTGAAACCTGCGAAGATGATCTGGTCGAGGCTCGAGGCGGTCGTCTCGATTGCCTTCATAATGCGGGGATGGCGGTGGCCATGTGTGACGACCCACCAGGAGGAAATGGCGTCCAGGATGCGGGAGCCGTCGGCCGTGTGGACATAGGCGCCTTCCGTCAGGACGATTTCAGGGATCGCCGGCTCGAGCGCGTGCTGGGTGAAGGGATGCCACACACGGGATTGCGTCATCATTCGCCTCCGGCAATCAAAGCGAGGTCGAAGCCGGCAATCATCGCTTGTCTCAGCGTTTTGTCCGTCAGCGGATCGAGGTGCGGCAGCCTGCCGAGTTGCGGCACGTCGCCGAATTCCACGATCGTCCGTTGCGTATCGGTCATCTCATCGCCGATGAAGGCGATGCCAGCCAGCGGGATAGCGCGCGCCCGCAGGGCCTCGATCGACAGCAGGGTGTGATTGATTGTTCCGAGCGCGGTGCGGGCGCACAGAATGACCGGCAACTGCCATTGCTCGAATATGTCGATGAACCTTGTCCGGCGGTTCAGCGGCACCATCAGCCCGCCGGCGCCTTCGATGACGAGCGGTGTCGGCAGGACCGGAAACGAAAGATCGGCAGCCTCGATCGAAACGTCGTCGATTTCGGCCGAACGATGCGGCGAAAGCGGGCTCTTCAAGCGGTAGGCTTCCGGCAGCACGCGCCCCGACGGAAGCCCGGCAAGCCGTGCAACCGCCTCGCTGTCGGTCTCGCCGTCGAGGCCCGATTGCACCGGCTTCCAGTAGAAACCGTCAAGCAGGCCGGCAAGCCCGGCCGAAAACACCGTCTTGCCAATTCCGGTGTCTGTTCCGGTGATGACGATGCGCTTGGTCATGTCGCCTCCGGTCATGTCTGAGCCAACACCTCGACGAGCGCCTCGACCATGGCGGAAATGTCGGCTTCGCCGATATTGAGCGTCAATGAGATGCGCAGCCGCGACGTGCCCTCGGGCACGGTCGGCGGACGAATGCCGCGCATGTCGAAGCCGCGGGCCTGCAGGCGCGCCGCCACTGCCATGGTGCGCCTGACATCGCCGATTACCAAGGGCTGGATCTGAGAGCCACTTGGTATCACGCCGCAGCGATCGACCAATTGGCGGCCTGCGAGGGCAACGCGTTCATGCAGCTGAACACGCCGCATAGGCTCGTCGGCGAGCATTGCGAGCGCTTCGCGCGCCGCGACCGCCATCAGGGGCGATGGCGCGGTGGCGTAGATGAATGGCCGGCAACGGTTGATCAGATACTCGCACAGTGTCCTCGGCCCGGTCACGAGCCCACCAGATGCGCCGAGCGCCTTGCTGCAGGTGTGGAGCGCGACGATGTTGTCGCGGCCCTCGAAAGCGGCGGCCAGCCCCCGGCCGTCCGGTCCCCAGACGCCGGTGGCGTGCGCCTCGTCAATGACGATGAATGCGTCCTGCCGATCGGCAAGCGCGACCAGGCTCTCCATCGGCGCGCGGTCGCCATCCATGCTGTATAGGCTTTCCACCGCAATCCAGACGCATCCCATGCCGCCTTCGGCGCGCCAACGCTTGATCGCGTCCTCGACAGCATCGACATCGTTGTGCGCGGCCAGCTTGAACTCGGCACGTCCGGCCTGTGCCCCCTCATGCATGCTGGCATGGGCGAGCTCATCGAGGACCAAAAGGTCGCCCTTCTGCGGCAGCGCAGTCAGCAGAGCGAAGTTGGCGATGTAGCCGCTGCCGAAGAACAGCGCGCGGTCGGCTCCAAAGAATGCCGCCGCGTCTGCCTCGAGCTGCTCGTGTTCCGGCGCATTGCCGCGCAACAGCCGCGACCCGGTGGCGCCAACCGACGTGCCCTGCGCAATCGCCGCCGCAACCGCTTCGCCAAGTCTTTTGGAGGCGGCAAGCCCGAGATAGTCGTTCGACGAGAAGTCGCGCCCGGCGCGCGGCTTCAGCGTCCGCAGCCGGTCCTTGCGCGCCAGTCCCTGCAAGGTCGCCTCATAGCGGGCAAGCGGTGCCCCGTTCATTGCGCCTCGAGTTCCATCGGCTCGATGCCAAGGCGCCGGAACAGCAGGGTATCCTTGTCCTCACCGGGATTGTCCGCCGTCAGCAGCGTGTCGCCGACGAAGATCGAGTTGGCGCCGGCAAAAAAGCACAGCGCCTGCATCTCGTCGGTCATGGCCGTACGGCCGGCGGAAAGACGGATATGCGATTTCGGCATCATGATGCGCGCCAGCGCGATCACGCGCACGAATTCGATCGGCTCGATGGGCTTGGCGTCGGCAAGCGGGGTGCCGGGGATCGGGATCAGCATGTTGATCGGAACGCTTTGCGGAGGTTCCGGCAGGTTGGCCAGCGTCACCAGCATGCCGATCCGGTCCACCGGCTCCTCGCCCATGCCGACAATGCCGCCGCAGCAGACCTTGATGCCGGATTGGCGAACGTGCTCGAGCGTCTCGAGCCGCTCGGCAAAGCTCCGCGTGCTGATGATCTCGCTATAGTAGCGTTCCGACGTATCGATGTTGTGGTTGTAAAAGTCGAGACCAGCCTGCTTCAGTCGAGCGGCTTGCTCACGATCGAGCATGCCGAGCGTCATGCAGGTCTCCATGCCCAGCGCCTTGACGCCTTCGACCATCGCCACCACCGCATCCATGTCGCGCGCCTTGGGGTTTCGCCAGGCCGCGCCCATGCAATAGCGGGTTGCGCCGGCGTCACGCGCTTTCTTCGCCTCGGCGACGACGCGCCGGACCTCCATCAGCTTCGACGCCTTCAGGCCGGTCTCGTGATGCGCCGACTGGCTGCAATAGCCGCAATCCTCCGGGCATCCGCCCGTCTTGATGCTGAGCAGCCGGCTGAGCTGGACCTTGTTGGGATCGAAATTCTGGCGGTGCACGGTTTGCGCGAGGAAGAGGAGATTGTTGAAGGGGGCATCGTGAAGTGCCCGAGCCTTCTCCAGGGTCCACGCTCCAGGGTCAGGGGATTGAGCCTGTGGCGATGTCTGCGTTGGACTGGCTGTTTGCATGTCCATGCTGTTCCTCCGGTTCTGCTTGCTTTGCTGTCTGATTGACGACGATCGGAAAGGACAGTTGATTCGATCCTGTTCGTTCCTCAGACAATCATGAGCCCCAATAGTCGAGGCCGATATCCAGGATCGGCGCGCTGTGGGTCAGTCGGCCGACTGAAATCAGATCAACGCCGGTCGCGGCAATCGCTCGCGCTGTATCGGATGCGATCCCGCCAGAAGCCTCGGTGATAGCACGGCCGCCAACGATTGCGACGGCGCGGCGAAGATCGGCGAGGGACATGTTGTCGAGCAGAACCGCATCGGGAGCGAAGCCAAGTACCTCCTCCAACTGGGCCAGCGTATCGACCTCGACTTCGATCTTGACGAGATGACCGGCCCGTCTTCGTGCTCGCTCGAGCGCCGGGCGAACGCCGCCTGCGATGGCGATGTGGTTGTCCTTGATCAGAATTGCGTCGTCGAGGCCGAAACGGTGATTGGATCCGCCACCCGCGCGCACCGCATACTTTTCGACTGCCCTCAATCCGGGCGTCGTCTTGCGCGTGCAGACGATCTTCGCGCCATATCCACGAACCGCAGCGACGATCGATGCCGTTGCTGTAGCGATGCCGCTCAGATGGCACAAAAAATTGAGTGCCGTCCGTTCGGCTGTGAGAATGGCCCGGGCAGGGCCAACCACTGATGCAATGACCTCTCCATCCATGACATTGGAGCCGTCTGCCCGCTCCACCGAGATTTTGACATCAGGATCAATCAAGCGGAAAGCGAGCATCGCCAGATCGAGGCCGGCGACAACTCCGGACTGGCGCGCCGCCAGCACGGTTCCCGCTTGGTGTTCCTTCGGGACGATGGCCTCCGTGGTCAAGTCGCCGGCTCTGCCAAGGTCTTCAAGAAGAGCTGCCCTTACAAGCGGCTCAAGCATGACCGTGGGAAGCGGTGAGAACGTCATCACTTTGCCCCTTCGAGGCTTGGCGAGTGTCCGAGTTCCCGCGCAGCGGCCAAGGCGGCTTCGAGGGTGATTTCGGACCGTCGGGCGACAGTCGCATGATGAGGAAAGTCTGTCCGGTAATGAGCGCCGCGGCTTTCTTCGCGCAACAGGGCGGCAACCGCGATCATTAGCCCGACAGCCGCCGGATCCGAGGCCGCGTCCTTGCTTTCGGCGAGCGGCAACAAGGCATATGCGGCTGCTTTCAAACCTTCACCATCCCGGACGATGCCGAGTGCGCGCGACAGGAAAACACGCACGGGTGTCGGCGCGGGCGATGGGTAAACGTCCGCAAACGCAGGCTTTGTTCTGCGAGCAGGCGTTCCGGCGACACTTTCAGCGACCCAGCGCGCGCACACGACGGCCTCGGTCAAGGAATTGCTGGCGAGCCTGTTGGCGCCATGCAGTCCTGTCGAAGCGACTTCGCCACAGGCCCACAGCCCCTTGACGGAGGTCCTACCGGAGCCGTCCACGGCAACGCCACCCATGTGGTAGTGTTGGGCCGGACGAATGGGGATGAGATCGCGCGCGGGATTGATGCCGGCTCCACGACAGGCTGATGCGATTGTCGGGAAGTGTCGAGCAAATTCCGGGCCAGGCCGTTGCCGCGCGTCGAGAAAAACACGGTGGCCGTTGGCAAGATGGTTCCAGACGGCGCGCGCCAAGACATCGCGAGGCGCAAGTTCCGCCCCTGGCACGCTCTGGAGAAAAGCCTGGCCGGTTTCGTCGATCAGGGCAGCACCTTCGCCGCGGACGGCCTCGCTGACCAGCACCATAGGGCGTTCCGGGCCGTCAAGCGCGGTCGGGTGGAACTGGA
>NZ_JAMYLZ010000065.1:0-12282 GCF_040318315.1 Mesorhizobium sp. M1227
GCTTGAGCTCGGAGGTGGTCGAAGCCAGCTCAGAACGCAGATCGCCGGCGATCTTCTCGAGGTCCATGCCGGCCAGAAGGTCGTGGATCGCCTCGGCGCCGATCATGGCGGTGAACGAATCCTCGCCATACTCGTCGACGGCCATCATGTACTCTTCCTCGCTGAGCAGCTGGTGCTCCTTCAGCGCGGTGAGGCCGGGTTCGGTAACGATGTAGTTCTCGAAGTAGAGGACCCGCTCGATGTCCTTCAGCGTCATGTCGAGCAGCGTGCCGATGCGCGACGGCAGCGACTTCAGGAACCAGATGTGGGCGACCGGTGCCGCCAGCTCGATATGGCCCATGCGCTCGCGGCGGACGCGCGACAGCGTGACTTCGACGCCGCACTTCTCGCAGATGACGCCCTTGTATTTCATGCGCTTGTACTTGCCGCACAGGCACTCATAGTCCTTGATCGGGCCAAAAATGCGCGCGCAAAACAGGCCGTCACGCTCCGGCTTGAAGGTGCGGTAGTTGATGGTCTCCGGCTTCTTGATCTCGCCGAACGACCAGGACAGAATCTTCTCAGGGCTGGCAAGCGAGATCCGGATGGAATCGAACACCTGCGCAGGCGCCTGGGGATTGAAGAGATTCATGACCTCTTGGTTCATGCCGTTCTCCTTTTCGGGGTCCTCGAAAACCCCTTGCATCTAGCGCGGGCCAAACGCCCGCCGACTTGATCGGCCATCGGCCGAGAATTTGGTGCGTCCGGTCGCGGGAAGACCGCGGCCGGACGTCTTGCTTACTCGGCCGCGTCGGGCAGCCGGATCGGGTTGTCGTCGAGCTTGGTGTTCTCCAGCTCGACATTGAGGCCGAGAGACCGCATTTCCTTGACGAGAACGTTGAAGCTCTCGGGAATGCCGGCCTCGAAGGTGTCGTCGCCTCTGACGATCGCCTCGTAGACCTTGGTGCGTCCGGCGACGTCATCCGACTTCACCGTCAGCATCTCCTGCAGCGTGTAGGCGGCGCCGTACGCTTCGAGCGCCCAGACCTCCATCTCGCCGAAGCGCTGGCCACCGAACTGCGCCTTGCCGCCCAGCGGCTGCTGGGTAACGAGCGAGTACGGACCGATCGAACGCGCGTGGATCTTGTCGTCCACAAGGTGGTGAAGCTTGAGCATATATATGTAACCCATCGTCACTTTGCGATCGAACGGCTCGCCGGTGCGCCCGTCATAGAGCTGCGACTGACCGCTGGTGTGCAGGCCCGCCTGCTCCAGCATGATGTTGATGTCGGCCTCGTGCGCGCCGTCGAACACCGGTGTCGCGATGGAGACGCCGCGGCGCATCTGCTCGCTGAGGCGAACGATGCTCTCGTCGTCATATTCGCGGACCGGCTCGTTGCGGTCGTTGGCCGGCATGAAGCTCTCGAGCGTCTTGCGCAGCGGCTTGATGTCGCCCGCTGTCTTGTACGCATCGATCAGATCGCCGATCTTCCTGCCCATTCCGGCGCAGGCCCAGCCCAGGTGCGTTTCCAGAATCTGGCCGACATTCATGCGCGACGGCACACCCAGCGGGTTGAGCACGATGTCGGCATGCGTGCCGTCCTCGAGGAAAGGCATGTCCTCGACCGGAACGATCCGCGACACGACACCCTTGTTGCCGTGTCGGCCGGCCATCTTGTCGCCGGGCTGCATCTTGCGCTTCACGGCCACGAAGACCTTGACCATCTTCATGACGCCCGGAGGCATCTCGTCGCCGCGCTGCACCTTCTCGACCTTGTCCATGAAGCGCTGCTCGAGCGCCTTCTTGGAATCGTCGTACTGGCCACGCAGGGCTTCCAGTTCGCTCTGGAGCTTTTCGTTCTCCACGGCAAACTGCCACCACTGCGAACGCGGATACTCGTCGAGCGTGTCCTTCGACAGCTTCGAGCCCTTCTTGAAGCCCTTCGGCCCGGCAATCGCTTCCTTGCCGACGAGAACGTCGGAAAGACGCGAATAGACGTTGCGGTCGAGGATCGCCTGCTCGTCGTCGCGGTCCTTGGCGAGGCGTTCGATCTCCTCGCGCTCGATCGCCATGGCGCGTTCGTCCTTCTCGACGCCGTGGCGGTTGAAGACACGCACTTCAACGACGGTGCCGAAGGTTCCCGGAGGCATGCGCATCGAGGTGTCGCGCACGTCCGAGGCCTTTTCACCGAAGATGGCGCGCAGCAGCTTTTCTTCCGGCGTCATCGGGCTTTCGCCCTTCGGCGTGATCTTGCCGACCAGGATGTCGCCCGGCTGCACTTCCGCACCGATGTAGACGATGCCGGCCTCATCGAGGTTCTTCAGCGCTTCTTCCGAGACGTTGGGAATGTCGCGCGTGATCTCCTCCGGCCCCAGCTTGGTGTCGCGGGCCATGACTTCGAACTCCTCGATGTGGATCGAGGTGAAGACGTCGTCGGCGACGATGCGCTCGGACAGGAGGATGGAATCCTCGTAGTTGTAGCCGTTCCACGGCATGAACGCGACCAGCACGTTACGGCCGAGGGCCAGATCGCCGAGCTCGGTCGACGGGCCGTCGGCGATGATGTCGCCCTTGTTGACCCGGTCGCCCATGCGCACCAGCGGACGCTGGTTGATGCAGGTGTTCTGGTTCGAACGCTGGAACTTCATCAGCCGGTAGATGTCGACGCCGGACTTGCCGGGATCGAGATCTTCCGTGGCGCGGATGACGATGCGCGTCGCGTCCACCTGGTCGACGATGCCGCCGCGGCGGGCGCCGATGGCGGCGCCCGAGTCACGGGCGACGATAGGCTCCATGCCGGTGCCGACGAACGGCGCTTCGGCGCGCACCAGCGGCACGGCCTGACGCTGCATGTTCGAGCCCATCAGCGCACGGTTGGCGTCGTCGTTCTCGAGGAACGGGATCAGGGCCGCGGCCACCGACACCATCTGCTTCGGCGACACGTCCATCAGATCGACGTTTTCGCGCGGCGCCATCATCACTTCGCCGGCGTTGCGGCAAATGACGAATTCGTCGACGAAATGACCATTCTTGTCGAGCTCGGCATTGGCCTGCGCGACGTGGTGCTTGGCCTCTTCCATAGCCGACAGGTAAACGACCTCATTGGTCAGCTTGCCGTTGACGATCTTGCGGTACGGGCTCTCGATGAAGCCGTATTTGTTGACGCGCGCGAAGGTCGCAAGTGAGTTGATCAGGCCGATGTTCGGGCCTTCCGGCGTCTCGATCGGGCAGATGCGGCCGTAATGCGTCGGGTGCACGTCGCGCACTTCGAAACCGGCACGCTCGCGGGTCAGACCGCCCGGTCCAAGCGCCGAAAGACGGCGCTTGTGGGTGATCTCCGAAAGCGGGTTGGTCTGATCCATAAACTGCGACAGCTGCGAGGAACCGAAGAACTCGCGCACGGCGGCAGCCGCCGGCTTGGCGTTGATCAGGTCCTGCGGCATCACCGTGTCGATCTCGATCGAGGACATGCGTTCCTTGATCGCGCGCTCCATGCGCAGCAGGCCGACGCGGTACTGGTTCTCCATCAGCTCGCCGACCGAGCGCACACGGCGGTTGCCGAGATTGTCGATGTCGTCGATCTCGCCCTTGCCGTCGCGCAGTTCGACCAGCGTCTTGACCACGGCCAGGATGTCGTCCTTGCGCAGCACGCGCACGGTATCCTCGGCCTTGAGCTCGAGGCGCATGTTCATCTTGACGCGGCCGACGGCCGACAGATCGTAGCGCTCGCTGTCGAAGAACAGCGAGTTGAACATGGCTTCAGCGGTTTCCAGCGTCGGCGGCTCGCCGGGGCGCATGACGCGGTAGATGTCGAACAGCGCGTCCTGGCGGCTCTCGTTCTTGTCGACGTTGAGCGTGTTGCGGATGTAGGCGCCGACGTTGACGTGGTCGATGTCGAGGACCTTGATCTCATCCTCACCGGTGCCAAGCAGCACCTTCAGCGTCTTTTCGTCGATCTCGTCGCCGGCTTCGAGGAAGATCTCGCCGGTCGCGTAGTTGACAATATCCTCGGCAAGGTAGTTGCCGAGCAGATCCTCGTCGGTCGCCTTGATCGCCTTGAGACCCTTTTCGCCGAGCGCCCTGGCCTGGCGGGCGGTGATCTTCTTGCCGGCCTCGACGACGACTTCGCCGGTGTCGGCGTCGACCAGGTCACCAACGGCCTTGAGGCCGCGGAAACGCTCGACGTTGAACGGGATGCGCCAATGGTCGCCGGCGCGCTTGTAGGTGATCTTGTTGTAGAAGGTCGACAGGATCTCTTCGCCGTCCATGCCGAGCGCCATCAGCAGCGACGTCACCGGAATCTTGCGGCGGCGATCGATGCGGGCATGCACGACGTCCTTGCTGTCGAACTCGATGTCGAGCCACGAACCGCGATAGGGAATGACGCGCGCGGCAAACAGGAGCTTGCCGGACGAGTGCGACTTGCCCTTGTCATGGTCGAAGAAGACGCCTGGCGAACGGTGCATCTGCGAGACGATGACGCGCTCGGTGCCGTTGACGATGAAGGTGCCGTTCAAGGTCATGAGCGGCATGTCGCCCATGTAGACGTCCTGCTCCTTGATGTCCTTGATCGACTTGGCGCCGGTATCCTCGTCGATATCGAACACGATGAGGCGCAGCGTCACCTTGAGCGGCGCCGCATAGGTCAGGTCGCGCTGACGGCATTCGTCAACGTCGAATTTCGGTCCCTCGAACTCATACTTCACGAATTCCAGCATCGAGGAGCCGGAAAAATCGGAAATCGGGAAGACCGACTTGAAAACTGCCTGCAGTCCCTCGTCAGGACGCCCACCCTTGGGCTCCTCCACCATCAGGAACTGGTCATAGGATGCCTTCTGAACCTCGATAAGGTTCGGCATCTCCGCAACTTCCGGGATCTTTCCGAAAAACTTGCGTACGCGTCTGCGGCCATTGAAAGTCTGGGTCTGGGCCATCGTCGCTCCTTAGCTCAATTCTCGGGACGAGCCTCGCCGCGGCTCGCCTTGCATCTCGGGCCACCTTGGCGGCCCTGTCTTGTTGCCCGCCGCCTGTCGGCGGCTTCTTGTCTTTTCACCCGGCGCCAATTGGCGGCGGGCCAGAAACGGGAGAAAACCCGTTTCCTGAAGGCCGGTTTGCGGCCCTCAGGAAAGAGGTTTTCGCACTCTTCGCGTTACGCAGCCTCCCTTCGACGCGAAAGGAGTGGCGGACGGCGCGACGCCGTCGGCCGGTACTCAACGCTTACTTCAGTTCGACCTTGGCGCCGGCTGCTTCCAGCTGGGCCTTGAACTTGTCCGCGTCGGCCTTGGAAACGGCTTCCTTGACCGGCTTCGGAGCCGCCTCGACCAGGTCCTTGGCTTCCTTGAGGCCAAGACCGGTGATGGCGCGAACTTCCTTGATGACGTTGATCTTCTGAGCGCCTGCCTCGGTGAGGACGACGTCGAATTCCGTCTTTTCCTCGACCGGAGCAGCAGCGGCCGCAGCGCCGCCGGCAGCGGCAACCGCCACCGGAGCAGCGGCGGAAACGCCCCACTTTTCTTCAAGAAGCTTCGACAGCTCGGCCGCTTCGAGGACGGTCAGCTTCGAAAGGTCGTCTACGATCTTTGCCAGATCAGCCATTGCAATGTTCCTTCATAAGGTTCGAACGTGTGTTTGTGATAGCGAGGAACGGCCTCATGCCGCCTCGTCCTTCCGGGCGTAAGCGCCGATGACGCGCGCGACCGAAGCCGCAGGCGCATTGACGATCTGGGCGATCCGGGTTGCCGGCGTGGCGATCATGCCAACCAGCCTGGCGCGCAGCTCATCGAGCGACGGAAGTGTGGCGAGTGCCTTTACACCGTCGGCATTGAGCGAGGTGGTGCCCATTGCGCCGCCGAGAATGACGAGCTTGTCATTTCCCTTGGCGAAATCGGACGCGACCTTCGGCGCCGCAATCGGATCCTCCGAATAGGCGATCAGCGTCTGTCCCTTGAACAGCTCGATGATCGATGCGGAGTCCGTGCCCTGAAGAGCGATTTTGGCGAGACGGTTCTTCGCGACTTTGACGGTGCCACCGGCGGCGCGCATTTTCGACCGAAGGTCGTTCATTTGCGCGACGGTGATACCGGCGTAGTGGGCCACGACGACTGAACCAGCGCTTGAAAACGCATCATTCAGGCCCGTGACGAGTTCGCGTTTTTCCGCTCTGTCCACTGCCTATCTCCAGTTGACCCCTGCCCTCTACGAAGGACAGGCGTCGGGTTGCCTTTTGCCGGCCGGGCCATCCAGTAACGGATCTCCCGAACGACGCTCGAGGATCCTGCCCCCTTTCGCCACACCTGCCGGGAAGCCGGACGGTGCGCAGACAAAAGGCAAACACGGTTCGAACCTTTCATTGGAGCTTATGGCTCCTTTGTCCGGTCTTCACCCGTCTCATGCAGGCCCACATGAATTAAGGCCCACATCACCTAAGGTTTGGGGGCCGCCTGCAATCTCGGACAGGATGTCCGGAAGCCTTTCGACTTCCGGTACCGGGCCGCCGACAGGTCGGAGGCCCGGAATTCTTTCACGGATCAGCGTTTTAGCGGCCGATCCAATTGTTTCGTATCAGGACGCAGCGAGCGTCGAGACGTCGAGCTTGAGGCCCGGGCCCATCGTCGAGGTGACCGACACCTTCTTGACGTAGTTGCCCTTGGCACCAGCCGGCTTTGCCCTGGTCACCGCGTCAGCGAAGGCGCGGACGTTTTCTTCCAGCGCCTTGACGTCGAACGAGACCTTGCCGACGCCGGCGTGAACGATGCCGGCCTTCTCGACGCGGAACTCGACGGCGCCGCCCTTCGATGCCTTGACGGCGGCGGTAACGTCGGTGGTGACGGTGCCGACCTTCGGGTTCGGCATCATGCCGCGCGGACCGAGCACCTTGCCGAGACGGCCGACCAGCGGCATCATGTCCGGCGTGGCGATGCAGCGGTCGAAGTCGATCGTGCCCTTCTGGACGATGTCGACCAGGTCCTCGGCTCCGACGATGTCGGCGCCGGCGGCCTTGGCCTCCTCGGCCTTGTCGCCACGCGCGAAGACGGCGACGCGAACGCTGCGGCCGGTGCCGTTCGGCAGGTTGACCACGCCGCGGACCATCTGGTCGGCATGGCGCGGGTCGACGCCGAGGTTCATCGCGACTTCGATCGTCTCGTCGAACTTCACCGAGGAGCGATCCTTGAGCAGCTTCAGCGCCTCACCCAAAGCGTAAGCCTTGTTGGGATCGATGCCTTCGCGGGTCTTCGATACACGCTTTGCAATCTTTGCCATGATCTCAGCCCACCACTTCCAGACCCATCGAGCGGGCGGAGCCCTCGACCATGCGCATGGCCGCCTCGACGTCGTTTGCGTTCAGATCCTTCATCTTCTGCTCGGCGATGGCGCGCACCTTGTCGCGGCCGATCGTGCCGGCCTTGACCTTGCCCGGCTCCTTCGAGCCCGACTTCAGGTTGGCAGCCTTCTTCAAGAAGTAGCTCACCGGCGGCGTCTTCATGACGAAGGTGAACGACTTGTCCTGGTAGTAGGTGATGACGACCGGAACCGGCGAGCCCTTTTCCATTTCCTGGGTCTGCGCGTTGAACGCCTTGCAGAACTCCATGATGTTGATGCCACGCTGACCAAGCGCAGGACCGATCGGGGGCGACGGCGTGGCCGATCCCGCGGAAACCTGGAGCTTGAGCTGGCCTGCAATTTTCTTAGCCATCTCTCTTCCTGCCTTTTCTCATGCCGGTCTTGCCGGCGGTTGCAGTCTGGTGGTGCGGTCCGCGCGGCCGGCTAAAGCCGCATTCGCCTCCCACCCGTTTTTGGCCGCGCGATCTCCGCGCCGCCTTCCCTGCCGCCGAAACCGGTGCAGGGATTTCGGATCAGCCCTTCTCGACCTGTCCGAATTCCAGATCGACCGGCACAGCGCGCCCGAAGATCGAAACTTCCACCTTGAGCCGCGCCCGCTCCTCGTCCACTTCCTGGACGAAACCGTTGAAGGACGCGAATGGTCCATCCGAAACGCGGATCGCTTCGCCGATCTCGAACGTCACCGACGGCTTCGGCCGCTCGACGCCCTCCTGAACCTGGTTCAGGATACGCTGGGCCTCGGCTTCGGTGATCGGCACCGGCTTGGAGTCGCCCAGGAAACCGGTGACCTTCGGCGTGTTCTTGACGAGCGAGAACACGGCGTCGGTCAGATTGGCTTTCAGCAGCACATAGCCCGGAAAGAACTTGCGCTCGGCATCGACCTTGCGGCCGCGGCGGATCTCGACGACCTTCTCGGTCGGCACCACGATCTGCTCGATGTCGGCGGACAGGCCCTTCTGCTTGGCCTTGTTCTCAATGTCCTCGGCGACCTTCTTTTCAAAGTTCGAGTAGGCGTGGACGATGTACCACCGCGCGGTCATTTCAAGACTTCTCCGTAATCGCCGGACTTACTGTCCGAGGCCGAGGATTTTTTCGACCGCAAAGCCCATGGCCACGTCTGCGGTAAAGAAAAAGATCATCGCGATGACCGCGAACACAAGGACCATCACCGTCGAGATCATTGTTTCGCGCCGCGACGGCCAAGTGACCTTGGCGGTCTCCGCGCGAACCTGCTGGAGAAAGGTGAAGGGATTTGTGGTTTTCGAAGCCATATGCCGCTCTGTCTGCAAGACCCGTTGGCCGGGCCTCCTGGATGATCCCGCTGGCCGGGACGTGCCGCTTGAGCGTGCGTTCGCGCCGAATCAGCGCAATCATTTCGCCCATGCAAATCAGACGCGTAAAGCCGGCTTCCCAGCTCCACGCGTCGCGTGTCTGTCTCGTCTACATAAAACCGATTCTTGATCCACGCAAGTGGCAAGTGTCCGCTTTATGGCCAAACGCCGCCTCGGAACCATCCAGTCGTCCCGTCCCGGCTATGCGGCCCTTATGCCGCAACTTATGCCATATGGCAAGTCACAAGCCGATTTTCAAAGGCCGCACTGCAAAAGAATCGTTTTAGGTATCCATTCAAAGAATGGCACGGGCAGCAGGGCTCGAACCTACGACCTGCGGTTTTGGAGACCGCCGCTCTACCAACTGAGCTATGCCCGTATGCGCATGTCGGCGCAGCAGGCGCTTCCTAAAAGCTTCCGCGCGCTCTGTAAAGAGCGACGTGCGCTACCCGGCCTTCATCTTCGAAAGTCCAGGCGTCCTCCCGGCCATTTCCCGTCGATCCGTTGATTGCTGACGATTAAGCCGACCCAGGGACGCACGATTTTCGGGTCGGTCAGATTGATATATTTTCCAACCAGCCCTTTCGCACCCTGGCGCCGCGCATCGATGAGCCCCTTGCGCACGCCATCATGCCAATCGAACAGCAGGTAAACCCTCTCTCCCGCCGTCTTCACCTCGCCCCGGCCGGACTTCCATTTATGCTTGCTATCGCCCGGGATCGTGGGATCGGCACCGCCGTTCCATCGGCTGGACCAGCTGCCTTCGATGGTGTCGTTGCGGTCGCGGTCGCGGTCGGTGCCCCATGCCTCGGCATTTTCATCGCTTGGAGTTCCCTCCAGTTTCAAGCCGGCGGCGAACGCCGACACCTCCTCGTCGTCGGGAGTGGGGACGTCCATGACGCCAAACGGATTTCGGATTCCGCGGTTGCTGTCAGAGACGCTGTCTGAATTTTTCTTGCCTTCCGATCTCATCGCAAAGCCTCCGGTTTTCAAATATGCCCCCGCCATTCGACGGCGACTTTAAGCCGTTAGCCTGGAGGACGGAGACCTTCATAGCCACCCGTTTTCCTGGCCGGCGGAGTTTTCGACCGATTCGTGCCCGGTCAGTCTCCCGAAGAGGGCTTGTAGGGGCCGCCCGGCACCCCCCAACCCCAGGCCGGCATTGGTTCGGTCTCGGGATCGCAGGTCGCGCCCTTGTTGGAGTTCATCTTGGCCAGCCGCGATCCCCATTCGACATAGGCCATGAAGGCCGAGCGGAATTCGGGATCGTCAGGCAGGCCGACCTCGTCGGCGGCGTCGGCGAGAAGGTTGATCCAGCGCCGGCGCTGCTCCTCGGTCAGATGCTTGCCGAGATGGTGCATCACCATCTCGCGATGGCCGCCGTGCTTTTCGCTGTAGGTTTTCGGTCCACCAAAAACTTCGCCGATGAAAGCCGCGACGTGAGCGGGATGGTCCGGCGACATGTGCTTGAACACCGGCCCGACGATGGGGTCCCGAGAGACGTTGTCGTAGAAGGTTTGGGTCAGGCGGTTCAGCGCTTCGGTGCCGCCTGCCCATTCAAACAATGTCGGGACATCCTGGCTCATTCGCGATCCCTCCGATGCTGGTCTTCAACCGCGCTGGACGATAGCGGAAACATCGAGCGCCGCTCAACCTGCCTCGATGGCCAGTGCAAGGTTGCGCTAAAGCTTCGCCGGCGTCTCTGCCTCGGCGCTGGCGGACGGCAGAACGCGGCAGTTGTCGGGCTTCGGCGACGACTTGCAGATGGTGGCGCCCGTCAGCGCGTCCACCGATTGCGGCCCCGTCGTCAGTCCAACCTTCAGCATTAGGTCTGGTTCGAGCTGGCGCTCGACCGAGCGCTGCTCGAGCGCGGCGAACAGACCGGGACCAATCGCCATGTCCTCGAGATAGGTCTTAATTATCTGCTGCTGTCCCATCAGGTACATGCCGAGCCGCGCTTGCGGACCGACAAACCGTCTGACGCCGCCGGCAAGCATGAGCGCGCAGGCCGAATCGCATGCCGCTCCCGAATCGACGGTCAGGCCGGCATAGGCGCCCTCCTTAGCCAAGCAACTCCACTCTCCCGGGTCGCAGCCAACGAAATCGGTGCGGGCGACGGCGATGTCGAGCTTCTTTTCGTGGATAAGTCGCCCCACCGCCAGAGCACTGAACAGGTCGCCTCCTTGTGAGCTGACCACCACCGGCAGCCGTCGGTTGCCAAGCATGGCGAGCAACTGGCGCAGCTTCTGCGGGGTCTGAGGCGCAATCGTGCCTTCGGCCGAAATCCATTCCGGGCAGTTTGGATTGCAAAGCGGGTTGCTGCCGCGGACCAGGACGAAGCGCATGTCTGCGTCCTCCTTCGGCCGCGGGGTTTCGAGCCCTGCGGGTGCAGGCTCGGCTTTCGCCACCACCTCGCCGGCCGGCTTCGTGATATTCGCCGGCGCCGGCACCTCCCTGCAACTCGCCGGCAACGGATCGGACGTGCATAGGGTTGGCGCGGTCAGCAGGTCGACGGCATCCCGGCTGGTGACGAGATTCATTTGCAGCATGTCGTAGGGAGCCAATTGCTGGATACCGCTGGCCGGTGTGCTTTTCATGGTCTCGAGCACACCCAGGCCGACGCCCATCTCCTTCAGATAGGCCGCCAGCTTCCGCTCCAGCGGCTTGTTCATCTCATAGGTCTTGTAGCTGCCGGCGTTCTTCCGGCTGACGACCTTGGTGCTGAGAATCTTCTTCTTGCCCTTCACCATGCGGTAGGTGGTGCGGTACAGCAATTTCGTCCGGATATAGGTCGTGGTGATCTGATGGACGCCGAGAAAGGCCCATTCGCCTACCACGCGCCGGATGCCGCCGGAAAACATCAACGGACAGGCGGAATTGCAGATGGCGCCATCGGCATAAGCATTGCCAAAATAACGGGCGCTCTTGCCGTCGTTTTCCTTGCAGTTCTTCACATCTGGCAGACAGCCGACGAAGCGGGTTTTGCCGACGGCGATATCGAGCTTGTTCTTGCGGATCAGGCGACCAAGTGTCAGCGCCGCTTCGACATTGCCGCCGGGGGAATCGACGACGATCGGCAGCTTTCGGCCGCCAAGCGCTTTCAGCGCGCGTTTGAACAGGGCCGGCGTGCCGGCTTCTATCGAGCCTTCCGCCGATATCCATTCCGGACAGGTCGGCTCGCAGCCCGGCGCGCTGCTGCGCACGACGACGAACCGCATCGTCGGGCCGAAATCCGGCGCGGATTTTTCCGGCGTGGATTTCTTTGCATCCGCTGCGAAGGCAGCGTGGCCCATGGCAAGCAACGACACCAGGCAGATCAGCCCTAGCGACCACCATGCCTGACTATGCAAACGGCGCCATGGAACCATTCGGGCAGCCCCCCTCGATGCAACCTATACTAGTTATGGCAGAGGCGCTTGCAACAGGATTTGAAGCAATGCGGTTAATCCATTGCCAGAATATCAGAATCAAAAGGGCGGCCCGAAGACCGCCCCTTTTGCATCCGATCTCAACCGGCAGCGCCGGCGATTACTCTGTGATGGTGACGACGATGCCGGCACCGACGGTGCGGCCGCCTTCACGGATGGCGAAGCGCAGCTTCTCTTCCATGGCGATCGGCACGATCAGCTC
>NZ_JAMYLZ010000066.1:0-12066 GCF_040318315.1 Mesorhizobium sp. M1227
GAAATCCCCATAGCCATCGCCTGTGGCCCGCGGGTTCCTTCCTCGGGGACTTTCGTACGCCTGCCGGCGCCCGAAACTCTTCACGACAGCGGAATGGCGGCTTCTGGCGTCCGAAGAATGATAGCGGACGTTCAGCCGGGTGGGACCAAGATCTGAAGCCGCTCCGCCTCAATCATAAAGCGGCCGAATTCAGCCTGTAAAAGCTGCTTGGAAAGTTTGGTTCTGACCATTTGGCGATCTCCGTTGAAGGGGTTAGCCGCAACAAAGGATTAAGCGCTAATCTGCCCCATCAACAATGATGGCATTGCAAGTCATGCTCTGCAGGCGAAGCGGTAGGATTGCCTGATAGCCCGGCGACCCATACCAGGCTTCGGCAGCCGACCGAGAAGGAATATGGCTGTGTCCGCGATCTGGCGCTTCCGGCAGCACGATATGATCGGCATGGCCGCCTACCTGCTGATGGCCATTCTAGCGGTCGTGGTGCTGGTGCCCGGATAGCCCGCTGCCGGGGGTGACACAGGGCGCCTCGCGCGACTTCGACTCGCGCATAAGCCGGACACCCTATGGCTCCGCTGCGCCAAATGTATTAGACTGATCTCATATACGTCCATCCGCGGGCGAGCGCGCCCGGAGGGTTAGACGATGACGGTCTACAGGCGATTGTTGCTGGCGAGGGCCTTCCCGATCCGGGTCAGGCTTTTCGAAACCGGTTGGCTTCGGCTTGTCAGTCGGGCTCTGGTCGTTGCTTTCATTTCTTGGTTTGCCGTCGGTGCGGTGACGGCCGGGCCGCTCAACGACGCTGCTCGGGAGGGCGACGCCGGAAAGGTTGCCGAACTCCTGGCACAAGGCGCCAATGTGAACGATCGCGACGAGAGCCGTCAGACCCCGCTGATCGATGCGGCGCTTGCCGGCAAGACCGAGGTCGCCATTGCGTTGATCGGGGCCAAGGCGGACATCGAAGCCCGCAACGATCGCGGCTTCACCGCGCTACATGCGGCAGCCTACTCAGGAAGCCTGGACATCGCAAAATTGCTGCTCGACCACGGGGCCGAGGTCGACGCGTTGAGCACGCACAAGATCACGCCGCTGCATGTGGCAGCAGAAGAGAACCAGACGGCCATCGCGGAGCTGTTGATCTCGCACGGCGCACAGGTCGAGGCAATCCAGGAATACGGGTACACGCCTCTCAGCCGCGCGACATTCTATCAGAGCACCGACGTGATGGTTTTGCTCAAGAAGCACGGCGCAAAATGCCAACCCAAGGAAACGATGGGGTCGTCGTACAAGGTGTGCATCGCCCTCGGCAACTGACATCGAGAAAGGCTACTGGAGGAGAACATGACAGAGAACCGTTCCAGAACGTTTGACAGTTTGCTATGCGCGGGAGTAGCCGCCGCCTCCCTCCTCCTCTTCGGCACCGGTGGATCCCACGCCGGCGACGGAGTGAACACCGGATACTTCGGCAATGTCGCCATCCTGGGTTACGATCCGGTAGCATATTTCACCGACGGTCGCGCGACGATGGGTTCGCCCAAGATCTCGAGGAAGTGGCTCGGAGCAACGTGGTACTTCGCCAGCGTCCAACACCGGGATGCCTTTGTTTCCGAGCCGGTGCGCTATGCCCCTCAGTTCGGCGGCTTCTGCACCGGGGGAATGTCAGTTAAGGAGGCATCCGCGAACCTTGACCCGGAAGCCTTCCGCATCGTCAATGGCAAGCTCTTCCTGTTCTCCGGAAAGGAGGGCCTGGAGGAAGACTTCGATGCCAACCCGGCGCCTGTCATTGCGAAAGGGGAAGCCGAATGGCCCGCAGTGGAGGCGAAGGAATTCGAGGCTAGAGCGGCCGCCAACTAGCTCCGGCGCGATGTCGTGAGCCCGCAAGTTGAATGGCGCCTGTCACGGAGACACCGAGAAATACCAGACTGTGACGGAGTCCGGCCAAGCGTACTCGTCCTGGGTATCGCTGCTCCCTTGGGGATTGCGATAGACCGGGGCGCAGAACTTGCGGCCGAGCAAGGTCGCGGTGGATTGCGTGCAGAAGAGGTCGCCATCCACGCTGGACGTGCCGGTGATGATGCTGCTTTGCGAGCTCAGTGCGACATCTCCATTTGCACTCAGCTCCATGACGAACGCTGCGCCATTGTGTTGATGTCCTACCCATGTCCGATCGCCCGTTAGGGCTCGGATCGCGGCGCCGCCCAGGCGGTCCTCCTCCCGCCCGCGAAAATCGAAGCTCCGCTCGGGAATCCCCGCGGCGCGAAGGGCGCCCAGCCGGTGATCGAGGTCCTCTTGCCGCCGATGGTGGGCGTAAACGACACGATAACCAGCGAGGTTCTGTTCGGGTATCTCTTTCAGGATTGCTGCAGCCGCATCGTGCGCCTCGGCCATGCGGCCAAGCCGCGCATTTGCCATGGCCAGCGTTTCGAGACCAAGGTCGCTGCGCTCTCCCGGCTGGACCTTGCTCAGCGCCTGCAAAGCCTTCTCGTACTGATGGTTCATGTAGAGCACGAAGCCGTAATAGTCGAAGACCTGAGCGCGCGGCTTGGGATCGAGCCGCAACACGCGTTCCATCGCTGCCAGCGCCTCCAGGTTCTGTCCTGCGTAGGTCAGCACGATCGCCCGATTGAGCTCCGCCTCCGCGCCGTTCGGGTCCAGCGCGACGGCTTTCTGGACCGACGCGATCGCCTGGTCCCATTCGCCGTCCAGCATCTGCAGGATGCCGAGCACGGCATAGGCGCGCGCAGATTGCGGATTGAGCTCCAGCGCCCGCCCTGCCGCTTCGTAGGAGCGCTGGCGAGCGACGGCGCTGAGCATGAGCACCTGGTAGTCGAAGCCGAGCACGTCCACCGTGGCGCGGGCATAGCCCGAGTAAGCATCTGCAAACGTAGGATCGAGCTTGATCGCCTTTTGATACAGGGACAGGGTCTCTCCGAGAGACCTGTTGTCGACCACATAAACCTTCTGCTCGGCTCGGGTGTAGAAATCGTATGCCTCCAGGCTTCGCGTGGGGAGGCGAGCAATCTGCGCTCGTTCGCCTTCCGTCAGACGCACCGAAAGTGCCTCAACGATACGCCCGATCACTTCGTCTTGAAGTGCAAATATCCTGGAGTAGTCGCGGTCGTATCGCTCGGCCCAGATGTTGCTCCCCGTTTGGGCATCGATGAGCTGGACATTGATGCGGACTAGATCTTCCTCCCGCCGGACGCTGCCCTCGACCACGTAACGGACGTTCAACTGCGCAGCGATCTCGTCGACGTCGAGGGATCGATCCTTGAAGGAGAACGCGGAGTTGCGTGCGATGACGAGGAGCCCCGAGATCTTCGAGAGATCGGTGATGAGATCGTCTGCGAGCCCTTCCGCAAAATAATCCTGGCCTGCCTTCTCGCTAAGATCGGTAAACGGTAGCACGGCGATGGAGGGCTTGCCGACCGACGAACCGACCGGGGTGGAACCATGACCGGGCAGCAGGGCAATCGCTTGCGGCCAGAGAATCACCGCAATCCCCGCTATCAGAGCCAGAACGAGCACCGTGGCGCCGATCACAGGCCATCGCCGAGAGCGCGACTTATTGGCTCCTGCGGTCGGTTCCAGCAGAACCCGATAGGCGCGGACCCGCTCTGGAATGTTCTTGAGACGCTGTTCGCCGAGTGACTTGAAGGTCAGGCCGAGCTTGTTGTGAGCCTGATCGTAGGCCGTTCCCGAGATGACGATGCCGCCAGGATCGCTCAGTCCTTCCAGCCGGGCCGCGATGTTGACGCCGTCGCCGTAGAAGTCGTCCTTGTCGGGGATCACGTCACCAAGGTTGATCCCGATGCGGAACACGATCCGGGTATCTTCGGGAAGACCGAGGTTCTGCTGCGCGGTGACCCGTTGGATTTCGACGGCGCAGGCTACCGCATCGACGACGCTCTCGAACGCGACCAGAGCACCGTCGCCCATGAGCTTGACGATGCGGCCATGGTACCCTTCGATCGACGGTTCGATGAGTTCGCGCCGGAGCGCCTTGAGCCGCGAGAGGGTGCCCGTCTCGTCCAGCCCCATCAGCCGGCTGTACCCCACCACGTCGGCGGCGAGGATAGCGACCAGCTTCCGTTCGAGATGTTGAACCTGTTCCACTGGGCATGACTATAGGGAAAGCTCCATGGCAAGACCATATGCGCGGCCAAGGAGCCGGAACCTGGGATGCTGCATGTCGAGCACTGAAGTCTTTGAAACCGCCCAGTGCGGGAAACCTTTGCGCCAAATCGTGTACCACACAGGTTTTGTGCGGCATTGCAGGGATCGCGAACGCGGATCCGATATCGCCGATCTCAAGCAGGCCCGCGTCAGACCGCTGATCCTGCGGCGGATTGATCCGCTAGACGCCTGCCAGTATTGGGAAGACCCTCACCCTGGCATACAGCTCGTTGGTCAGGATGCCGTATCGCGCCGCAGTGGAGCCAGAGCTGTCTTGCCAGCGGCAAGGCCCGCAGCGGGTCCGAGAGCGAAATGGCGGCTTCGGTCTGCGAATCTTCAGGAGCGGACATTCAGGTTGGTGTAGGCACGTCCTGGCGTGACCCAATTGGGACATCCTGCCCATTTTTGAGCAGCGCCTATCACACTGCTTCCTTTGGCTGCCTATGCCTCTGCTAATGTGCAGACAGCGGTTAGCTAGAATGGTCGCCTGCGTTCCAAGTTCGATATGCCGTGTACCTTTCAGCGGGTTGCGCATCTTGGTAACTCTCTCTTGATGCGAACAAGTCTGAAGGAGATCCGATCAGATGGTTCTGGCCATGGCTGATGACCAGATCCGACACGGCCTGCGCTGGTCGTCTGGGAACACGCGCGCCGGCCTGAGCGTGGCCGTGTTCTCCTTTGCGAGTGTTTGTCGCTATCCTGGGCAGTCGGGAACGTCGCTCCCGCCGGGCAAGAAGAAGCGCCGGCGCTCGCATGGTGTGAGCTGGCGCGGCACGACGGTTTTTGCATAGTCGATGAGATCGTTGGATGTCGGAAACGCTCGGATTATGCGCACCCGTTCATCGCCTGAAACGACGGCGATCGCCGTGCCCTTCGAATTCATCGCGGCGCGGGTCACCTTCGGTCGATTGAGCTTATCCTGACGCTCGGAAATCGTTGCTATCTCACGGCCAGACGCCGTAGCCCAAACCCTGACTGTCCGATCCTGCGATGATGTCGTAACGATATAGATGCCGTTCGGACTGAATCGCGCGCTCTCTACGGCGCCTCGGTGGCCTTTGAGGACTGCCTTTCTGGTTCCATCAGCAACGTTCCAGATGCGGGCGGTGCTGTCACGCGAGGCAGTCAACAACGACTGACCGTCAGGGCTGAAAGCCACATCAGTCAGGGGTTCGTCATGCCCCTGTAGCACCTGGACAGTACTTCCATCCTCAAGCGACCAAATGCGCGCGGTCTGGTCCAGCGAACCGGTTGCGACGAGCAAACCATTCTGACTGAAGGCGGCACTGGTAATGCCGTTCCGATGCCCCACGAAAGTGCGAACCTCGGTCCCATCGGTCCGCAACAGATGCACAATATTGTCGCTGGTCGCTGTGAGAACGAGCCGCCCATCAGGGCTAAAGACAGCATTCGGCAAAGTGGCACTCGTTTTGAGGGTGGCCGTCTCGCCATCGCTGCCCCACAGCTGTGCCACCCCTGCAAGCGATGCGCATCCAACGAGCTTTCCATCGGGGCTGAACTGAACACTCGCGACCGCGGCGCGTCCCATTTCGAGCCGCCTGAGTTGCCGCCCGCTGTCAACGTCCCAAATCAGAATCTCGCCGCTGAGGGTCGCAGTGGCGAGGCGATGGCCATCCGGACTGAACGCCGTCGCCTGAAGCGGCTCATGCGTTTCAAGCTCAGCCGTCTCATGGGCGCCGGCGACATCCCACAGATGCGCGAGGCTGTCTCCGCCTCCGGTAACAAGGTGTATGTTGTCGGGGCTGAAGACAGCAAAGTTGGGGGAATACTTGTGAAGCAGCTCATCTGTGAGAATCCCGTCGATGTCCCAGAGCCGAGCCGTACCATCGTGCGACGCCGTGAGTAAGGTGTTGTCGACGGGGCTAAACTCAACATGCTCTACCAAGGCATGGTGGCCGCTCAAAGAAGTAAGAAGCGAAGCGTTCTCCACGTCCCAAACACGCACCCCACCGTCCATTGATGCGGTAGCCAGGAGCTTGTCGTCATGACTGAATGCGCTGTTCACTTCCTGATCATTCGTGTGCGGCGTAACATCCGTCAATCTTAGCCCAGGTGTCTCTTCTCCAAGCACATTGCGCAACTTCCCGGTTACGCCATCCCAGAGCCGTGCGGTGCCATCGATCGACACCGTCGTGGCGAGGCGGCCGTCGTGGCTGAAGGTCCCGCTGTGGGTGTCGCTCTTGTGACCGCCGAGAGCAGCAATCTCGGTGCCCTTCGTTACGTCCCAAAGGCCTGAAGTTTCAGCGTACGTATAAGGCGACCACGAAGTCACGAGGAGCCTGTTCCCGTTCGGACTAAAAACGACCTCATCTGGCCAGTTTGGAATTCGCCAGTTTTTGATCTGCTCTCCGGTCTCGGTAATCCAGATCCCAACAGTGCGACTATTACCTTGTCCGGCCGCGAAGCTGTACCCATCGGGACTGAAGTCCGCGAACGACGTTCCACCACCCTTCAAGGTCAGGATATTCGCACCGTTTCTAGCATCCCAGATCGACATGGCATGGTTGTTGTCGTCAGATGCAGTGAGCACTCGCGTGCCGTCTGGGCTGAACTTGGCAGTTGGAAAGCCACCGGGCTGCTGAACAACAAAAAGCTGCGCTCCCGACTTGGCATCCCATACGCGCACCGTGCTGTCACGAGCGGCAGTAACGACGCGGTTTCCGTCGGGGCTAAAAGAAGCTCTTTCGAGGGCCCCTTCGTGCCCCTTCAAAACGGCTATTGCCGACCCGTCCGACACGTTCCAGATGCGAGCGGTCTTATCGTAGGATGCCGTAACAATGCGATCGCCCTTTGGGCTGAAGGCGACCCAGGTTGCACCAGCATCATGGCGAAATATCCTGAGTTGACGGTGCGCCAGCAGAGCGTTGTAGAGAGCAGCCTCGGCTTCGACCAGGCGTTGTCCGGGTGGAGTGTCTTTCGGCCGCAACGCCTCCAGCGCAAGAAGGATGGCGGCCTCGATGTCGCCGCTCGCCGCGGTCTGCTGCGAGAGAAATGCCAGGGCAAGGGACTGACTGCGGAGGGCCTCGTCACGTGCCTCGATGGCCTTCTGCCGCGCCTCCAGCGCCTGCCCCTCTGCGGTTCTCGCCTGGTCCGCGCTGTTTTTTGCCTCGACGGCTTGCCGCTCCGCCTCGCGCTGTCCGAGGAACCCTGCGACAGCACCGACGCCTGCGATTGCCGCGAGTAGAATTGCAGCGACCGCCGCGTAGCGTGTTCGGCGGGCAAGCAGTGTCGCAGCAGCAGCTTCGGCCTCCATTCGCGCTCGTTCTGCGTTCTGCTCTCTTTTGACGTTCTCCCTAACCGCGAGCGAGGACGCCTGAATATAGTCCGCGGTAGGGCCGTCGATTTCATCTCGCCTCGACAAAAGCAGTTCCTCTGCCTCGACGAGTCGCTTGCCCGCAGGGAGCAAAAGATCCGGGTTCCTCTTGTCGGAATGCCATCGCCGGCCATCCGTCTGGACGCGGGCGCGGGTTTCAAGGAACTCCCTATTGGCATTGACGAGGTTCAGTGCCCTCGGCCAGCGGGTCAATAGGGACTCGTGTGCGACGCGAACGACGGCACGTCCCTCCGCATCCTCGTCGCTGACCAGCAGCCGGGCGGCGATCAATGCGTCGACCAGCTCCGCTTGGGCGGGCGTGCCCGCGACGTCGGTTGCCAGAGCCGGGACCGCAGCTATTGACTCGTCGCCGAGGCGCACTGTGGTCAGAGATCTGAGAACCGCCGGCAGCGTGTCCTGCACATGTGCCGGAAGTGCATCGGCCACTTCGTCGGCGCGCCGAGCGATCGCACCTTCGAGGCCACCCAGCGCACGATAGGCGGCAAAAGTGAGGATCCGCCGATCCCGACAAGCATCGTGCAGCGCATCGAGCACGAACTCGAGAAGCGGCAGCGATTCCGGATCGGCCCCCGCAGCTGCCTGGAGCACATCATCGAGACGGCCTTGGTCGGCTGTCTCCTCGAAGCGAAGACCCGCAGCTCGCGCTGGCTCGCGGATGATCTGCGCAATCTCCGCACCGGTCGGCGGCAGTAGCTCGTAACTGCCCAAGCCGTCCTTGAGGGCCGAAAAGCCCGCAACTTCGCCGCAGCGGTGAAAGAAGTCAGCCCGAATTGTCGCGATCACCCATACAAGGCCACTAGTGGCGAGCGAAGCGAGCAGCCGAATGAATGCCTCGCGCGCCGGCCCCGTTTGTGTAGTGAACAACTCCTCCATCTGGTCTACAGCGAGGACCAAGCGTGCTTGCGCGGCGGAGACGTTCGCAGCAGCGGCGGCTTTGGCAAGCGCGGCGCGGATCAGCGCCGGAACTCGGTCGGGCGCGCCGCGAATGAGCTCCGCCAGCTCGGCGGCTGTTCTCTCGTTCGCGAGCTCTGGCAGGGCACTTTCTTGAAGGAGTCCAGCGACGAAAGATGCGATCGTGTCAGATCCCTCCGACGGCCGGATGAGGCAGCGGCGCCAAAGCACGATCCCGGCAGTCGCGCCGGGCCGCAAGATGGCGGGAAGCAGTCCAGCGCGAAGCAGGGAGGATTTGCCCGAGCCGCTCATGCCATAGATTAGAAGGAACGCTCTGCCACTCGCGACTAGCTGTTCCACCCTGTCGACACAGGTGGCAATCGGACGCGCACGACCGAAGAAGATATCAGCATGGTCGAAATCAAAGACGTCCAGTCCGCGGAATGGCGACCTGGCCTGATCCTCCGAGGCGAGCGGAACGCGATAGACTCGTACCGGGCGGGTTATGTTCTTTACCCTGTGCTCGCCCATGTCGAGAAAATCGAGCGAGAGCCGGTCGCGGACATGCGTATGAATTGGCTCGGAGACATAGATACCCCCTGGCGGCGCGAGCGCCTCCAGGCGTGCGGCGACGTTTACGCCGTCGCCCATCAGATTGTCGCCGTCGGCAAGGACGTCCCCGAGATTGATACCTATGCGAAACAGCATGCGTTCCCGCTCGGGCAAGCCCGAGTTTCGGTGGTGGATTGCCAACTGGATCTCGGTGGCGCTCCGCACCGCTTCCACTGGGCTCGCGAACTCGGCGATGACGCTGTCGCCGGCGCTCCCGAAAATTCGGCCACCGTGCTCAGCAATCAGCCCGTCGATGATCTCACGGTGGGCCTTCAGCGCCGCAAGCGTAGCCTCCTCATCCTTGCCCATAAGCCGGCTATAGCCGACCACGTCGGCTGCAAGGATGGCAGCCATTCTTCTCTGAACGCGGTCCACTACCACTGCCGCTCTCCGTCGGACATCTTGGGCCCACTCTAGGCTACAAAACAGCAAATAGGGAGTGCTAGGAAGTTTGAGGCTGAGTGCCCAGTCCTGCCCGGAATCTAGGTATCGGTGTCGCTTCCGGCCGAATGCGGTCATTCGCTCTGCTGCAGCCGAACTGCTGCTTCCCGTTCGACCGCGACCGCCAGGTCGCCGGCGAAGTCGCCGGCCATATGACCGAATGGCGGCTTTTAGCAGCAAAGAATTTCGCACGAATGACGGAATGGGCGCGCGATCCGGCCTGTCGCGAAGGCGAACTTTTGATCCCAAAGCCGCCATTTGGAAGCGAACCTACCCATAGACGGCCACTTCTGGCGCGAACATGACCTCCAGCATTGTCACCCGCGATGTCCACTTCCGGGCGGAGGCACCGAAGGCGAAGCGTTGAGGCGGTCATTTAGTGCATCATCACCTTGCGTCGGTCGAAACCGTTGCGTTGCGCTCATCGTGGCGCGATCAGCGGGCAGAAAGGTCCGCAAGCAGTTTTGGTTCGGAATGGAATATCGCCGGCAGGTCCGGGGTGGTCTTATTTGACGGTCGAAAACTCAAAACGATCGAAACGGAAGACTGCCGTATACTCGTTGCGTCGCTCCGGCGTCCCGGCAGGATTGCGGAAGATCGCACCGCAGGTTGTCTGATCTTTCGGAATGGCGTCGCACAGGAAGTTCTGCTGCACCCAACTGGTTCCTTTATCTATCCATGCGCCTCCCCCGCGCAGCTCACGACCGAGGATGAGCGACCTGATCTCCGAACCGGTAAGCCGGTCCTTCGCATCCAGATTGACCTCTTCCGGTAACTCCGGCAAACCGGCCTTGTCCAGGCCGTCCAGCAGACGCCCGATGTCAGCCGGGTTCTTGAACACAAAATACCGCTGCGTGACCAGCTGATTTGCCCCTCCATCCTTTCGCTCCAACATGACGTCCCTTAGCCTGTCACTATAGGCCGCGACCTGGTCACTGCGCCCGAGATGTGCGTAGGCCGAAACCAACACCTGCAGGCCATAGAATTTCGGCCATGGATCAGGCGATTGGAGATCGATCCTTTCAAGGTAGTCGACAGCTTCCTCGAAACGACCCTGGCCAAATGCAGCCAGCCCAGCCTGGTAGTGCCGATGGTCATTGCCGCCTGGGTCTACACGGTCGGCTGCGACGAGATAGTCGCGCGCCTCGTTCGGCCTGCCATTGAATTCAGGGCCTCTGCCAGCCCGACATAGTTCAGGGGATCGCTCGGGTCGAGCGCCACTGCCTTGAACATAACCGCAACTGCCTCGTCGGACCGGTGCTCGCGAACCAGCAAACTGGCGACGAGCTGATAGTAGGACGGCGAAGGATGCTTGGCCGCCTCCCCCAGGTACTTGTAGGCGTTGTACAGCGCACCGATATCCGAAACGGTTAAAGCTTTGATCCGAGGCCCGTCCATGTCCCAATAGGCCCACGCGAGCGAGGCTGCCGCTGCGCCGAAATCCGGATCGAGTTCCAGCGCCTGCTGGAAAAACCTCACCGCCTGCGCAAACTCGTCTGGAGCATTGCGACGATTGTAGATTTCCATGCCCTGGAGGTAAGCTTCGTAGGCTGCAGGATTGCGCGTGCCGCCCGCGACATCTGCCTTGCCTTGGACGCTGACGAGACGGAGCTTGAGCGCGCCTGCGATGCTGACGACGACCTTGTCCTGCAGCGCAAACACATCCGTCCATTGGCCGTCGAAACGTTCTGCCCAGAGATGACCGGTGGTCGAGCCGTCGATCAATTGCGCGTTGATACGCATGTCGTCGCCGACCCGGCGTATCGAGCCCTCCAGAATGCACCGGACACCAAGCGCTGCGGCGACCTCAGCGGGTTTGGTCTCCTTGTGCTTGTAGGTGGAAGCCGCGTTTCGCGATACGACGAACAGGCCGGGCACCCGTGCAAGTTCTGTGGTCAGGTCCTCGGTGAAATCGTCAGCCAGATAACCTTGCGCCTTGTCGTCGCTGAGATTGTCAAATGGAAGTACGACGAGGGATGGCCGGGGATCGGCTTTCGCATTGGCTGTCAGAGCGGCGGGCCGAAGCGGTGGCTCCCAGGGTCTCCACCACGCTGCTGCAAGCCCGACTGCGACAACAAGGACCCCAATGGCGACGGCCAGATTGCGCCTGAAACGTGGGTGTCGATTGACAGCCATGGGCTTTCCCGCCACCGCGGGATCGAGCAGCACCCGTCCGTCGCCGGTGTCTCGGGATCGTCCTCAAGCTATGGGATGCATAAGCTCTTCTCCAAGTACCGTAGTGAGGGGATACGCGGTTGCGAATGGTCCCTCGCGTGAGAACCGTGTCTCGCTACATCACTGCGCCGTCGCCATGGCCTGGTGTCCGCTATGCGGCGACATTTAGTTCGAAGGGGATTGGTGGCAGTGTTGAAAGCGGAGAGAACGGTCTCCCGCTACCACCTTCAAAGTCCAAACAATTCTCCGGTCCCCTCACGGCGGCCTGAAGCCCAGCGGTCTGAAGTGACAATGCCCCGACCATTGTGGGGCCGTAGAACGAACCCGCTGCGCGGGATGGGCGCATGGGGTGAGGTAGAGATCAAGAACCGGTCGTCGCGCTCGCGTTGAGCGTCGTTCGGCTCGAGCAGAGCATGGCG
>NZ_JAMYLZ010000067.1:0-11875 GCF_040318315.1 Mesorhizobium sp. M1227
GCCATCATTCAATCCGCGTCCGTATCGGCGTCAAGGACGACGCCAAGCGCCCCGGCGGGATCAATATTTTCGGCAAGGGCTTTGGAAATTACGATCAGGACATTGTGCTCAGGATCAAAACCGCGTGAATCGACTGGCCGCGTTGCTGCGCTCAGTTACAGTTCATTGCTAGGCTAGGCTTGCAGCTGGCACCGCCGTCCATGAGGCGACCGGCTTGCCTGACGTGTATAGATCCCTCGTCGCAAGCTTTGCCCACTGGCTGCGAATCCCCTGCTACCCTCAATCACCAGTACAAAGGGATCCGTCCCACCAACCAACAGCCAGAGCATCCTCCGTTCCGGCCAATGCCGGAACTTACCATCTAGGCAACTCTCGAAAGTATATGCCGATCCAGGTCACACTTAGCCAACCCGAACCGCCAGCGATGGTTCGTAGCCTCACGCCTGCTCTGGTAGAACAAGGTCAGTTGCCGGCCGTCGATCATCACCGTCGAATGGCCATTCTCGCCGGGCTCACCAGGGTCGAGAACGGGGCCAACGGAAACGTAGGGACCCTTGACGTCATCGGCGATGGCGAAGAAGACGCGCTGCCGGCTGCCGCGCGGACCTTCGGGGAGGAAGCAGGTGGCGTTGAGAAGCACACGACCGTCCGGCAGCTCGACGAGCTGCGCGCCTTCGATCCCCCATTCGTAATCGGGGTGCTCGCGCGCATTGTGATGTGGCACGTCGAGATGATCGAGTATCTTGCCGAGACGTTTCCATGGCCCGAACCAGGAATCGGATTGGCTGCGCGCCAGATAGACATCAGGCTGGGGCACCCTGGTGAATTTGGGCATGCCTGAATAGACGATATAGCGCTTGCCTCCGACGATTGCGGGGTGGGGATCGTAGATGCCGTCCTCATCGGTGTCGGGCAGCGACAATATCGCCGGATTGAGCACCACCCAATGAAAGCCGTCATTGGACACCGCGTGCTCGCAACGTCCGCCGGACTTCATGAATTCGGTCTGGATAAACATGTGGAAGACGCCGCACTCATGAATGACGCCGGGCGCCGCAATGCCAGATCCGGTTACCGGCAAAACGATCGCCTCGTGCTCTGTCCAGGGTCCATAAAGATCCGGCGCTGTGGCGTGGAGGATTTTCCAGCTCTCTGTTGTGACGGTGCCGCTGGAGCCGAAGACGTGCCAGAGCGTGCCGTCGAACACCGGACAAGGGTCCTTCAGATCATCCACAACCTGCGGGTGAAACAATGGAAAGACGTTGGTTTCAAAGTCGATCTTCATTCGCCAGTCATCCCTCGATTCGTCTCGGTCTCCATTCAAATGAACCACCGGCGCGACTCAGATGAATCGATTCCAAGCGTATTTATAGCTCCGCTGATGAACGGTTGTTGAACGATTGAAGGATTTGAACCGCTCTGTGGCAAAGGGCCACATTTGGGGAGCCCGACCTGACGCGAGGGGCTTCATCATGTGGATCGAATGGGGGCGGCCGGCTCGCCCCTTCTCTGTTGAGCCGTCGCAAGTGGAGCGGACGGCTGGTCTCGCCCGAGACAGTTTGGAGCTATGGAACAACTTATCGGGATGGAAGTTATATAGAAGGCTGCGAACTTCATGTCAAAGCTGCCTCGATTGACTTTTGTTAGTCGAGGCATTTTGTAACTATATCGAAGGATAATCTACATGGAAATGGCGGCGGGCCGGGCCAAAACACCAAAAAACCCTGTACAACCGTCTATTTTAATTTGCTTTTCACACCTCCGATGGAACTTCGTATATCAGAGACCACAACACATTCTAACCCTGGCGTCAAAACAGCAACAGCTAATTTACTTCGAAGAGCCGATCTTCGATGAGAGGCGCCACCCTTCGATGCGGGTGCACAATATTACCCCGACGATCAGAATAGTGACGCCGTTGATCCCAGTTGGTACCTCCGCGACCAGGGCGGACGCGATCCAGCGCAGGTTCGTCGATCAGATCCTCGCCTCCACGCCGCATGACCGATTGACGACCTGGTATTACACGCCCATGGCGCTACGCTTCAGCGATCATCTCGCCTGTGACGTCTGCGTCTACGACTGCATGGATGAACTCTCCGCGTTCAAAGACGCTCCCGCAGAGTTGACGCAGTTGGAAAAGGCGCTGTTGCAACGTGCCGATGTCGTCTTCACGGGCGGGCAGAGCCTCTACGAGGCCAAGCGCAGCTTGCATCGGGCGATCTTTCCCTTCCCGAGCAGCATCGACGTTACCCATTTCCATCAGGCTAGGGCGCCAGGTGAGGACCCGTTCGATCAGGCCGACATACCTCACCCGAGGGTGGGGTACTTCGGGGTCATCGACGAACGGCTCGACCTTGAACTTATCGCGCATGCGGCTGCGGCAATGCTAGACGTGCATTTTGTCATGCTCGGCCCTGTCGTCAAGATCGATCGGGCGAGCCTTCCCACGGCAGGCAACCTGCATTGGCTGGGCGGCAAGTCCTATGCAGACCTGCCGAACTATCTCAGGCATTGGAGTGCCGGCTGGATGCCGTTCGCGCTCAACGAAGCGACCCGCTACATCAGCCCGACCAAGACTCCCGAGTTTCTTGCGGCAGGACTGCCGGTGTTGTCCACGGCCATCGTCGACGTTGTGCGTACCTACGGCGTCGAAGGCCTTGTCGAGATTGTCGAGGCGGAGGACATCGAGGCCAAGCTTCGCTCGATCCTGGCCCACCCCCGCGATTCCCTGGTGAAGAAGGCCGACGCCTACCTCACCGACATGTCCTGGGAGAAGACCTGGAGCGCGATGGCTGCCCACATCGAGCGCGCCCATGCGATGAAGAGCGTCGTCCCATTCCTGAGGAGGGCGTGAGCGTGTTCGACTGGTTGATCGTAGGGGCCGGTTTCGCCGGCAGTGTGCTGGCCGAGCGTATCGCATCGCAACGGCAGGAAAGCGTCCTGATCATAGACCGACGAAATCACGTCGGCGGCAATGCCTATGACTGCTACGACGAGGCGGGAATACTAATTCACCGTTACGGGCCTCACATCTTTCACACCAACGCCCAATCGATCGTCGACTATCTGTCGCAATTCACGCAATGGCGGCCTTACGAACATCGCGTGCTGTCGCTTGTCGATGGAAAGCTGCTGCCGATACCGATTAATCTCGACACCATAAACCGCCTCTATCGCCTTGAATTGACGTCCGAGCAGCTGCAGGACTTCTTCGCTTTCCGACGCGAAACGGTCAAAGAAGTCCGCACCGCCGAGGACGTCGTGGTGAGCACAGTAGGCAGAGAGCTCTACGAGAAATTCTTCCGCGGCTACACGAGGAAGCAGTGGGGTGTCGACCCTTCCCAGTTGAGCAAGTCAGTGACGGCGCGAGTCCCGACCCGGACCGATCGCGACGATCGGTATTTTGGCGACAGCTTTCAGAACATGCCGGCAGGCGGGTATACGCGCATGTTTCAGCGCATGCTGGATCACCCTAAGATCAAGATCATGCTGCAGACCGACTACCGCGAAATTCGCGACAAGATCCCCTTCCAGCAGATGATCTATACCGGTCCGATCGACGAGTATTTCGACTGGAAGCTTGGTCGCTTGCCCTACCGTTCGCTGCGCTTTGAGCACACGACGCTTGATTGCGAGCAGTTTCAACCGGTCGCCGTCGTCAACTATCCGCAGACGGAAAAATACACACGGATCACCGAGTACAAGCATCTGACCGGTCAGCAGAGTCCGAAGACCAGCCTCACCTACGAATACCCCACCGACGTCGGAGATCCTTATTACCCGGTGCCGCGGGCCGAAAACGAGGCTTTGTACAAACGATACGAAGCTTTGGCCGCGGCGTGCCCGGAGGTCTGGTTCGTCGGACGTCTTGCAACATATCGCTATTACAATATGGATCAGGTGGTCGGCCAGGCATTGGCTACGTTCGGGCGCATTCAGACACGCCTGCCAGCAAACGGGATGCTCGTCACGCCGACGCAGCGCGAGGCGGCCGAGTGAATGATGCGCCGGCCTGACCGGCGTCGGGCGACCCACGGCCAAAGAGGCCAACGATGTTTCTCGGCTTCTCGGCGAACAGCTCTAGATATGCTGTGCTGTTGATGCAGCTGAAAAGCGCACACTGTTCGTATCAGCGAGGCTATAGCGCGCTTGCTTGTTGTTCCTCAAACGCCAAGAACGATTGGCGCTGGCGCTCCAACTCGTCCGCGAGTGGCTTGCAAACAGTGCGCGAGCCGTCCGCATGAATGGTGGAGAACAAGCCGACTTCGGCGTGGCGCGAATTGTCCCAACCTGGGTAGGCCGTCACCGGGTACAGGCATATACCCTGAACGGGTGCACCGAGGCTCGTCGCATCGCGCACTTCGTCGCAAACGTAGTGAAGCCAGGCTGGCCGGCCTGAACCTTCGGCGCCGGTCTCGGCGATGAACATCGGCTTCTTGTATCGCTCGGCGACCTCGACCAGCATTTCCGAAAGTGCACGGTATTCGTGGTGCCCCATCGGTATCGTTGGGCCATTCAAGTACCATTGGTTGTGCGGATAGAAGTTGAGGCCGACGACGTCCACAACGTCCTCGCTGCCGCCCAACTCCGGTTCCACGCGCCCGATCAGCATGTCATACGCCTCGAATTGGCCCTGGCGAGCATTTTCGGCGCGCCGCCGCTCGGGGTGAGTACGGTCACGAGGAGCAATATGGATCAGCGGTTCAGCCCAGATGAACCTGCAGCCGGGTTCGGCCTCCCGCATGACCCTCACGCCGGCGACCGCTGCCCTGACAAGGTGTCGTTTGAACCATCCACGCTTGGTCGGCCCGACGCGGGGGAAATAGCCGACCTCCACCGCCCATGCAAAAAACGAAATCTCGTTGATCGGGCACACCAGCGGAGCCACCCCGGTAGCGGAGCGATGAACCCGAACAGCTTCCGCGGCGAAACGGACGTAGGCCTTGATAAACCCCGGGCTACCTTGGTCGATATGGTCTGGCGAGCCATAGTGGAAGATATCCCAGATAATCTGCACCCCGGCCGCCTGGGCTGCTTCGATCGCCGACGTCCAACTCGACCAGTCGAAGACTCCGGGCGCTGTTTCAATCAGGTGCCAGCGCAAGCCGTCGCGGATCGTGCGAAGCCCAAGCTCGGCACAACGGCGATAGTCGGCATGTGCATGGATGTCATGTGAGGTCGCGCGGATCAGATCAAGACGGGCCCCGTCGGCGCGCCTGTGGGAGGAACACTCGAAACCAGCCATGAAAAAGCTGTCGAACCCGGAAGAGCCTGCCGTGGGCCGACGAGCGGTATCCTCGTTCATACCAACATCCTGTCGCCCAAGGCGTGGGCAAGTAATCGCATTCGCAGTCCCCATTGTCAGTTCCAGTGGCCTAGTCGAAACCGGTCGGCCACCACCACGTCGACGGCTCGGCGGCTGCGGTGTACACGTGTGCCTGGATTGGCGAATACAACCAAGCTCCAATCCCGTCTGCCGGGGCCGCGGTCGCGTCGATTCGATCCGAAGTTATGCGGCCTGTTGCATCGCCCGTTCGTTGACGCCTGTTTCGCCTAGTCGGGTGAGCGCCTCATCGGTTGCTTTTTCTTCCTTGAGCGTCTGTTCGAGCAGCGGGACGGCGTCTTTCAAGCCAAGTAACCCGGCCCATGTGACAAGAGTCCCGTAGCGCGCTATTTCATAATGTTCGACGGACTGGGCTGCAGCCACGAGACCCGCGTCCAATGCCGGAGCCTCCTCGAATTCCTCCAAAATCTCCTGTCCTTCTTCGATGATGCCGTCGATCGCCGGGCACGTTTTCCCTTGGGCTCTCTTGCCAAAGGCGTCGAAAACTTGCTGCAGACGCTCGATCTGACCTTCCGTCTCGTCACGATGTTTTTCGAACGCCGCCTTCAACTCTTCGGATTCCGCGCCCTTTGCCATTTTCCGGAGCGCCGTCAGAATCTTGCGTTCGGCGTAGTAGATGTCTTTCAGACCATCATAGAAAAGGTCTTCCAAGCCCTTGGAGCTGCCCTGAGAGCTTTTTTTTGTCGCCATTGTCATCTCCTCTTTCATTTCGACGCATGCATGGCTCTAACTGGACCAGTCTCTTGTTGTTCCTTCGCCACGGCACAGCGGCAGCCAACAGCGAGCGACGGTCGGGTTGACCGCTGATTTCAGTCCGCCGCGCCAGCAGCGGCTTGAGCATCTCGGCTGCGCTCCATTGCGGAAGTTCCGGAATGAGGATCGTCTGCCTGAAGGGTTCCGCTGTCATCGAGTCCTTGCGGCCGCATTTTTCGCAACGGACCTTTGCCCGCACCTGATCAAGGTTCCCGATCTCTTCTCGGAGTTCGAGAGGGTTGGAGAAGCGCTTAAGGCGTTGGCGTCCCGGATCATTGCAAATTACATGGCCGGACTAGTGGACGAGGAAGAACTACTGTCGGCTTCCCGGCAGGCGCTTGGACGGCAAGTGCAGACCTGAGCGAATCCCCTGGCTAGAATTGGTCCGGAACCGTACAATAGCAAATCGTCAGCAATACAACATGGCCGCTGACGCTTGGGAGCGACTGTCGCACTCTTGGCCCAATACGAGGCATTGGTGTAATGGCGGAAGAACAAGGGCGGCTCGGCCCGAATGCTGAAATCGTCAGCGAGCTCGCGCGAGAGTCAGGCGTATCCGAACACCACATACGCGAGATAATGTCGCTGGTCGGCTTCGATCGCGGCTCAATCCTGAGGGAAGCTCGTCTCCTCAAAAAGAACAAGTAGGGCCGGCGGTTTTGCACGGCGTCGGCGGCATCTGGTCCACCGGAAATGCATTCTGGGCCGAAGCATCCTTCTGGTTGCTCGGCTTTGTCCTGTTGATGAGCGCTGCCGCGGCGCTGGCCGGCTTTACCGATTTTCTTGGAAATTCAAGGGTGCGGTCCATCAATGCAGCGTGGCACCATATGGTCGGCAATGTCGTGGCCGTGGTGCTGGCGCTGGCCAGCTTCATGCTGCGCCTAAGCGCCGGTGCCGCCGAGGGCGCCTTGCCCTGGGCCTGGCGCTATCAACGATTGTCGTTCTGCTGCTCGTCTACACCGGCTGGAAAGGCGGAACGCTTGTCTACGAACACAGGGTAGGCGTCCATCCCGAAGAGGGTGAGGATCTCAACTCCCGCCCGGAATTATCCCGATAGGTTGACGAATGGCCGAACTGCGGGGAGCCGTCGTCGTGGTCGCCGGCGCCTCGAGCGGCATCGGCAGAGCGACTGCTCTGGGTTTGGCGCGCAAAGGCGCACGGCTAGTGCTGGTCTCAAGAAACGCGGACGCACTCGACAAGGTCGCCAAGGAGTGCGCCGGCTTGGGCGGTGAGGCGCTGACCTTTGCCACCGATATGGCGGACGATGCGGCCCGTGGAGAATGCGCAGCTTTGCCGTGTCGCGTTTCGGCAGGATCGACGTGTGGGTGAATTGCGCCGCAGTCCTGCTTTTCGGCCGCTTCGAGGAAATCCCGCCGCATCTGTGATCAGGACGTTTCTGGTGGATGGCGCCGGTACTGAACAAAGCTTGTGACCAGTCGGATGCGGTGAGTGGAAGAGCCCGCCGGCTTCCCCAGCCGCCTTGGGGTGCAACCTGTAGTGAATGGACTGGAAGACAATCTTGCCGTCCTGAATGACGGAACTGTCGGCGCCCTCAATGGCGTCGAACCTGGACGAAGTTGCCGACCAGATCAGCAATGTATAGGGGCCGCGGACCTGTTTTGCGATGTAGTTGAACTCACCTTGAGGCAGCTGCTCGCGCAGGCGTTTGGACGACAGGCGGACGGCATCATGGCCTCTAAATTCGAATTCGCGGTCAAGAGGACCACGTCCACAGCATAGTTGCGCCTAAGATCCTCCTCGATGTCGCCAGCGGCGCGAAGCCTCAGATGGTCTTCGAAAACCCCCTCTGCGGACGGAGCACGTCATGTCTCCTTTGCAGTACCGGAAAGGCCGTGGACAGCCGTCTCGTCCTTCGCGATGCTGAACGGATGCGACCGCGGTTTGTTCCTGAGGCCAACATGCGCTGGAGCCGGATTGCCTTGCACCCCCGATCACAAACGAATGAGAACATTCAATCGGGGTCCTCATGGCTTCCGGCATCGACATTCTGGCATGCTGACCAGCGACGAGGTCGGCAATTGTCCAGGACTAGAGCGGCCGGCCAGGTGCGCATGCAGCGGTGCCGGGGGGACCTCACGCTCCAAGGCCGTCCTGGCCTTCGCCAGCGACAACCACAAGGCCTGCAAAAAAGCTTCATCTGCTTGCAGTGTTAATCCGACCTCCTTGCAATGTTCAACGAGCCTGTCCTGAATCGACACTGCGGTTTCATACCGTTGGACAACCCTTGCCAGAACGTCCTGACAGGTGCCAATCGCCACCGCCCGAATGTGGTCAGCGACGGGAGAGAGGGCAGCACGGGTGACATCATGAGCAACGGGGCGTCCCGATCAGTCGGATGTATTCCGCCTCGGGCTGCCCATAAGAACGATCCGCCAACGCGCGTCTATAGCAATAGCTTCAGCCTTCAATTGAACAAGCAATCGTGCGGGGACCGGTCCTCACCCATGACCAGGGCTGATCCGGTCATACCGTCAAAGCCAATAAGGCCAACCTCGGCCTCGACCTCAGCCCGAAGCTTCGCCACCATTGACCCGAGACCGCTCTCGAAGAAATCGACGGTGTCAATCGGGACCGAGGCCTGCTCCAGGTACGTCGTCAGTCCCAAATGACGGCCTTCGAGGTGAGGCTGCAGCAAGGTCAGATCCGGCGCGCTCAGGCGCCGCAACAGTTCGTTCTTGAACGAGGTTTCATCTGCGCTGTCTCCCGATCGGGGCGGAAGCGCGATGGTCGCTCACAGCTGACGACGCCCTAACAATTGCCGACAGTCAGGGGAAAGTATACCTAAAAGGGCCGGGAGTCTCAAAAAGCTACTATGCTGACCAGAGAAGCTCGTCAGTTTGGCGATCATCAAGATGCTGCTAGCTAACAAGCAGTGTCCGCCTCTACCGGTCGAAGGTTGCCTTCGCAATCTGGTGTGCGCCTTTTGTCGAAGCATACGGCCCCAAACTGATTCATCCTCTGGGGAAGCCAAGCGGTATCGACGCTGCCTGAAAACTTACGCGCAAGCGCTCCAAACGTTCGGGGCGGCGCTTTGTCGATCGCCCAGAGTAGCCAAGCACCCCTTCTTTATCCCATAGTATTCGTCTTCGCCTATTGCTCCGGAACGGCAGAGGTTTGCGGACGATTTCGTGCTGCTTCGGCAATTTCCGGGATGTATTTCGTCGCGGTGCAGCTTCGGTTCACATTGGCGCGTGCGTCGAATACCTCTTTCTCGCAGACCCGCTTGGCGAGCTCGATAGGCACATGAACTGCCAGAGGCACTTCCACCTCAGAGATTCCAAGCTCCCGTGCGATCTGCTGTTTCACTTCGTGCCTGCCAAGCGAAACGTCGACGCCGACATCCTCGGCATCTTCGGTTGTCGATGATGCGCCTTGCCCCGGAAGATCTTGCTGCTCGGTCTGAGCAAATGACTGAACGGCAAAGAGTTGCAACGCGAACACGGCGAGCGGCAAAATTCGTTGGAATACTCTCATGCCTGGCTCCTGCAGGTGCCTTTAACAACGGCAAAGTATTTGAAGCGTTCCAGAGGCGGGGATGCGCGCGCTCAGCGGCAGTCGAGGCGGGTTTTTTCTGTTGGCGTGGAATACGATATGGCGACCGTGGTTGGGTGCCGACAGCCGACTGTGCTGGCACATCGGAGTGTAGGAATTTGCCTACCGAGAAAGAAAGACAAGCCAGAGACGAGCGCACCTCGGATGCTGCACGAGGATTGACCGACATTGAGCGTGCGGCACGAGACGCAAAGACCGCGGCTTCGGGAGCAGCGCCTGAAGGCCGCACTTGCTGTGACGTCGGCCGCGGCATCTAAACCGAAGAGGACACCAAAAACCACGAAAGCCTAGCAGTCACTTGCACCACACGGGAGCTTGCATTCAACCCCACGGTGCTCAAGATCCAAGTAGGCTCTGCAGCTCTCTAGGCTCACAACCTCGTGCACCCAAGTTTGATCCTGCTGCAGCAATCAGGACTACCCCAGAACGAATATGGCCAGCAGGGCAACAAAGAGAACGAGGGCGATCGCGGCGCCCCAGATGAGGACCTTTCCGGTGCCGCGTTGCTCTTCCTCGCGAGAAACGTCTTTCGCCATTCCATACATCCTTTGCGAAGGTCCAAACTGAGCAACGTGCCGTGCAAGGCTGTTCCCAACGCTCTCGGAGCCAACTTGGTGTCAGTCCGACTGCCGGTTGCCGTAGGGCTTCGAATCGCTCTAGCGCTATCGGCAATACAGCGCGGCTCTCCTCTGAGCGCGACCGCAGCTCCCTTCAGGCAAGATGCGCGAGCAGACGGATATCTATCTGACCGAAAGCAAAAGAAACCACGCGTGCCCCACTGAAAGCACAAGCAAGCGCAAAGGTTCCTGAACTGATGCTCGGCTGGCGGGAACTTGCTCGCCAGCCGAGTTGAGTTCAGGCGGTGGTCGGGGGAGATCAGCCAGCCACACGCTGGTGATTCCAACCTGAGCCGATGTGCCAATCAGCAACCTTCGTCGGTCTTTTTCACCTGGCCTGGCGCGGCGGTATTGGCTGTCGTGTCCTGCTGACCAGGCGCCGCCTGCTGAGCGCTGCCAGTCTGCTGGCCGGGCGCGCAGTCTCTGGCCGAGTTCGGATTTGTGGTGCCGCTGGTGGTGGTCGTGTCGGTGCCCTGATCGCCGGACATGTTGGTGCCGCTGCTCGTCGTGCCGGTGCCCTGATCCGTCGTACTGGGCATGGTTGTCGTGGTCGAGGTTCCGCTGGTCGAGGTTCCGCTCGAAGTTCCGCTGGTCGTCTGGGCAAAGGAAAGCCCTGCCGACACCGCCAGCACGGCCGAAGCCAAAAGGATGCGTTTCATCTTCTTTCTCCTGTCTGAATGCGCGGGATGCGCCTGGCAAATCGAACAGGCAGACAGAAGGAGTGTTCCCCGATGAAGTTCAACTTTTGTAACTCTGGTCATAGGTCCGCCTTAGGATGGCCGGCGTATATTAGAAGCCTCATGACGGCGGCTCGATTCGAAAAGCAATCAACGAGCGGAGAGGCCGTCGCGTTCCTTGTGACTGCGGTGGCGCGGTGAGGCACAAGGCTCAATGCGGAGCGCCAGCCTCCGCGATCAGCGCCTCGTCGAGAATCCACTTCAGCTTCGCCGAGCGCTAGTAGCTTGATCTGCTTGCCGTTCTTACTTGCCAGGAACGACATGCAGCGGTCGCAGTATGCCATGCGGACCTTCAATATGTCGCCGTATGTCGCCGCGTCGGATGGCCAGGAGCGGCCAGTGCCAGTTGGATTTTGTGATGGAGCGGCGCAGCGGCGAGCGTCCACGGGCCGTTTTCCTTGCGCCGATCTTCCGCGATCTTGGCCTTTTCCACGCATCGCTGCAGGATTTTTCGCGAGGTGAATTGAGACCCGCCACGACTGTCAGGGGCGTTCGGCGGGCTCTACTCCGGAACAATGTCTTCTTCTGAAAGTTTTTCCTTAAATCGCAAAGGAGATCCGAAATGTCAGAAAGCCGCGAATGGTTTGTCCAATGGCTTAGAGATGCCCATGCCATGGAAGAGCAGGCCGAAACGATGTTGAACGGGCAGTTGGGCCGTATCGAGAACTATCCCGAGCTGAGCGACCGGATCCGACAGCACCTCGACGAGACGAAGCAGCAGGCTGCCCGGCTGAAGACTTGTCTCGATCAGATGGACGAGGGTTCATCCATGATGAAGGATGCTGGCGGTAAGCTGACGGCGATGGCGCAATCGCTGAGCGGCGTCTTCGCTGGAGACGAGGTGATGA
>NZ_JAMYLZ010000068.1:0-11709 GCF_040318315.1 Mesorhizobium sp. M1227
ACCTGGACCGTGGTCTCGTCGCCATGGATGAGGGGCTGCGATCTGAGCCGCAGCTTCAGCACGTCATAGATGCGGGCGAGATGCTTTTCGCTCGAGCCGATCACCCAGTGACCCAGAGCGCCACGGCTGACAGGAACGCCCGCGCGCTCGAAGGCCTGCGCCAGGCGGTAGAGCGGTGTGCCGTCGACGTATTTGTGAACGAGCGCGAAGGCCAGCGTCGAGGCCGTGGCGATGCTGCCCGGCAAGGGTTGCGCGGGCATCGGCGCGGTCACGACCGGCGTGTTGATGCCGGTACGGTCGCAATGACGGCAAGCATATTTGAACCGCACATTCTGCAGGACCTTCGCCTTCACCTCGATATGAAGTTGCTCGGTAACGGCCTCGCCCATGCGATGCATCTGGTGACGGCAGCAAGGACAAGCCTTCTGATCGTCGGGAAGGTCATACTCGACGCGCTCGCGCGGCAGGTTTTCCGGCAAGGCCTTGCGGCCGCGCTTCTTTCCCGTCGCCCCTTCGCTCGCCGGCAAGCCCGTGTCCGGCAGGACAACGACGCCGCCATCTTCGTTGTCGGCGGCGTCCTCATCCGCGGCCTGTTCGGCTTCATTGAAGAGGCGGTCAATGTGCTTTTCACTGCGCGGCGCAAAACGATGCAGTCGTGCAAGCGCCAGCTCTTCCTCGAGTTTGACGACGCGTTCGGTGAGTTGACGGTTCTGCGCCTGCAGCGCAGCAATACGCGCCATCAACGCTTCAACAGTCGGTTCGCCGGGTCGATTCATCAGATTCTTGAATCGAAAGCATGCCGCCGCGTCAACCGCTCAATTCGAGAGCCCTCAACCCGCAACCTGATATTGCCGCACCGGATGGCGGACCATCGCATCGATGTCGATGCCGTCGAGGATCCAGTGCAATTGCTCGGTCGTAAGCGTGACCACCGCTGCCTCCCGGCGCGGCCACCGGAACTTGTCCTCGGTCAGCCGCTTCAGGACCAGCACAAAGCCCGACCGATCGAAGAACAGGAGCTTCATCCGGTCGCGACGGCGATTGCAGAACGCAAAAACCGCCGGAGCAAACGGATCGAGCGCCATCGTCTCTTGGACCAGAACCGCAAGGCTGTTGATGCCGGCCCGAAAGTCGATCGGCTCGCGGTGCAGGTAGACTTTCAGGTCAGCGCCCAGTCTGAACATGACCCAAGTGCTCCGATGGTCGCCGTCAACGCATCCACATCACCGCATTCCAGCGTCAACGTCACGCCGTTCGGCAGCGACGCGCTCACCTTGGCTGGAGAGGAAAAAGGCGCTGTCCTTTTCGATGCCGACCTACGTGCCCCATCGCAAGTCCCCAGCAAATCCACCGCAGCCATGCTGCTCTGTCGCAGCAAGGCCCGATCGGAAGTGCTTTCAATCTGAACCGGAATGAACGCCGATGGTGGGGGCTGTGGGAGGGACTGGGTCTCCGCCCGCTTCTTTATCCACTTCCGAAGAAGGTTCGCATTGACCCCATGTTCGAGCGCAAGCCTCGATACCGACACGCCAGGCTCAAGACAGGCCGAGACAAGACGGTCCTTCGATGCCGGGTCGTATCGGCGTCGCCCGTCCCGACCGACAAGCCTCACCCGCAGTTTCTGCTCATCTTCTTCCATCACAAGGTGTCCACCTATTTTGGTGGACACCTCATGCATCAGAGCACTCAACAGCAAAAGGTGCGGGGAAATTCGCGCTTACTGTTCTGCGCATTGACGACATGAGCCGTGATCATGGCGCGATCCCCCGACCGTTCTCGGAGGGATAGTTGCAGCCGTCCTAAAGTACGTCACCTGTCCGATCGGACAGTTGACGTACTTTAGGGATGTATCAAACGTCGCCGCACCGCCTCAACAACAGCTTGCGTTGTGGTGCCGACGCCAAACGCTTCCCGAGCCCTTGTTGCGTGCCATTTGACGGTGCGCTCGGTGAGGCCAAGTATCTGGGATGTTTCCGAAGAGGTCTTGCCGGCTGCAGCCCACAAAAGCACCTCCCTTTCCCGATCGGTCAGAAGACCTTCGTCGCCTTCACCGTCATTCGACAAAGCCTGGATCGACATGCCGGCGTAAACGGCCATCGTCACCAGTTGCACTTGATGGCGCGGCGAGAGCGTGCAGGACTTCGCGGAAGACGCAAACGACAGCACGGACTGCCAATGGTGAACGCTCAGCATCGGCACGGCGAAACCACTCCAAATGCCGAACTCCGTCGCTTCGCCCGCAACACGTCGCGAACCTTCTGTGCCGGACCATTTTGCCGGGACGTCGGCCCAAAGAAACGGCTTAAGCGTTTTTGCTGAATAAATGCAAACGCCGTCAACAGCCGCATGCTCGGCTTCAATATAGCGTTCGAACCAGCCCGCCGGCCAGCCATTCAGTTCCACCATCGGCGCAAGCTTCTGCCCGCCAAGGGGGACGCCGCTCAGTATAAGATGTTCGAAGCCGAGATTTCGTACGGTCTCGAGCAGATCGGCCAGCAGCGGTCCCGTTGCGGTGTGCTTCCTGCAGCGTTCGACAAAGTCGAACACGTCTGAATCGATCATGCCAGAGACCCTCCGCCTCTATGCCACGATGGGAGTGTAACCTAATTTAGAAGCGCGGAATATTCTATTAAGACCTGCACCGTTTTGCCAGCGACCAAGAGCACTGAATGCGTCAGCTGATGAAATTGGTGTGACTGCAGTGGTGGGCGAGTAGCTTGGATGGTTCGCACATTCATTCCTAAGCACGCTTCAGCGCAGGTGCATGGCAACGACATTGCCTTTGCCCTGGATATCACCGATGGCTTCGAGGCTGGCGCCACAAATCGCCGGCAATGGCTATGTTTGCGACCGTCTGCACGAAAAGATCGCGGAAACGCAGGGTCATCATCCCGCCGAAGCGAAGCCCGCAAGATCCAACATCCCCAGCGACGCCCACCTCCGCAAGGAGCGAAACATCATCGGACGCTTCTTCAACAAGCTCAAGCAGTTCCGCTGCGCCAATACACGCCACGACAAGCTGCCGGTCAACGATGTGCTGATGTAAGGGGCTATCCTTTTGGCAGCAGGGCTATCTACTCGTGATCTGCTGCCTTCGCCCGTGCCTCTGTTCTGTCGAGTGTGTCAGGTACAAGCCGTTCCGAGAAACCGGCGAGGAATGACCAGACAAGGAGTTTCGCAAGATCGACAGTCGGACCCAGGATTGTCAAGCCGCTTGGATCCATCAATTTGCTATGCGTGCTGGATGGGGAAATACCAGTCTCAGATGCTTGCCAGACAATCTGCTCTCCAACTGAGATGTTTGTTAGGTCTGGAAACGCAGAACCACCGATAATGCCACTTCGCAGGAGAAAATAGAAAACGAATGCGCCTATCATGCCGTACAGCAGACGCACATACAGCATCCGAGGCTGGTACTCAGTCATGACGTCCTCAAACCCGAATGTCCGAACGTTCATCTGGAACCTCATCACTCTACTGAAATAGGCGCCGAGGATTCCAAACGCAGAAACCATCCCGAGACCGAAAAGCGGGTTAGAGGAGAATAGCTTGTATCCTTTTGCGACATCGCCCGGCACCATACTGGATCCGTCAAATTTTAACGAGAAGATGAGGAAGTACAGAAGGAAAGGCAATATTGAAATCCCCATCACGCACACCCCGAAAAAGAAAAGGCGTGAAGCTGTCTCGCTGCGCAACCTTCTGCTAAACCGCTGATTGATAAACCATCTCTGTAGATCGTCGAGTAGTGCTATGTACGCGGCGCGTTTGCGCCGCATGGCGGCATCGCTTTCATCCGGTGTATCAAATAATTTGGCGTTGTTCTCGTGCGCCGCTAGGTTTGTTAACCTGCGCGCTCTACCCAATTCTATGAGTATCAGGAATTCAGTAGTAAGTTGCGGCTCAAAAAGCATCAAGCCGATCGCCTGCTCTGCGGCGTTTAGCTCGTGCCATTCCTCAGCCCCTGACTTCCACACCAAAGATTTAGGGAAAAGGCTGTCTATCGCTGCCACGCTCGCGGGGTCAGTCACATTTGGTCGAGTGGCCTCCCAGATCGTCTTAAGCGACAGCCATTCGTGGGCGAGGACCTCGTTCTTCTCGTCGGGCGGTCCAGCCCGAAGCATGTATCCTAGGCTGCGCAAAGGTTGAAAGCTCGTTGACATCCGAATACCCCTTGTGACGAACACTCTTGGGTGACCCTGCTGCGCGCACCTTGCCGTTACCTGTGCTCTGATTTTCTTCAGCTGGCGATCGGGGGCCGTCGCAACACGGAAAATCAAATCCTAGCGTGCGGCAATTCGGTGATCAGTTGGCTACAATCCGCGCCCACCCGCTAAACCGAAATGTCAAAATAGAGATCCGTGCACGCGATACCCTCAATTGGCTCTGCTGGCGCTTCGTCGGCACGCACGACACCTACCTTTGCTGAGGCTTTCAGCGCCTGCAGTAGCGCGGGAAGCGGCATGTTGCCCCAGTTTTTATCTAGCGCCATCTGATGGTTGACCGGGATTGCCGCGACTCGCAGGTTCTTCATCAGATCGAGGCCTTTCTCACGCAGTGTAGCGTTGTGGCTGCCGTGATGCCCAACCTTATAAAAAATTGTGCGCGCCAGCAGATCGGGGCCTGCTATCCGTTTCTCGTCCACCGTCCAGAAGAGGTCCTGCCACGAAAGCCAATTGCCCACCTGAGCGTCCGCGACAAACAAAAGCACGTCGCCATCGGCAACGAACTCGATAGCCAGCACCAAGCTTGTGTTGTTCGTGGCGCTGTCGAGTGCCAGCGCCAGTTCCGAGGCGCCATCGAGCCAGGCTGTGTCGATCATGCGCCATGCAGGCGCATCCTCGTTGGGCCCCCAATAGCGCCGGCGAAAGAAATCCATGCCCCTGGCATTGGCAAACGGGATGGGGCGCAGCCCGTCGAAAGGCGAATTGCCGTCTTCGGCGGAGAGCGCGCTCGCCACGTCAGCGGCCGGTAGATGCGCAGAAACGCCATAAGTCTCAGGGTTTTTGGTTGACGGCAGGGTGCGACGGATCTGCTTGGCATCGGGCGGCGGACCAAGGATATATAGCCGGACGTCAGGATCAGAAAGATGAACCGGATCGTCAGTTGGGCGGCAATAGCGCACATCGGCCTTCGCCATAGCTATTTTCAGGGCATCTTCGGTCGATTGGCATCCCGCAGCCCCAAAAAATCCCACTAGTGCATCGATCTCGGCCGCCCCTTCCGAATCTCCCGCCATGGTCATGGTCGATCCGCACAGTCTGAGGGCGCTGATGGCCTTCTTGCGCTCATCCCGGAGTTCGTTGGCGAGGACATCATTCGGATCTTCTGTCCATCCCACCCAGACCTTATCCACCTTGAGCTTGGCAAAAGAGTCCGCGGCCTGGATGAAGCCCGACAGATGGTCCCAGTGCTGGTGTGTCGCCACTAGCAGATCAATGTGGGAATCGGTCTCCTCAATCACATTGTCCATCACTTGCGTCATGATCTCGCCAGCCTTTTTGGTGCCGAGTATCACCCCGCAATCGATGAGAATCCGGTAGGGGTCGCCATGCTGCCTCGGGAGCGTAACCAGGAAACAGTCTCCGAGACCCTGCCGGTACATGCGAATTTTGGCCCGTGCAGCGGTCAGCAATCCGGCTGGATCGGCCCCCTTGGGTGCGGCGGCACTGAGCTTGGTGGTCGATTTCCGTGCCATGTCGCGCTCCTAGCTCATGCCGTGAAGCAAGGCGAACGGCTCCCTGCCCGCCGGTGACCCGCCGAAATAACAAGCTCGTAGATTCTCGTTCATGCGGCTGCGATAATCGCGTTGTGCTGCGATCCGGCCGGCGCCCATGAGTTTCTTGGTGACGATGTAGCGAACGGCACTGGACTTGAGGTCAATAAGAAGCGTGCAGCCTCCGCGATAGCTGGAGCCATCGGGAATGGCTGGGCGCCAGGTCTGGGTGATTTCGACGACGAGATCGGTCTGGCTCTGTCCGTCGGGCCCGACACGGCGCGCTGGTCGCACCGAATGCACCTCGATGCCGCCGATGATGCCGTCAATCGACGTGCCGTCGAGAAGCGGGATTGGCTTGGGGCCGGTCTCGCGAACGAAACCAAGAGCCGTCAATTGTTCATCCGTGACTTGCCGGTGTGAAACAAGCCAACCGTGAAAGATCGCGGCGTTATGCTGCGACGCTTCGTAGGCTTTCTCGCGGTCACAGTCGAGATTCCAGGTGAGTTCCATCTTGCCGAGCACGCTCGCAAGATTGTCAAGGCCCAGAACTGGCGGGTCCCATACCAGGTTGGCGGGGGATAAATGGCGAACGCCAGGTGGCAAGATCCCCCGATCTCGGAAAGCTGCTGCGAAGGCCGTGCGGTATCCGCGCGGGTCGTCGGGTACCAGGTCGCGGTCGGCGGTTATGAGCGCCCTCAGGTAATCGCCGAAAGTGATGTCTACCGGCGGGCAATAATCGAGCGCCCGGATACACATAGCTAAAACCTGCCCGGCAACCTTGCTGGCCTCATCGGCCATGCGGTCGGCAAGATCGACCGGAATTTCGCCAGGCGGCAGGATACCGGTGCCACTGGTGGCGAGGCGAATTAGGTCGGCTGTGCGTCCCCGATAGATGGAGAGAAAAGCGGCAAAAATTGCTGAAACCAGCACCGAACCGAGCGCGTGTGGTTCCTTGCGTGGATCATAGTCGCTGCGCATGACCTTGGCGGGATTCCATTTGCCGTGCTTATCAGTTCTGCCAATTGCATCGCGCAGCGCCCCATAATTGCCATTCATGGCCTGGCCGAACTCTACAGCGAGCTGACTCAGCAGACTTTCCTGCGACAGGTCGCCAGCGGTCTTTCGAATTTGATGCTTCAGGGCCTCCGGCAGGTTGAAATGCTGGAACAGCGCGACGATGTCGGCGAACGCCTCATGAAAGGCCAGGACATCCGGATTGGTCGGCTCGCGAAACCGCCGGTGCAGACCATCGAGCAGGGCGTGAGTGGTTTCGTGTGCGATAACATCATGCGACAGTGCTGCGAAGTAGACTCCGTGTGGCAAGCCAAGACCGGCGCTGTCGCCCGCCGCGGTAAAATAGCCAAGCAGCAGCGCCTTACGATCTGGACTATAGAATGCGTTCGCGGCGCGGATGGCATGCGGGTAAATCCGTAGTCGCTGGATATAGCTGTCCTTCATGCCCCTTATTTCGCCCGGTTGCGGCGCCCATAGGGCAGATCGACCCAGCGCCCGCTCGAAACGCTCGATGGTCCGCATGGCGACTGCGTACGTCATCTGCTGGTGAAATTGTGGATCGCCCTCGGAGGGCGTCAGCCCGTCCTGCATCAAAAGGTAAGGGTGGTTGAGGTCAACCGGCGCATACGCGCAGCGGCTCGCCGGATCGACATCGACCACTTCGATATATTCGCCCACCGGCCCCGGCAGCAGGTCTTTCTCCCATCGTACATCGATTACTGCGCGATTGATCGCTGCGGTGCCCATATCGGTGGCGAGCGACGGATCGACGGCAAAGACTTGCAACCGACGGCGATTTGGCGGCCGGACCACGGGCGCCATCGCCGTATCGAGCCGTTTCCTCGCGATCGCATCGCCGGGCGGCGTCGGGGACGTGACTGGAGCAACTAGGGATACCGGTACTGACGTCCTGCCGCCATTCTTCAATGCCGTGCAAAGTGCCCTGGAGACACCCGGCTGCGCCATCAACGCGTCGGCAATGTTCAACTTGTCCCTCGGCGTCAGCGAACGCGGATCCACGGCGGGATCAGGGAGTAGGACCTCGACAGCGGCGGACTGCGAGAGTTGAAGAGCCTCGAGCTCCAGCATCCGGCGGCCCTGTGGGGGCACGGCGCCGAAATCGCCGCCGCTGAGAACGTCCAAGAACGGAAAATTCGCACTGTCGGGCGGCGCCTTGATTAGGTCGGCAGGCCTCGGCGGCGCGATGCTCAATGCCGCAAGGGCCTTGAGTTCGCCGCGGCCTAGCCGCGCGGCATCCGGGCTGCCGGCAGCGGAACGAAATAAAGCCTGCCGCACCGCTTCTGCACGCATCCAATCTTGGCCATAGGCCGCCAGTTTGGCTGCATTCAACTGTATCCAGAGGGCAGCAGCCGCAGCAATTTGCGGCGTGGCCGAAGAGGTGCCGTTCCCATCGAAATCGATGATTTCCGGACAGCCACGTCGGGCCCAGGTGGTATTTGGTGTGCAGGCGGCTAGGGCCGTTCCCATTTTGGAGGGCGGTCCGTAATTGCCAGCCATCAGATTTAGCGCCAGATCGGCATAGGCCCGGTGGTCCGCCATCACCCCGCAGGCGGCGACGACGCGGCCAAAGCGAGCCGGATAGACAATGTTGCGCGTCGGCAAGTTGGCGTAGTTGTTGCCGGCCGCGGTGACGACAAATACGCCTTGCTCATACAGGGCATTGACCGCCTCGGCCCAAGCTTGGGAAGCGAGCCCACCCATGCTCATCGTGATGACATGGATGAAGGTAGCGGGATTGGCCGAAAGGCCGTGCACGTAGTCCAAGGCTTGTGCGATGGCACTGTTGTAGAATAGCAGCACACTGTTGGCGACGCGGATCGGCACCACCTCAACGTCCGGTGCGCCGCCGAGGGCAGAGAACGCACCGAATGCCTTGCCCGCGAGTAAGCCAAGAGTGCCGGTGCCGTGTCCTGGATTCGCGAGGCCCCCGCTGGTGCCACGATCGGTCGCATCATTGCGCAGGTCTGAGTCGACGAAGTTGTGTTGGAGGGCAAGGTTCATATGTGCGGGGAGCGAATGATGGTCAGGGTCGTAGCCTGTATCGAGGTGGGCGACGCGTACCCGGCCGGCAGCTGCCGGACCCACTTTCGCGAAGGCGTCATCGAACTGCGAAAACGCCCGCTTCCGCAACCAATAGCTGTCGACATTAGTCGGGTAGGACGTGTCCTGCTTGGTCGCGTTGCCGCAGCCTCCAGCTAGCGCGAGCCCCATTGCCTTTTCGTCCCCGGCTAGCCAACGCTGCTGCAAATCCGGTTCAGCGAACTCAATGCCGCCAGCCAGACCGAACTCATCCGAAAACAATTTATGGCAGGCGTCCCACGGATTGTCGCTGCTATCGTCCGAAGACAGAACATGCCATGCGACTCCTGCGGCCATTCCTTGGCCGGTTTGAGATCCAATATTGCGAAATAGGGGTACAGCCTGATATTTCCGCTGCGCACGAGTCAGTGTCTGTCCGGCAATCGTGGAGTTCGCCTTAACCAACAGTCGCAGCATTGCCAGCTCCATCCTTTCGGGATGTCCTCAATCGCGATCCACAAATTGGGTACGGTCCAGACAGCGGCCGAATTGCAGTTGTTAGACTTCGCTCCTACCTCCACACGACGAAGTCCTTCCCCGCGTAGTTCCGGACTCGCTCCTGCGCTATTCGAATTCCCTTGGGCAGTAGAATAAACCGCGGCACGGAGGCGCCGCGCCGCGACCGTCGTCACCTAACCGCGGAAGGTATCGCTCAGACCGCGTGTCAGTTTATTTTGTACTCTCGCTGCCGCTTCGCCCTTAGTCACGGCACCATCCTTGTTGCTATCGAGACCGTTGTTCTGCTGGTACTGGACCGTCGGCACCCTGAACATCACAAAAGCTTCGGCCTTGCCGACGGCTGCCGGCCAGAGGATCGCCATGTACACGTCGGATAGCGTCTTGAGCCTGCCTCTTTGCGGCTTAAAATACTGCGCGACCGACTTCGGTCATCGCTGCAAGTTTGCCGGTAGTTGTGCCCAAGCCCTTTGCCGTGCTTGGCATGAATTGGATCAACCCTGTTGCGCCGCTCACTTTATTGACAGTGTTCGAGCGAAAGCGTTCGCCTGTCTCGAAGGCCATACACGCCATCAAAAAGCTCGCGTCACAGCCCAGCTCATCACAGATCGTGATCACCTTGTCCTTAAATGCGGCGCTGACTTTCTTTCCGAAAGCTATCTCGGTCATGTTCTCTCCTCCCCGTTTCGGCCATCTCAACAAAGGGCAGCTGCGTGCCTCTCCGCACCAGAAGTGAGTGATTGATCCCGAGGATCTTGCGGACGCTCGCAAGTGCCGCCTCATTCACTTCAATATACGCGACGATGTACCACTCGCCGTTTTGCTCCCTTGCCATACCCATCGGCTCGGCCCGCCATTTGAGCGCACCATGATGCGGCATGAAGTAGGTTTCCTGGATGCCGCCCACAGCGCTGACGCCTTCGTCGAGAGCGTATTCCATCACCGCGCAGCAGAGCTGTGTCAGCGTGCCCCGCAGCCCGGCCGAACGTTTGTCTGGAACAACGAAAGTACGTGTCCACTCGGCCCAGTCAGGGCGCCTCGGGACCCCTAAATTCTCGCACATGTGAGGGAAGACTTCCGATACCATATGCGGTTCGCTGGTCGGGATCAGCCGCGCCGACGTCACCACCCGGTTGTCCTCGATACCCAGGAGATACGTCGCAGCATCGGTATCGAACTGGTCTAGTTCGCGAGCATCTGGGCTTGGCGGCCGCCACCGCTTCTGGTGCACAAAAAAATCGTGCCGACGGCGCAGAAATTCGTCGAACTCATTTTCATAGAGATGTTTGTTCTGCGCATTGACGACATGAGCCGTGATCATGGCGCGATCCCCCGACCGTTCTCGGAGGGATAGTTGCAGCCGTCCTAAAGTACGTCACCTGTCCGATCGGACAGTTGACGCGTTTAGGGATGTATCAAACGTCGCCGCACCGCCTCAACAACACCTTGCGTTGTGGTGCCGACGCCAAATGCTTTGCCAGCGACAAAGAGAATTTCGCGGAGTTCATTGCCGAAACTTCGCTTTGGCAGCGGCAGGGTACGCATCCGGTGAAGACCGCAGACGTGCGCATCCGGCGGCCAGGAGAACCTGAGCACCGGAGTGCTGGGGTCAAGCTTTCTTTGGGGAGACGCGACGATATTCTTCGAGGAGGAGTTTGACCTCCTCGATCCCTTCATCGGTGAAGGCCAAGATCCCGTCGTCATCGTTGGCGCCGTAGACCCAGATGACGCCGTCCTCGGGCTCGAGACCGAGGGTCAGGTCCTGGATGAGCGCTTCGCTGACGCCGAGGTCCCTGGCGACACGATCGACGGTGTAGACGTGATGCACCTTATTGCGCTGCATGATCAGGCCGCCGCTGGTTGGGTCCGCAATTTTGCGGATCTCCAATTCCACGGCAGCAAATCATCGATCCGATGGGCCGGATAGGCGGGCAGTCGGGCGAGGACGTCGGCGAGCCAGGCCTGAGGGTCGACGTCATTCAACTTGGCGCTGACGATCAGGCTGTAGAGAACGGCAGCGCGCTGTCCGCCGCGATCGGAACCGCAGAACAGCCAGGACTTTCTGCCGAGAGCCATCTCGGGGTCATTCTGCCCATGTTGGGCAGGAGGTCGAGGTCCATTACCGTTGGCACCCGTATTTCGGACATCGGCTTCGCTGCGAGAACAGCGAAGAGCGCGCCAACGGCCGGATCATTCATCTCGTCGTCGCGCCCGGGCATGTCATTACCGCTCCGGCCTGGATGATCGATCCCGTGGCTTGCGCGGCGATGGACCTGGGCTCCCCGCGCGTATCGCTTGCCGCGCTGCTTGAGCTTCGCAAGCTCTTGATCGAACGCCGTTTCCGGCGAGGCTGTCCGGATGGTTTCACCATCGCGGAGGCGCAACATGAGAACCCTGCCACCACCGACACGATCTCTCGT
>NZ_JAMYLZ010000069.1:0-11511 GCF_040318315.1 Mesorhizobium sp. M1227
CCGCGCTCTATCGCGCATGATGCCTAAGCAAGTCGAGTCAGGGCGAAGAATAGATTTGAATGGGCTGGTACGGCATGAACTCATCTCAGATTTAGGGTCCATTTCACTTCTCGATGACGATTTATGTAACCTGCATTTGACGAAAATTCCCGTACCACGTCGCTTACAATGCGCTTATGGCCGTAGATCACTCAAATTCGGGAACGTACACATGGTGGGCGTTTACCATCAAAAAGGGGAACTAAAATGAGCTCTTGGATCAATCGTAGACGTTTCATGCAAGCAACCTCGTCGGCCATCGCAGCCGGCGCACTTTCCTCGGTTCGCCCGGCTTCGGCGCAATCATCGGGTGAGTTAAGGGTTACTGTGGGGGGCGGCGACGTGGGTAAGGCCACCATCGAGGCCTATGTCAAGCCATTCGAAGCTGAGACAGGTATCAAGGTGGCCCCGATCACTGACGATGCAGTCATGGGCCAAATTGAGTTGATGGTGAAATCGAGCAACGTTACGCTTGATGTTGGCTATGTAGGGCAAGGTTCCGCGCTAACATTAGCCGGAAAAGGCCTACTCGAGAAGATCGATTATTCAATTCACAAAAAGGAAGAGCTAGACGGCATCTTTGAATTCGCCAAGCAGCCGTTCGGCATCTCCTCGCTCATCTACTCGTACAACATGGTTTACAATACCGAGTCGTTTCCTGCTAGCAATCCGAGGCCCCAGACCTGGGCCGACTTCTGGGACGTCGCAAAGTTTCAAGGCATTCGAACGCTGGTGTCAGGGCAGTACGGAGCGGAAGGGCCTTGGGAGGAAGCTCTGCTGGCTGATGGCGTACCCGCCGATCAACTTTACCCGATGGACATCGATCGCATCTTCACCAGTCTGGACAAGATCAAACCGCATATCCGTAAGTGGTGGGGCTCGGGCTCCGAGATCCAGCAAATGTTGCATGATAAGGCAGTCGATGTCGCGCAGTCGTATGACGGCCGAGCGCTTCTTCTTATCGAGCAGGGTGCACCAATCGAAATCAATCGGAACCAGGCAAAGCTACAATGGGACTATTGGGTGATCCCCAAAGGGGGTCCCAACACGCAAAATGCGCAGAAGTTCATTGAATTCGTTACACGCGCCGACCGCCAAGCGGCATTCTCGCAGCTATTTCCCGAAGGTCCAACCAACCGCAACGCCTTCAAGCTGATTCCAGATAAAATCGCGCGCAAGCTTCCTACCCATCCTGAGTACATGAAGAGCAGCGTTGCTGTGGACGGACAGTGGTATAATGCTATTGGGCCTGATGGCCTGACCAACACCGAACGGCTCATTCAGCGCTGGAACGAGTGGGTTCTTCAATAGACCTAAATTCGACTGGAGTTATTCTGGCCGGGCGAACGTTCACCGCCCTCGTGCTTGCGACCGCGAGTTGAATTGACCTAACTGAAGCCCCCGTTTTTGGCAGACTCGGGGAATGCATATAAAGTCGCCGAAAGACTGTGCGCACAGGGGTCCTACCCTTGTGTCCCACATCGCGTTGGAGCACCTGCGGTTTAGCAGGGGTCGATCGGCGGCCGGATCGTGCTGGAGGAGCGACAGTGAACATGAATGCACCCCCCCCCGTCCCACTTTCAGAGGTTGTCTCGTTGGAGAAAAGCTCCGTTCTGGCCCAGATTGAGTTCCGGGGCGTCACTAAGACTTACGGGAAAATCACTGCGGTCAAAGATTTGTCATTGAAGGTAAGTCGCGGGGAGTTCCTGACCATTCTCGGTCCGAGCGGTTCAGGCAAAACTACAACCTTGATGTTGCTCGCCGGCTTCGAGGCTCCTACTTCAGGTGATATCTTGATCGCTGGGCGCTCCGTCGCCGCAGTGCCCTCCTATCGGCGCGACCAAGGCATCGTTTTCCAGAGTTATGCGCTGTTTCCGCATCTCACGGTGACACGGAACCTGGAGTTCCCGCTCGAAATGCGAGGCATAAACGCTGGTGAGAGGACAAACCGGGTCCGCCGCATGCTGGAGCGCGTGCACCTCAGTGATTTTGGCGGCCGTATGCCGTCGCAGTTGAGCGGCGGCCAGCAGCAGCGCGTGGCGCTTGCCCGCGCGCTGATCGCAGATCCGCCCTTCCTCTTGCTCGACGAACCGCTCGGCGCCCTCGACCGTAACCTTCGAGAGCAGATGCAGATCGAGATGAAGGGCCTACACAAAGAGTTCGGCATCACCACGGTCTGCGTCACGCACGATCAGGAGGAAGCGCTCACTCTGTCGGACCGCATCGTCGTCATGCGCGCGGGACGGATCGAGCAGACCGACAGCCCGGAGGCCCTCTACGATCGGCCGGCAACATGCTTCGTGGCAAAATTCTTGGGTGAGGCCAACATCCTCGAAAATGTCAACTTCAAGATTGAATCCGATGCAGATCAGCCTTCCGGCACTGTGGCCATGATCCGGCCCGAACGTATCAGAATCGTCGCTCGTGATGCGCGGAAGCGCGGCGATGCAGACCAGCGCCAGTCCGTCACTGGCACCGTCGACGATATGATTTACGCCGGCCCCTTGCGGAAATACCATGTGCGCGTCGGTAGCAGCGTTTTCATCGTGCGTGAACATGTCGCCGCAGGACAGCCAATCTTCCGACCCGGCGATGGGGTATGCCTCGGCTGGCTTCGGTCAGACATTCGCTTTGTCGCCGCGTGAAGCGCGAAGAGGGGCAAACCTGATGAAGGTCTTTCAAAAATTTTGTCAAATGCCGATTGGGCTTACCGTACCAGCCTTTGCCATCCTGCTCGTAATATTCGGAATACCGATTATCCATCTATTCCTGACCAGCATCAATGCGCCGGCCTTTTCGGCAGCCAACTATTATAAGTTTTTTGACCAGCCGGCGAACGTCCGCGTACTCTTCCAGACCATCGAAGTGAGCGTCGTGGCCACCGTCATTTGCCTCATCGTCGGCTATCCCACAGCCTATCTGATCGTGACCGCATCGAGAAGCGTGCGCATAACCCTCATTGCGCTCGTCATCATCCCCTATCTCACCAGTGGGTTGGCTCGTACATATGCATGGATTGTCATCCTCGGCGATCGCGGCGTGATCAACAATTTTTTGCTTCACCTCGGGGTGATCCACAGCCCACTGCCGCTCATCTACAACACCATAGCCGTCTATGTCGGCATGGTGCACATTATGCTGCCGCTCATGATCCTGCCTCTGGTTAGCGCCATGATGGGCATCGACAGGTCGCTGATGTCGGCCGCGCGCAGTATGGGGGCGCGGCCGCTCACAGCTTTTTGGCGGGTGTTCTTCCCGCTCAGCTTGCCGGGCGTGCGCAGTGGCTCACTGCTGGTCTTCGTATTCTGTCTGGGGTTCTACATAACGCCAACTGCTCTCGGCGGCTTGCGTGATGCCATGCTGTCTACCTTTATTGCGGGGCAAGTCGCAACTTCCTTCGACATCTCACGAATCGCCACCTCAGCCTTCATCCTCCTCGCCATCGCCGTCGCCGTGCTTTCCATGCTAGGGCTCGACCTCGCAGGTGCACAAGGGCGCGCGACGATGCCAGCGCGGAAGTCTTGGGTTGGGCGGCTACCTAAATTTGGGATGCTGAAACGGTATTTTAGTGAGTTTCTCAGTCCCTATCGGGCAAAGCTTTGGACAGCCCATCTCTACCAGGTAGGAGATGACAGCCGCTTGTCGAACATCGTCGGCGCGGTGTTCGTATTGCTCGTTATGGTCTACCTTCTTTCCCCTGGCCTTATCGTGATTATCATGTCGTTCAGTGCCGGGACTTTTCTGGAATTCCCGCCCTCGGGCCTTTCGCTCCAATGGTACCGAGCTTTCTTTGGCGATCCGTCCTGGAATGGCGCCGCTTGGACTAGCATCCAGATCGGCGTTGCGGTGGCTATTCTGTCGACTATCGTCGGGACGCTCGCGGCCTATGGCCTCAACCGCACCCATCCTCGGCTACGCGGCTTCCTGACAATGACGATCTTGACTCCCGTCACCATTCCCGTCATCGTGGTCGGCGTCGCCGCCTATCTTGGGCTGGTCAATCTCGGACTGATAGGCTCGAAGACTGGGATCATCCTGGCCCAAAGCGTCGGTGCCATTGGCATCGTTGTAGTCATCGTATCGGCGACGCTGGCGAATTTTGATCGAACGTTGGAGCAGGCAGCCAAGAGCATGCGGGCGGGGCCGCTTCAAACTTTTTTGAGAGTAACACTTCCGTTGATCCGGCCGGGGGTTATTGGTGGGGCCGTGTTCGCGTTCCTCCACTCCTTCGACGAACTCGTCATAACATCGATGGTGAGCGGGTATTCGATCCGTACCCTCCCACTGAAAATGTGGGAGAACATACGCAACCAGATCGATCCCACGATCGCAGCGGTGTCGTCCCTACTAATGCTTGTGCCCGTGCTTTGGCTCCTTATCCTCTATCTCACGTGGTGGCGGTCCCGGCCGAGAGGTAACCAGTCGCTTCCGGAATTTGCGACTTGAGCTGCAAAACCTGTGGGTGGACTCGGAGGAGGATGCATCGATTGTCGGGTGAACTTGTCTAAACCCGCCTGATCATGGTGGATGAGGCTTGCCGCAAGTCATTAAAGACTTGGCCCGATCGCCGTAAGGTACGCCTCCGGCGAGGCTTCGATTACCCACATCGTCGGCGGGCCTATTGCCCCGAATGAATCTGCCGTGACTCTGTCGGTGACGCCGAATCACGGAGGCGTCACGGATGCGAGACAAGACCAGCAGCAGCGAAGCCGCTTGGCAGGAAGAGCTTCGCGCAGCGGCCCTTCCCGACAAGCGTCTGGTCGGTCGGCTGCAGCGGTTGCTGGATCAGCTGTCAGCAGCGCCGGGCAAGCCGATCCCGGCGGCCTGCGGCGACTGGGCAGCGGCGAAGGCGGCCTACCGCTTCTTTGACAATCCGCGTGTGACCGAACACAGCGTTCTCGCCGGCCATTTCGCCGCGACCGCAGCACGCGTTGCGGCGAGCGAAGGTCCGATCCTTATCCTGCAGGTAATACCAACGGTCTTGGCTGCTGACTCTTTGTGATTTTGGCCGATTTGCGCGCAGTGATTCCCTATTGCCGAAGGAGATTCGGTGATTGGATCAGCGGCGAAGTTGCGGACGGACTTTTCGGCGGGGGAGCTTCGCCGTCTTGCCCGGAACTCAAAGGATGTGCGCCAGAGCAGCCGGGTGTTGTCGATCGCGGCGGTTCTGGACGGCATGAGCCGGGCCGATGCGGCCCGGATCGGCCGGATCGGCGGGATGGATCGCCAGATGCTACGCGACTGGGTGCATCGGTTCAACACGGCCGGCCACGATGGTCTTGTGGACCAATGGGCGCCGGGACCAGCGTCCCGGCTGTCGCATGAGCAGCAGGCCGAACGGCCGCGCTTGTGGAGAAGGGCCCGGATCGTGCCGTCGATGGCGTCGTTCGCTGGCGGCGGATCGACCTGAAGAAAGCCATCAAGGACCGCTTCGGCATTGATTATGACGCGCGCTATGTCGGGAAGCTGCTGCACAAGCTCGGCTTCTCCCACATGAGTGTGCGACCGCGTCATCCGGCGCAGGATGCCCATATCATCGAGGAATTCAAAAAACTGGCCTCGCACGCTGAAGGTAAGCGGTGCGCCAAGGCACCTTTCCCGAAATTGTCTTGATGTTTAGGTCGCTTGTTGGTCGGCGCGCCGGCGCCGATCACTCCGGGTCATAATGGGTGACGTAGTGGAGTTCGCGGAGGGCGGGAATGACGAGCGAGATGTCTTTGCAGGCCTCATGCTCGATGAAGCGCGCGGTCTCGGGCCCTGGCCTGGGCTTGCCGAGGACGGGCTTCCCCTTTTTGTCGACGCAGTAGATCAGGATCGGCAGCAGCAGGCCGTGGTTGGGGTTGTTGAGGTCGAGTAGCCGTTTCCAGCTTTTGATGTTGAGATTCATGGCTGCGTAGAACCCCTGGCACCACGGCCGCGGGTCGATGCCGCCGCTGGGCTTGGTGGCGAATCGGGGCGCGCAATCCTGCGGTCTGTCGAAGAGCGTCTCGTTGATCCGGTTGTGGATCCTGGCGACGCTGGTAAACACGGCGTGATCGGTAGCAGAGCCTTTGGCCAGGACGTCGCGGCAACCCCATGAGCGGGCACATCCAGTCTTGCGGGTCCGCGAACCGCGGCCCGGTGACCGCCGCCGTTACGAAGCCATCCAGCGCCGACATGGTCCGCACCAGCGGGCGGGGGTTGGTCCTGACGGCCATCCAGGCCTCGAGCGCCTCGTCCGACAGTGCCACGTCATCTATTGCGCTCATCCCGCCAACGGGAGCGGCATCGCTTGGCGGCGCACCCAATTCCACGGCATCAGCTCGTCCCAGCGCGAGGCTGGGCAGTCGTTCTGGATGCGCTCGGTGACATCGGCCATGTAGGCTTCGGCAATCGACGCCGCAGAGCTTGCAGGTCTCAATGATGCTGAGCACGACCGCTGACCGCTCTGCCGCGGCGAAGCTGCCCGAGAAAAGCCAATTGCGCCTGCCGACCGTAAATCCACGAATGGCCCGCTCCGCAATCAGGTTATCGGGCTCGACTTGGCCATCGTAGAGGAAGCGGTTGAACGCGCGCCATCGCTTGGTGCCATAGGCGAAGGCCTTCGCGGTACCGGCATGGCGCGACAAACCCTTGCCTTGGCGCATGAGCTGTCGTCGCAGCGCGCGGACCAGTGGTCGGGTCCGCCTTCGTCGTGAGGCCAATCGTTCGGCGGGCGGCAGCCCCCGTATCTCTTCCTCGATGCGGTAGATCGCCCGGATGCCGGCCATCGCCGTCGTGCTGAGCTCGGTCGGCTGGCTGTCGTGAACGTCGAATATCTTGCGACGTAGATGGGCCAGGCAGGCTGCTTCTCGAATGGCGCCGCCCTTGTAGAGTATAGCCGCTGAAACCGTCGGCCTGGAGCGTGCCGGCAAATCCGGCGAGCTCGCTCATCACGCTCTCGCCGGCGCGGCCCATGGTGGCGCGATACCAGGCGATCGGCGGCTCCTGCGAACCCGAGTTGCGATCGTCGGCGACGTAAACCCAGAGCGCGCCCTTGTGCGTCTTGCCGGTGCTGGGCGCCAGGATCGGAAGCCGCGTGTCGTCGGTGTGGATCTTGGTGCGGGTACGGCCGATCTCACGAATGCGGTTGTAGATCGGATCGAGCAAGGCGGCGGCGTAGCCGGCGCTGCGCGCAAGCGTGGGTCGCTCGATATTGATGCCCTTGGCGGCCATCATCTGTGCCTGACGGTAGAAGGGCAAATGATAACCCCACTTGGCCATCATGATATGGGCAAGCGCGGCATAACTGAGCTTGCCGCGTGCAATGGCCTTGGCTGGTGCCGGCGCCTGGATGATTTATCGCAAGTCCGGCAGCTGTACTTGGGTCGAATGGTCTCCATCACCTGCCAGGCCTGGGCGACCAGATCGAGCATCTCCTCGCTATCTTCGCCCATGGCGCGCAGATCGCTGCCGCAGCCCGGGCAGCATGCGCAAGACGGCTCGCGAACGAGCCGCTTGCGCGGCAGGTTGGGGTTGAGCTTGCGCACCGGTAACACCCGGACCTTGTCGGTGTCAGCGACGATGGGCAGCTCGCGGGCACGCTGGCGGCGAAATCGGTCTCGAGATCATCGAGTTCGAGTCGCATTTGGCCGAGCTCCTCGGAGGAGCGGCCGAAGGCCTTGCGGTTGAAGCGATCGATCCGCAGTTGCAGGCGATGGATGCGAAGCGCGGCCTCGGCGCGCTCTCTTCGCAGCTGCTCATCACGTTCGGCAATGGCGATGTCACGGGCACAAACGGCCGCCTCCAGGGTGGCGATCCGGGCGAGGAAATCAGCGATTGAGGGAGCTTGTTTCGACACCCAAATTACATACTGGAAAGACCTACAAATCAATGAGAAACGACCGAATTTAGCCGGCCAGACGCGGTCGATAAATCTTGTTCGGCCGGCGCCAGTCGAACCCGTCCAGAAGCAGCGAAAGCTCTGCCTTGGTAAGCGACACAGTCACCTGATCCTTGGTGGTCGGCCAGGCGAAACAACCAAGCAAAAGCCCTGGTCGTCATGCGCCAGAATCTTGATGATATGACCCTTGCGTCCTCGGAAGCAGAAGATCGCGCCGGTATGCGGGTCGAGCGCGAGCACCTGCTGCACCATGCGCGCCAGGCTGTTGATCCCGCGGCGGGTATCGGTCTCACCGCAGCAAAGGTAATCCGGTCGGTCGGCACCACCGTGATCACCTGGTCAACTCCGCCAGGACGATACGCCGCGCCGTCGGATCGACGGTCCCGTCGATCCGCAATCGCGCGCCGTTCGGAAAGGTCACGACGATCCTGCCGGCCGGGTCCGGGCAATCGGCGACGGGACGCTCAACCTCGGCAGATCGTTCACTTCGATCCGCGCGAAAGTTGCCACCGCCCGATCGGCCTCGATCTCGTGGCCGGCCATCTGCTTGCGCCAGGCATAGAGCTGTGACGGAGCTACGCCGACCCCGCCGCGCTCGCCAGATCGACCAACGCGCGCTTCTCCGTGCAACTCCACAGCCTCCGCTGCCGCACGCGCCCGGGCACCGCTGCACAATCTTCGGCCGGCGCGCCGCCGCTGATCTCGGCGACCATATGGCCCCTCGCATGTTCCAATGTCATGGCGCGAAAGCTCCATGTTCATCAGCCTATTGCAAGGTGCCTTGGCGCACCGCTTACTCCTGCAGGACACGACCGAATTTATCTAAAGCCGTGCGCAGCCGGGCAAAATCGGCTAGACCGTCAACGCCGGGCGCTACAAGGCTGGGCAGCCGTACGTGCTGACCTTATGCGGGATGCTGATGCATTCGAGCCTGGCCGTCATCCTCACCGGCCTCTGACGGCGGTGAAATTCTGGGACACGAACGAATTCAAAGGGAACGCTCGCGCTCAAGCGGCACAGCAATCCCACGCGCGTGCCGATCGAGACGAAGGACAGCTACCGCTGGCTGGAGAACCTACGCCAGTCGATCGCGCTCGTGGGCGCGCCCGAGCGCTGTCTGCATGTGGGTGACCGGGAGAGCGACATCTACGAGCTCTATTGCACCGCGCAGGACCTTGGTACCAGCTTCATCGTGCGGGGCAGACGAACAGGCTGGCCGAGCGGCCTGCCGATGCTGCCCCACACGATCCTGCTCATTGCGTCTTTGCCGGCGGCGCCCTGGGCGGGACGTCATCGCATTACGGTCGGTTATCAGGACGAGACGACCTGGCTGCAGGTGAAGTTCGCCGCCATCAGAACCTTGCCGCCCGTGGGCAAGCAGAAGCGCTACAGTCCGCAGGTTCTGACTTACATCCACGCGCTCGAAGAAGATCCGCCGCCCGGTCGCGAGCCGATCGACTGGAAGCTGGTAAACAACCTGCTGGTCGAAGATCTCTCCGTGGCGGTCGAGAAGCTCGGCTGGCACGCCCTGCGCTGGAAGGCGGAGGTCTTCCACAGGGCTATGAAGTCCGGCTGCCGTGCCGAGGAGGGGAGGCCCGCGGTGGTCAGCTGGCGAATATTCTTCGTCACTATGTCGGCGCGCGCCAATCCAGACGCCGCGCCCGACAGCCTTCGCCGAGATCACTGCGCTCGACCAGATCGCCGCGCGCGAACGCGACCGCGCCTCCAACCGCCCACACTCGCCGCCTACCTGCTGCAAATCGCCATGCTTGGCGGCGATCTCGCCCGCAAACATGATCCGCCTCCCGGCAACATGGCCGTCTGGCGCGGCATGACCCGCTTGCACGACATCGCCTTCGGCATCTCCATTGGATCAAGGGAGAAGGCTCGGATCGGAGCCTGCATCCGCTCGTCGGAGAATCCAGCCAGTTCGAAGAGGAGCAGTGGCGTGAACATACATTTGTTCTTTGGCGCGTCTTAAGTCAAGCGTCTGTAGCCGCTGGCGTAGGCGGCTTAGACTTTGGGGGCAAAGCGATTTTATTTCGGACGTCGCGCTGACCTGCCCTCCCAAGATGGGTGACCACCTCGCTTCGGCGAGCCTATCAGGAGTGGTAGGTGCGATTCGCAATAACACGTGAAACACTACCACCTGCGAATGACTAGCAAAACTGCAGCATTGGAGAATGCCACCATGAGTGAGATGGACTTGATCGATAATGTCATTCCACGTACGGATGTCATCAAATGCACAGCGCGCATCGGTGCTGAAATCAAGAATGTCAAGCTGTCGGCCGATTTGCCGGACCGGACCATCGCAGCGATAAACGGGCTGGTGCTTGAGCACAAGGTGATCTTCTTTCGCGACCAGAGTCATCTCGACGACGCTGAGCAGGAGCGCTTTTCTCTGCGATTGGGGAAGCCCTCGGCATATCCGGAGGGAACGACGCCGATTTACGACATTGATTCCGCACGTGGCGATATCGGGGCTGACGTTTGGCACATCGATTGGTCCTGCATGGAGGCCTATCCCAAGATCGCGGTGCTGCGAAGCGTTGTGATCCCGTCAGTCGGCGGCGACACCGTGTGGTCTAACACGGCGGCCGCATATCTCGACTTACCGTTGCCGCTGCGACGGCTTGCCGACGAACTCTGGGCTGATCACAGCTTCCCCGGATCTTATCTCAGGTCTTCTACCGAGCCCCATACTGGACCGATAATCGAGACAGAGCATCCGGTCGTACGCGTCCACCCCGAGACCGGCGAGCGCACGCTCGTGCTCGGCGTTTACGTAGCGCGTTTCGTTGGTGTTTCCAAATATGACGGCCAGAGGCTATTCGATCTACTTGAGTCTCATGTCACCGCTCAGGAAAACACGGTGCGCTGGAAGTGGAAGCAGGGTGATGTCGCTATTTGGGACAATCGGGCAACGATGCATTGTGCGACCAAGGATTACGGCGACCAACGCCGGGTCGTTCGTCGCGCAACCATCGAGGGCGAGGTGCCCGTCAGTGTCGACGGCCGGTACAGTGTTGCGCGATCTAAATTTATCCAGCCGGCGCCGGCGGCAAAGGTGGTTTAGAGCAAGCGGTAAGCTGAATTCGGGGGGCTCTGGGTAGGCCGGAACCTTGCCTCTTTCTTAGCAAGGGCGAACCATGAAACACAATAACCTAGGTCGCAAGCTCATAAACTGCATTTCGTTCTTTGACGGTTCTGTCCGCGTTCACCAGCATACGCCCACGGCAAAAGGGGGCCATGACGATGGTTGCATGGGACGTTCTCGCGGCGGCCTCACGAGCAAGGTCCACGCGCTCGTCGATGCGGAGGGGCGGCCGGTCGATCTCGTCCTGACCGCCGGACAGGCGCATGACGGCAAGCCCGCCATCGCCATGCTCGACTGTCTCCCGGCGGGTGAGTGTCTCATGGTACAAAAACTTGGCGACGGCTACGAATTTCGATCAAGTGCGTAGTGTTGCTCAATTGGACCGCCGCGAGGCAACCAATTGAAGTTAGATATGGTGACGATGCCCTCAGCGATACCTCTGACCGGTACCCCCTTTCCGAGGTCAGAGTACGGTCGTCGGCAGCATAACGTACAAGCGGCAGTGGCGAGC
>NZ_JAMYLZ010000070.1:0-10678 GCF_040318315.1 Mesorhizobium sp. M1227
TCAAGGCAGGAAATGGCAGTCGCTCCTTCGCTCAACTGCCTCTCCAAAGAATCCTTTCTCAGCCTAAACTCAACCCCAAAATCGCCATATGCGATTCCCCTGCGCCAGCAGGTGGCATGGGATACGCAAGCTCGGCACCAGAGTTGCGACCCTATCGGCTCGAAGCGAACCTCGTATCCACGCTCCGCCGCGGCAGGACGGACGTCGCGCAGGAAGTCGGTGACGGCCGTGTAGCCGCCGCCATAGCCGAGGTCCTTCAGTTCCCGGAAAAGCCGGCTGCCGGTGAGTCCGGGATATCGCGTGACGCGTTCGCGAAGATAGGCCGTGAAGGGATCGATCACCGCCTGACGCGGCTTGCGCGGTCCGTAGGCCGGAGCCTCGAGCCCGCGCTCAATGTATTTGCGCACCGTCTTGCGGTCGATCCCGCTCTCCCTGGCGATCGCCGACACCGACAGGCCCTGCCGATGCAAATCCAGTATCATCATCATCTCCCCGATCTTGATCACCGAAATCCCTCTCCCGACCATCAGGAGAAGCATCAACGATTACGCGCCGCCGGTCTCCCGGAGCGCGCTCCGGAAGACCGGCGGCAGCGCTATACTGGGGAAGATTCAAACGGCACTTCTGGGGAGTATTGAGCCGGCATCGACACTCGAGCGCCTCCCCAAGCTTCAGCGTGAGCGGAAGTGTACTGGTGAGCCGCGATCGCGCGAGGAGACCTCGTCGGAGACGTCACAAATCCTCGGCCTGACCGAGCGTACGGTCAAATGGCACTCAACGCGGGCTCGCGAGGCTTTCGGTGTCGGCACGACCACGCAGGCGGTCGTTGAAGGGGTGCGCCGGCGCCTGATCCATCCCTGAGCGTGTCAACTGTCCGATCGGACAGGTGACGTATATTAGCGCGACTGCGACTATCCCTTTGAGAACGATCGGGGGATCGCGCCATGATAACGGCCCACGTAGTCAATGCGCATAACAAGCATCTCTATGAAAATGAATTCGACGAGTTTCTGCGCCGCCGGCACGACTTCTTCGTGCACCAGAAACATTGGCGCCCTCCAAGCCCGGACGGTCGCGAGCTAGATCAATTCGATACCGACGCGGCGACTTACTTGCTCGGCATCGAAGATGGTCGCGTGGTGACCTCGGCTCGATTGATCCCAACGAGCGAGCCGCACATGGTCTCGGAGGTCTTTTCTCACATGTGCGAAAGATCGGGTGTCCCAAGGCGACCCGATTGGGCCGAATGGACGCGCACATTCGTCGTTCCCGACAAACGCTCAACCGGGCTGCGAGGCACGCTGACACAGCTGTGCTGCGCTGTCATGGAATATGCTCTCGACGAGGGCCTCAACGCAGTAGGCGGCATCCAGGAAACTTATTTCATGCCGCACCACGGCGCGCTCAAATGGCGGGCCGAGCCGATGGGCATGGCCAGAGAAGAAAACGGCGAATGGTACATCGTTGCCTATATTCAAGTGAACGAGGCAGCGTTCGCGAGTGTCCGCAGAATCCTTGGTATCGACCATTCCCTGCTAGTTCGTCGAGGGGCACAATTGCCGTTCATCGAAAGTGCCCACAATTTAGCAAGGTTGCCTAGAAATCCAGTTCGCCGAGACTGATGCAAAGCGGAAGCATTTCTGGCTACACGAGGGACAAATTATAGGCAATACACAGGTGCTTAGTATTTTTGCCTATTGGCGATGGGAACACTGACGATCACCTTGAACCCAAACGTTGGGCAAGTCTACGATGCCGGAATTTGACTGGCGGAGAGGAGCCAATGGTATCGGGGTAATCTAAGAGGAAGGAAGGGACATATGCCAATCGTAGGAAATGGATGGGAATTACATATAGTCCGACAGAATGTTCAGCAAAGGCAGGGCAGAAACGCACTATTGGCACTTACCAAATCTATCACAGCGGGGTTCCCCAGGAGAAGCTCAAAGGTACTACAGTCGAAACCAAGGGCCTAGGCGACAATAACGTGGCAGGAAATGGCCGAAGGGTCGAAGCGGGAAAATATCCGGTGGCCACTCAAGCAGGCTCCCACTATGTGACCTTAGGCTATTTGATCAGCAATGATTCCGATCAGACGCCTAAGCCTGGCCTCGAGTTGCGCCACACGGGAAACCGTTCGGAAATACTTGTCCATCCTGGCCATGGGTTTCTGGCGAGTATCGGTTGCATCAACCTGACTCGAGCTCTAGCGAACGGCAATACTGACATACCCTTCGTTGATAGCCGGGATCGAATTATTGCGGCCATTACTGACCTCCAAACATTCGCAGGAACTGCCTTTCCGCATCATAACGGACAACCCATCGACAACGCTTGGGTCGTTATCGACGGCGAGCCCTAAGACGCTATCGATATTTCGGCAGCACAAAGGAATTGGACCAATATGGCTGACGTGCAGGTGCCGGATGTGTCCGGCTTGACCCGAGCAGAAGCGGAAGAACGGCTAACGAGCGCGGGATTGGTTGTTGGGACAGTGACGACCGCGACCAATTCAGCGGTACCGTCCGGTGGGGTCAGCAGGATGAACCCCGTTGCGGGCTCGCCAGTTGCTACGGGTTCGACCGTGGATCTGGAAGTGTCGGCCGGACCGGCAGCGCAGGTCGTCGTGCCGGACGTGTCCGGCTTGACCCAAGCAGAAGCGGTAGAGCGGTTGACGAGGGGGGGGTTGGTCGTTGGCATAGTGACGACCGCGACCAATTCAACGGTACCGTCCGGCGGGGTCAGCAAAATGAGCCCCGTTGCGGGCTCACCAGTTGCACCTGGATCGACCGTGGATCTGGAAGTGTCGGCCGGACCGGCAGCGCAGGTCGTCGTGCCGGACGTGTCCGGCTTGACGCGACCCGCCGCGGAATTAGCTCTGAAAGGTATCGGTCTACAAGTCGGAGCCGTCAAAAATCAACACACCGATCTGGTTCCGACCGGCGGTATCTTAGCAACAAATCCGCCTGCCGGGGCAACGGCGCCATCGGGATCGGTGGTCACGCTTGAGATATCTTCTGGACCGGAACCAAGTTTTACTCAGTATATACCTACTGTACTGTTTTCAATGCTTACTCTTATCGTAGTTGGTTTACTTGTGTGGGGAATATGGTCAGAAAGTTTTCTGACAAATCTTTCACGTAAAGAGTTCGCAAGGGGATTGATCACGTTTCTTATAGCAGTTGCGACTGTCGGAATTGCCATGATAATCGCCATTTCAACGATTATGTTAAATGAAACGGCGGATGCAGAAAAAAGATTTGACCGCGGAAAGCAAATTCTTACAATTCTAATTGGTGTGTTGGGAACGATTGTTGGTTTTTACTTTGGCTCCACCCCCGATACTGAGAAGCCTCTAACTGAGCAGCGCGTAACGGCACTAAAGATGATGCTACCGCGAGGCGCCGTCGGGATTCCCTATCCGACCATAACTTTAGAATCGACCGGATTAACGCCGCCACTTAAATGGTCGGTTTCTCCCGACTTGCCAGATGGCATCGTATTGGACGCTAACGCGGGAAAGATCAGTGGTACCCCAACAGTGCCCTTAGCGAGGACCCAATTCACATTTAAGGCTACAGACAGTGCTGTTCCCCAAGGCTCCTCACAGGAAATATTGGAACTGCAAATACAATAACGTTGCCAAGGGAGAACAAAAGGCATGATCAGCCGGATGCGGTTGCGGTACTGAGGCCGTCGCCTAGCGCATGCGGGCGCTGAGGCCTGCGGTGAGGTTTGGTTTTCTGTTCGGAGTAAATTGGTTGGCCTATACCTTCGCTGACGCGAGGGACCTTCGGGTTTCGAGTCTAGGGAATGTTTTGCATGCATTATGCTGCGTCATCTCTTGTTCTTGTTCTCTGCCTAGCGGGCTGCGCGACGCCGCCTCTTCAGGAGACAAAGGCCTTCGTATCTGCAGTGAATACCGTAAATTCTGCGGCAGATACGCTCGTTGATGAAATAAATGTCGCTGAAAAGGCTCGATATTCGCGGCTTCACGCAAAAGATCCAGTCTTCGAGCTAAATAACGCTTACTATGTTTCAACCATCAGTGAAACGCCTGCCGCTCTAAATTATCGCAATGGCCTAACTGTACTTCAAGATTATGCAAATTTGCTGCAGAGTCTGGTTGACGGCTCCGGAATTAACGCCGTTCACGCTCAGGCTGAGACATTGGCGGCCAATATTTCGGCCATAGCCGGTGCCCCGGAAGTCGCGGTCGTCGCCAAGGCTTTGCTCCCCGTTCTTGATCGGATTACCGCTGCGGCCAACGTCGCGGAGGCCCGGCACATGGCAGTAGGCGGAGCGAAGGCCGTGCACGATCTTCTCGCCGCGCTCAGGGATGGCGCGCCGGCAATGTACGAATATCTGACATTGGATCTGCGTCGTACACGAGCACCTTACGAGAGACTGCAAGAATATCGCGTCGCCGTCGCGAATTACGTGGTTCTGATCGATAAGCTAGACTCAACCTTCTCGCAATTGATCGTCGCGTTCGATCGCCCCAGCAATCCCATCACATTAGCGGCACTTGTCGATGCTAGCGCCCAATTGAAGGCTAACGTGAGCGCCGCGCGACAGAGCCTCGTAGCGTTGCGACGCAGCGGAATTTGATACCTCGGAGGTCACATGAGCGCACTGGCCGACACGACGAGCCGCGCCCTTGCAGCATTGCAAGAGCGCATCAACCAAACGCCGGCGCCACCCGACAAGGACGCACTGATTGCTCAATACGACGCACTGTTTGCCATCTACGAGGAGCGAGTGGATGACGATTGGACGCATGCCGCGAAAAAGGTACGCGATGCTGCGGCTGCCGTTCAGGCGGTCATAGATTCCGGCAAATCGTCACCCCTCGCAAACTTGGCGCCCGCTCTTGCGGCAGCTACGGCAAACCTGAAAGCTGCACTGGTTGGTTTGCCGCCCGCGCCTGTGGCGCTGAATCCTGCTGCCCGCGGCCCGGTCACCGCTCCTGCCCCAGGGCCGGTGGCGGCGGGGCCGGCGCCGGCGGCCAATCCCATCGTTCCGACCGGTGCAGCGATCCCGCTTACCCAAGCCGGATTGGAAAATGCCTGCCAGAAGCTCGCTGTAAAGGCAGCCGAAATCTGGGCTGTTCTGTTTACCGAAACCGATCCACCCTATTGCGGCTTTTGGGCCAATGGTTCGCCCCAAATTCTTTACGAGCAGCACATTTTCCATCGGTTGACACAAGGCAAATTCGACGTGGCCCATCCGGACATCAGCTCGCCTGATGCCGGAAACTACGGCGCCAGCGGTGCGCATCAATATGCTCGATTGAAGCAAGCGGCCGCCTTGGACGAGTCGGCGGCCTTGCAAAGCGCCAGCTGGGGTATTGCTCAAACCTTAGGCACTAACTTCAAGCGCCTCGGATTCGCCACACCACAAGTAATGGTCAAGCAGATGTTTTATTCAGAGGATGAACAACTCCTGGCCGGCGTTAAGGAGATCCTCGCCTCCGACCTCGCTGGTGCCCTCGCCGCACATGACTGGAAGTCCTTTGCCACCGGCTACAACGGTCCCGCATATTGGAAAAACAACTACGACGAGCACCTGCGCAGCTGGCACGCAAAACTCGTTTCGGGTGCTTTGCCAGACCTGCGGGTCCGAACGGCTCAGGTTTACCTGATGTATCTTGGCTATGATCCCAGCACCATTGATGGAATTTGGGGCAAACGTACGCAGTCTGCGCTCAATCAATACAGGACCAAGATCGGTTTGCCAGCCTCTGACCAGCTGGATGATCCGACCATGGCCGCATTGTCCAAGGACGCTCAAGCCGCCATTGGGGCGGCAGTACCAGTTCTGTGACATTGCGGGTGCTGTCCGACCTATGCGCAATTGGAGGAAGCAATGACCACCGGCAGCTATCTTGACAAGACGTTTGTGGTGGAAAACCCAGATGCCCGCATTCGGAGGGACGACGACTTGCTCAGCTTCGTCACTTTGTCTGCCTCTGAGGCCGCATTAGCCGGCGGAAACGTCGGAGATTTCAAGCGGATACCGGTTGATACTAAAATTCGGGTGCTTGGAACCCGCATCGGCCCCAATGGAGTCATATATGTTCAAGCCGCGACCGACGCCAACCCTCCCACGACAATCGGTTGGACGTCGTCGCGCAATCTGAGGGGCCAGTTCGTTAATGAAATTCTCGGCGAAGTCGACCCCACTGACAATGATCCAAGGGGCGCTACGGCGGCTTGGGAAAAGGGAAACTTCGTCGGGCAGAAAAAACTGGTGAATATCGTCGACAGCACGCTCGAGGTGGAACAGATTGCGCTCGAGACATTGCCGGCATATCTCAGGCTCGTTGCAGCCGCCGAACAATCCAAGGTCACAGTGGCGTTGCGGAGTGGCTTCCGAACCTATGCCGAGCAAGCGTATCTGTACGAAGGTTTCAAAAATCACAAAGCAGGATTTGCAACGGCCGCGCGACCTGGATTTTCTAATCACCAGCATGGTCAGGCCTTCGACCTAAACGTCGGGGGCTTCCAAGGCAATCCTGTTTATGACTGGTTGAGTCAGAACGGCCCAAAGCTCGGGTTTATTCGTACGGTAAGCGGCGAACCCTGGCATTGGGAGTACCGCCCTGAAATGGCCGCCCAACTCGCAGCGAAAGGGAAGCACAAGCTAGCTGGCATCGTTTAACCTGCTTTTTGTTTTTCTTACTTCGACATCTCGAGGGGCGTCCACGATGGCTTAGAGGCCGTTTTGAAAATCGGCTTACTGGGGTTTCGTCTGAGGCTGGGTTATGATTCAAGCTGTGGATGTGGACAAAGCAGAGCCGTGGCCGGATGGCCCAGATCGCCAAGAAGACCAAGCGCTACCCGTCTGATTTGACGGATGAGGAGTGGGAGCAGTTCGCGCCGCTGATGCCCAAGCCTGGGCGGCGTGGCCGTCCGCGCGAGGTTGATTTTCGCGAGGTGATCAATGCGGTGCGCTACCTGGTCCGTTCGGGTTGCGGCTGGCGGATGCTGCCGATCCACTTTGGACCCTGGCAGACGGTCTATGGCTGGTTTCGAGAGCTGGCGCGGCGATTTTTGTTCCAGACCATCCACGACGTGGCGCTGATGCTGGATCGTGAGCGGGCCGGGCGCGAGGCGAGCCCGTCGGCGGCGGTGATCGATAGCCAGTCGGTCAGGCTCGGCAAGCAAGAACAAGGGGTTACGACGCCGGCAAGAAGATCGTCGGACGCAAGCGCCCTATCGCAGTCGATACGGATGGGCGGCTGTTGATGGTCAACTTGACGCCGGCCGATATCTCCGACAGCGCCGGCGCTCAGGCGATCTTGGATGGTATCCGCCAGCGCTGGCCCTGGGTGAAGCATCTGTTCGCCGACGGCGCCTATGATCGGCTAATGCTCATGGACAAGGCCGCCTATCTGGACTTCGTGGTCGAGGTCATCCGCCGATCCGATGACCAGAAGGGCTTCGAAGTCTTGCCCCGACGCTGGGTCGTCGAGCGGACCTTCGGCTGGATGACAAGATGGCGCCGCCTCGTGCGCGACTACGAGCAGCGCATCGACGTCTCTCACGCAATGATCCTCGTCGCAATGGGCGCAAACCTCATCCGCCGAAACGCTCATCCTTGAATTTTAAAACGGACTCTTAGCAAGAAGCCGGATATTTTGTGGCGATATCATGAGGGCACGGTTATGAGCGGCACTTCACCTACCGGCTGGAAGAAACCAGAGCTCTGGAACTTTCGATTAAGTGTTGCGAGTTTTGTCATTTCTACGTTGATGACCGCCGGATTGTTTTACTATGGCCAGCAATTTGCTCGGCTGTCAGCAGATAGGTCTAGAATCGAAAAGGTTCAGGATAAGAAAATAGAACTTTGGGATAAAATGGGACCGCATTTAAATCGAATACTCAGCTACATCACTTATGTGGGTCGCTGGAACCAAATCTCAACGGCCGACGTAGTTGGCGCTAAGCGGGCGTCAGACGAGATATTTTATATCTACAAGCCTTTTTTTTCACCTAAATTTCAAAAGGACTACAAGCGTTTTATGGATTCCGCGTTTCAGACCTTTACTGGCATGGGGGAAGATGCAAAGATCCGAACCTCGCCGGCAAGCCGCAAAGACGATCCAAAAGCGTTTGCCGATAACTACGACCTGCAGGTAACTTTTGACGCTTACAACGCCTTACTTGCCGATGCGGTCGATGAGTTCGGCTTAAGCTTCGAGGAGCAAAAGTTCAAAAGTTTCGCTCCTGAGGGCGTACCTGATAAAGTCACGGTGACCCAGTCGAAGTGAGTTCCGGTGCCTAGAATGATTTGATCGCGTTCACGGCCACGCCACGGGCAGGAAGAATGAATGACCGCTTTCGGTAAGTGTGCCGCTCAATCCCTATGTCCGGGGATGAGGCGCCTAGCTGCATTCGCTCGTGAACTCAACTATGTCGGCGGCGGGTCATGAGCGTGAGTTCGGCTGAGCGGAAGCGAACTTCCCAAAAGGGTCGAACCCGGTCGTCCACGGGTGATTGGGTTTTGACCCTAATGGCACCGAAAGGGCAAGCTTATGAAAGCAATCCTAATTATGTTGGTGTATTACAACCCGACAATCGATAGGACACAGATCGAACTCCCCTCCATGGAAGCCTGCAACGCTGCCAAGACATCCATCTACAAACAGTATGAGGAACTTGATACCTGGATGAAGCAAAAGAACCAAGCCATACAAGCCATACAAGCCATACAAGATAAAATGGAAGCGTTGAGCGGGGGTAAGATTCTATCACCACCCTCCGGTGCTCTAACTCCACAAATCTATTGTGTGCAGATTGTTGGCAACTAACCCGGGAGAGACCTGGTCTCAATAGGTGAAGATCTCGCCACGCTGTTCCGGACGCCGAGTTGGAAGAGGTCAGATCACTTACATGGATCAACAGGGACACGTCCCGCCGGTGTTACCGGCCTGTGGCGTATGTAGGCGCACCTAGCGAGGGCTCGCTCTTGCAAATGCCGTCCCTTGGGAGCAGCATCTGCTCTTGCACGCCGGTCATCCGGTGGATGCCGGTCAATAAGTTGTTCTGGGGCAAACTGCTCGCAGCACTTGCGGTGGCCAAAATCAGAAAAGCGCTGATGACCGTCCCCGGCGAGGGAGGTAAAAATGATAGACTGGAAAATTCCACTGTGCGGCGGCGTGGGCGGTGTTTTTGTTCCGCTGTTCACCGCTTCTCAGGATTTAAGAGGTCCAACACACGATCCTTTCGGCGGCGGGCACTGGGTAAGCTGGGCCTTTGCCGTATTAATTTTGTGCGTCCTAGGAGCGATACTAGCCTGGGTGTCTCGAGAAACCGTCCCACTTAAGGCACTTGCCATAGGCCTGAGTCTGCCGGCCACAATAACCGCCTACCAGGCAAACGCAGACCGCAACGCTCTAACCCCGTGGCAGGAATCGCAAGCTCCGGTGAGCCAGCCCAAGCCAGTTGGGTTTTACTTCGTAAGCCCGGCTTTGGCCCAGAGCGACCCACAGACATTCGTAGTGTCTGGGCTCCCGTCCGATACAAGCGGGTATGCCATCCGTTTCTTCGGGCCAGGAGGCCCAATCGGCAATATAATTTCTCTATCCGGAACTGATGCTCAAAAGGTCCCGACGGGAGCTACCGCTGTTGCCTTAAGAGGCCCAGAAGGATGGTCATTGCCTGCTCCTATCGACCGTCCTGCGCAGAATGGCGTGCTTAAGCTGCGGGCGCATGCGAAATCTAGTTTCATCCGTGGATTTAGCCGGGCATTCGGAGGGTCCGCAGCTCCTTACGAGATCGAGGTCCGGTGAGTCGAGATTAATACGAGCGCCTAGGAGCACGTCGTGTAGACAGGGCCTCCCGGATAGCTCTGTCGAGACATACAGTTCACTGGTGATGAAGCTGCTGGCTTGGAGTAGGCATCTTTAACGGCATTTCCTACATCTTCCCCGAACTGTCGGGAAGCTCGCTTGTGTTCAAGGTCTGCCTGCATCCGGCATTGGGCATAAGCGTCTGTGTTTGGCATAAAGCCGTATTCCTCGCATTGCTTGGCTTCCCTATTGAGTCGCGCCTCTCTGAGCGGAGAGACGCAGTCACTTAATAACTGATATGTTCAATAGATAAACTGCAATATTTGAGGAATATGTCACTATAAGCTGAGGAATGTTCTTAGTCACTATAGTAATAATAGTGCAGTGTATATATGGTCTCGGCACCCTGTTCAGCACCAAGATCAAACCTTTTGCCATTTCCTACCGCGATACCCTCCGGCGAAGGCCGCCTTGCGAGAGGATGGCACGGTAGCGAGGCTGCGCTCTTAAGGTCGTCCTTACGAGCGAAGTTAGCAGCACAGCATGGTAACCGCTGTTCTCAGGCCACGGCCTTGAGCGGCATAGGTCTGTAGGCCCAAGGCAGCAGATCGTCGATCTGGCTTTGTGGATGGCCGGCGACGATCCGGGCGATCACGTCAGCGAGATAGGTATGAGGCTCGACGCCGTTGAGCTTGCATGTCTCGATCAGCGAAGCGATCGTTGCCCAGTGCTCGGCGCCGCCGTCTGAGCCGGCGAAGAGCGCATTCTTGCGCGGCATCGCGAAGACCGATTCATTATGCACCTCCTTTTCAAATGGCGGAAAACAGCGATTCCTGGTTGTCGTCGTGGATGCGATGCGGAGTATTGCGCGCCAAATCGGCC
>NZ_JAMYLZ010000071.1:0-10595 GCF_040318315.1 Mesorhizobium sp. M1227
CCCGCCGGCCGAAGCCGAGGAACGCTACTACGCCATGCTGGATGAACCAGCCATAGCCGCGTGACTCAAACGCAACGGCCTCCGGAAAACCCGGCGCGGTTCACTTCCCGCTCTAAGTTCCCTCTTATGGGTCCTCTCTGGTTCTCTCCCCCGGTCTACGTGAAGACGAAACGTCCGGGCATTCGCAATGGGGTCAGCCACGTCGAGGGAGCCGCCGAGGAACTCCTGGCATGGGACACAAAGGGCCCGAGGTGGACGAAGGCGGTCCAATCCTGCGTGGATGCGTTCAAGGGAAGAGCCTCCCCCCAAGAGGTCCGTGAAGCCTTTGAGGCGGCTGCCAAGGAGGCCAACATGTATCTCTCCCCTGAGTAGGAGGTATCATGGCAACCCATTGGTTCGTCCCTCCGGTGTTCGTGAAGACTGAAACCGGCGTCAGGCATGGCTGCAACAATGCGAGGGCAGCCCTTGAGCAGCTCAAGACGTGGACCCGGCGAGGGCCTCGCTGGCATAAGGCGGTGACCCTCTGCCTGTCAGACCTAGAGGGCGATCCGATTGACCCTCAGGTGGTCCGAAAGGCCTTTGAGGCTGCCGCCAAGGAAGCCAAGATGTATCTCTCCCCTGAGTAGGAGTTGTCGTGGCAACCCACTGGTTCTCCCCTCCGGTGTACGTCAAGACCGACCGACCTGGGGTCACCTACGGGTGCAACAACGTCGAGGGTGCCGCCGAGGAACTCATGAAATGGACCAAGATGGGACCCAAGTGGAGGAAGGCTGTGCAACTGTGCGCCGACGCCCTTCAGGACCGTGTGACTCCGGAAGAGGTCCGTCAGGCTTTCGAGGCTGCTGCCAAGGAGGAGAGGGTGCTGCGTGAGTAGCAGGCCGGTGCCCATGGCTATGTTGGGAAGGACCCGTTAGGCTGTCTAATGCTGACCAAGTCCGCGCTGCTCGAAATAGACCCGGATACGAGAGCATTCACTCTGGTCGGCGCATATATGGGCCATTTTGCACTTCTTGAAACTGGCATCGGAGCTGCTCTGGGCGAGGTAGTTGGCGTCAATGGGGCACGTCGAGTAATCATCAATCGAACATAGGGTTCGACGAGAAGATCAAAACCGTACGCACAGGGGACCGGAACCGGATGTCAGGCTTCTAAAGCCGATGGCAGAAACCGGATACGCTGTGGCGGCATTTGAGGGCCCGTTCCTGCTCTTGATTATTGCCTGTGAGCTGTGCGCGAAAAATCGGGAATGGAAGGGCCGGAGGCAGGAAGCACGGCCTCAGGCCGAGGCGCTAATCAAGCGGGTCGGCAATGATCGCGAAAAGCTCAACACGGCCGCCAGCGAAACTAAAGAAGTAGTCGCGCGTTGGACGGCGGATAACGCTGTTTCGTCTCTGAGTATGGTTTAGGTCAGAGTGGTCAAGCCGACGTCGCGTAAGGCAATCAATGGGTCGAGCGCTAGTCAAGCGAAGTCGCCCGCTCGTGACGAGGTCACTTTAGCGCCGCCCGCTTTCCGGCCGGTCCAGCTCGCGACGCTCGTGGACACGGTCCCTGCCGGCGATCGTTGGATCCATGAAATGAAATACGACGGCTATCGTATTCTCGTTGCCGTCGGCGGTGGCGAGGCGCGAGCCTACACACGATCTGGTCTGGACTGGTCTAGCCGTTTTCCCTCGGTCCTCTCCGAGGCTCGCAAGCTCAAGGTGCGCTCCGCCCTGATTGACGGCGAGGCCGTGGTTGTCGATGCGGAAGGAAGATCTAACTTCCAAGCGCTTCAAAATGCATTGAAGGGTGCCCCGGCGACTATCGACTTTTATGCGTTCGATCTGCTGCAGCTCGACGGCGAAGATCTGACAAGGCTTCCTCTTGTTGAGCGCAAGGCGAAGCTGGAGGCGATCTTGCCTGCGAAAAATCCGGTCCTTCGTTACTCCGACCATATCCTCGGCCGCGGAGAAGAGCTGCTCGATCGCTTCTGCGCTGCCGGCCTTGAGGGCGTCATCTCAAAGCTCGCGGATTCGAGTTATGTGGCGGCCCGCGGCGCAAGCTGGCTGAAGATCAAATGCATCAGGCGGCAGGAATTTGTGATTGTCGGCTGGACGCCGTCCGACAAGGTCCGCGCGTTTCGGTCCTTGATCCTTGGCGTTCATGACGGCGGCAAGCTGCGTTACGCCGGGAAAGTCGGCACCGGCTTCGATACCGCTGAACTTCTTCGTCTCTTGAAGATCATGGCGCCGCTAGAGCAGAAGGCCGCGACCGTCGACGCACCACGCGCCGAAGTGCGCGGCGCACACTGGCTCCGTCCGAAACTGGTCGCTGAGATTGCCTTCACCGAAATGACAAATGAAGGGACGTTACGACATCCGAGCTATCTTGGTCTCCGTGAAGACAAGAAGCCGGAGGCGGTCGTGCTCGAGACGGAACGTCATGCAGCCGATCTCGCCGCGTCTGCGACAACCGCCATCGCGATAAGTAACCGTGACCGCGTCATCTATCCGGAGTCCAACATCACCAAGGGACAGCTTGCCGACTATTACGCAGCGGTCGCGGCGATCATGCTTCCTTGGGTTGGCAGCCGGCCGATCAGTCTGGTTCGATGCCCACAGGGCCGCGCGAAGAAGTGCTTCTTCCAAAAACACGACGCCGGCAGCTTTGGCGACAAAGTCCACCACGTCGGCATCACGGAGAAGGACGGGCACGAGGAACCATATCTCTATGTCGACGATGCCGACGGACTGATGACTTGCGTCCAGATGGGAACGATCGAGCTGCATGGATGGGGGGCTCGGATCGAGGATGTCGAAAAGGCCGACCGCCTCGTGTTCGACCTCGACCCCGATGAAGGTCTCGATTTTGAGGCCGTCCGCGCCGCTGCCTTTCAGTTCCGCGCAATCCTTAAATCGCTGGGACTTACGACTTTCCCGATGCTGACGGGAGGCAAAGGAGTGCACGTCATCGCGCCCCTCACCCCTGGCGCCGAGTGGCCAGAGGTGAAGGACTTCGCGTCTCGCCTGGCGCAGGCGGTCGCCCAGAGCGATCCGGCCCATTTCACGGCCGTCTTGTCAAAGGCGCGCCGCAAGGGTCGCATCTTTGTGGACTATCTACGCAATCAGCGCGGGGCGACCGCGATCATGCCCTACAGCGCGAGATCACGTCCGGGCGCTCCTGTCGCGGCACCGATCACCTGGGCGGAGATGAAGACAATAGATGCGCCCTCTCATTTCCACGTTGGCGATGCTCCTGAATTAAAGAAACGTGCAGCCTCCAAAGCTCTGGCGGGATGGGGTCGCGCTGACCAATCCTTGTCCAATCTGTAGCGTCCGACGCGGGAAGAGGCAGTAAAGCCGGGATTCAAAGGGCAACGCGGCGCTCATGGCCTTGCCTGATTGGAACCTGCGGAGATCGGCCTCGTTTGGCTGAAGCCATGGCAAAAATCGATCCGAGGACCGTCGCCAGTCTTTTGAGGGAATACGCGCAACGATCGTCCATGCGCGACGACAATCCCTATCGCGTAAAGGCTTACTTGCGCGCGGCAGACAGTCTGACGGCGCTGTCGCAGCCGCTTGATCGGATCATCGCCGCCGGCGCCCTCACCAAGATCCCGGGGATCGGTGACGCGATCGCAGACATCGTGACCAAGCTTTACCAAACCGGCACGCACCCGAGCCTTGAAAAGCTGCGCGAGGATGTTCCAGCGGGCGTGATGGAGCTGTTTGCCATACCCGGGCTTCGTCCCGATAAGATACTGAAGCTTCATCAGGCGCTCGGCGTGAACTCGCTGGCGGAGCTCGAGGCCGCAGCAAGAGAAGACCGCATACGCCCAGTCAAAGGCCTCGGCGCCGCGCTTCAGACAAAGCTGCTGCAGAACCTGGCCATCGTGCGAAGCGGCGAAACGCAACTTCACCTGCACAAGGCCGCCGCCCTTCTCGAACATGCGGTCATATCGGTGAAGCAACAGCATCCAGAGTTTTCTCGCGTCGAAATTGCAGGCGACTTCCGGCGCGGTTGCGAGCTCGTTTCCGACTTCGTTCTGGTAGCGCAGGGCTTAAAGTCGACTGGTATTGAGGATACGACCCTCAGGCTTGTTGTCACGGACCGGAAGCACTTTGGCGCGAGCCTGCTCGAAGCAACCGGTTCGGCAGACCACCTTGAGCAACTGAAGACGTTCGCCGCCGACAAGGGATTCACTCTGAACGCCGACGGGCTTCATCGTGGGAGAAAGCTGATCGCGTCAGCGACAGAAGAAGAAATCTACCAAGCTCTAGACTTGCAGTTTATCGAGCCTGAATTGCGCGAAGGCAGCGACGAGATTGAGCGAGCGGCAAAGCAGAAGCTACCCGCCCTCATTCGGGATGAAGATCTGCATGGCATCCTGCATTCTCACACGACCGCATCCGATGGCACCGAAACGCTTGAGGCAATGGCTGAAGCCACGCGCAAGCGCGGTTTCGACTACTATGGTGTCGCCGATCATTCGCAGTCCGCTCACTACGCAGGCGGGCTTTCGTTGCAGGAGATTGCTGAACAGCACCGCGAAGCTGACCGGCTGAACAAGGCATACAATGGAAAATTTCGCATACTGAAGGGCATCGAGGCGGACATCCTGGCGGATGGCTCGCTCGATTACCCGAATGATATCTTGGAGACGTTCGATTTCGTCGTCGCGAGCGTGCATAGCCGCTTCAAGTTGCCCAAGAAGGAACAGACGGAGCGTATCATTGAGGCGATCGGAAATCCTCGGACGACAATCATCGGGCACATGACCGGTCGCCAGCTGTTGCGCCGGCCCGGTTATGATCTCGACGTCGACAAAGTCCTCAAAGCGTGTGCGAAACACGGCGTCGCTGTCGAAATCAACGCACATCCTTGGCGACTCGACCTCGATTGGCGCTGGCATCAAAAGGCACTCGATCAGGGCTGCATCTTCAGCATCAATCCGGACGCTCATTCGATCCGCGAGCTCGACCACATGCATTGGGGTGTCGAGATGGCGCGCAAGGGCGGTGTTCCTGCGAAGCGGGTCCTGAACGCGATGCGTTTGACGGCTCTCCTTGCGCATCTCGCACGGCGCAGCCAAACGGCCTAACCTGCTTGTGCGCCCGGCCTATCAGTGCAGGAGTCCGTCCTTCTCAAAATCTTCCCAGCCGCGCAAATTGGAGTGCGAGTTCTCATCGTGGCCATAGCCACCTGAAGCTGCAGTTTCGCGACCGCTTCTTTGAGCACGTTTCATAGCGGCCTTCCCCGCGGCTCGCCGCCTATTCTCTGCAGCTGTCGCTGCGTCCTGTTCGCGCCAGACCGTTACCAGGTCGCGGTCAAGCACATCCTCCACGTGCTGCGGGTCGAACACGTGAAAGGTGATGTTCCTTGCCCGCCCGCGGAGTTTCACCGTTTTCGTCCCGGCGCTCTGCAAGCGACCATCTTTCAGCCAGCGGTGCCGTTCGGCCGTCGAGATCGTCAGAATGTCCTCGATTTCACGGGGGATTACGGGCAGGTCTTCGATATTCTGCAGTGCTTTGGATACGATCCCGAATACCACCTGCACATCATTCTCGGCGCCCTGAGACACGCGCAGGGTAAGCACGCGGGACTCGATATGGAGCAGTTTCCTGAAGTCCGTTGGAAGGCGGGCGCGTATTTCGAGAAAAATACCCCTCGCTCTGACGGACGATCCAAACGTTGCAGCCGGGGTTAAAGGCCACTCTCCAATCAGCTTCGCTGTTGCATTGATTTTACGGCGCGTGGACATGCCCCTTTATATAGGTCCCCGATAGTCGGCAGCGATGAGCCGATCGCAAAGCCAACAGAGTTCTAATCCGCCAGCGGTCTGAACCACGATGCCCAAAGGCGCAACCACGATTGTGAGCGGGGCCGTTTGCAACTTCGGCTAACAGGAAACGGCAGAGTTGATCTCGAAGTGCGATATCAGGCGCGTCGCCGCCTGGCGGCTTTTTGGGGGCCGTTTGCTGTCCGTCCGGTTATTGCCGAGGGACCAGTTAAAGCCGCCGTTCGGCTCACGACCTCTTCGCGGAATACAAGGCAAGTTCAGATCCCGCGGAAGCCGACATTGAACTGCCTCTCCGTTTACACGTTTGGCAAATGTTGCGAATGGAGGGAGTTGCATGTTTTGAAGGTTTCTCGCTGGAGCAGATCAAACTTCCGGAAGCGACGCTCAGAGTGCGGGTTGGTGGAAGGGGCCACCGCTTCCTGATGCTGCACGGTCATCCTCGCACCCATGCCACTTGGCATCGCGTGGCGCCGATTTTGGCTGAGGAATACACCGTAATTTGCCCTGGTCTTCGGTGCTCGCCCTTGCGGTGTGTCGCAACACAATCAGCGCGTCCGGTTTGCCGTGAACAGATCTTGCTGATGCACCAGTTCGTCCGCGACGGGCTGACGGAGGCGGCGTGTGCCATTCGGGTGGATGGCCGAAAATAACCCCACCTCTGCATGACGCGAATTGTCCCAGCCCGGGTAGGCCGTTATCGGGTACAGGCAAATACCCTCGAATCGATGCTCCGACACCCATAGCGGCACGCACCTCGTCGCGGCATACATAGTGGAGCCAAGCCGGCCCGCCGGATCCCTCTGAGCCGGTCTGGGCAATGAACATCGGCTTACCGTACCGATGAGCAACCTCGAGCAACATTTCCGACAAAGCGCGGTACTCATGGTGTCCCATCGATATCGTCGGCCCGTTTATTTACCATTGATTGTGCGGCTAGAAATTCAGGCCCACGACATCGACAACATCTTCGCTCCCGCCCAACTCAGGTTCGACGCGGCCCAGCAACATGTCGTAAGCTTCGAACTGCCCCTGACGGGCGTTTTCGGCCCGACCCCGTTCGCTGCGGGTCCGGTCACGAGGAGCGATTTGGATAAGGGGCTCGGCCCAGACAAATCTGCAGGCGGGGTCGATCTCCCGCATTGCACGAACACCCGCGATGGCAGCCTTCACGAGATGCCGCTTGAACCATCCACGTTTGTTCGGCCCCACGCGGGAAATAGCCGATCTCAACAGCCCATGCGAAAAAGGAGATCTAGTCGATGGGACACAACAGAGGCGGTGTTCCGGCGATCGAACGCTGTACGCTCACGGCTTCTGCCGCGAACGAGGCATAGGCATCGATGAAATGCAGCGATCGCTGATCGACATGGTCTGGAGATCCGCAATGGAAGATGTCCCAGATAACCTGGACACCTGCCGATCGGGCCGCCTCGACCATTGGCGCCCAACTTGACCAGTCATAGGCGAAGCTTGCGGAACCGGAGCCTCCACCTGGTGCTCGTCCATACGCCCCACTTCGCTCATTCGAAGTCTTCTTTCAGCAGTCGGCTTCGAACTCGGCCGCCTTGTTAGGACCGGGAACCGCGTTGGCGAAATACCGCATCCAATGGGGCGCGCGCCATCTTCGTTGCTCAGTCCAGCTCGTCCTGGCGCGACCGGGTAATGCCGAACCGATTTGGTCGAGCCTTTGTTCCTGTGGTGGACTGTCCGGAGCTGGGTGGCGAAGGAGGAACAAGGAGGGCCGTGCCAAGTTCGGGGCGATATACCACCGCCGCCGATCGACTCGAGCGGCTGCTCAGCAACAAGAGAGGCACGGGATCACATGACCGTTCAGATTCGACTTTCCGAGATCGACCACGCCAGGCGCGAGGATCGTGGCGACGGCGCTTGGAGCATCGCACCGGACTTGGGCTATTTGCGCCTAGCAATCGTCAATGTCGTGTTCTTCGGCGCACCGGGCAGCGGAGATCGGAACTGGATGCTGATCGATACCGGGTTGCCGACGTCCCGCGGCAGCATTCTTGCGGTCGCGGAAAAGCGGTTTGGCACGAACGCACGGCCGGCCGCGATCATCCTGACCCACGGCCATTTCGACCATGTGGGAACGGTTTTAGACCTCGCGAATAGGTGGGACGTGCCTGTCTTCGCGCATGCACTCGAGCGCCCCTATCTGGACGGAACCGCGTCCTATCCGCCACCGGATCCCTGGGTCGGGGGTGGACTGATGGCGCTGCTTTCGCCGCTTTTTCCACGGGGGCCAATTGATCTTGGCAACCGTTTGGAACTCTTACCTGCCGACGGATCGATCCCCGGAATGCCCGGATGGCGATGGGTACACACACCCGGGCACGCTCCCGGGCATATCTCGCTCTGGCGCGAGGAGGACCGCTCGCTGATCGTAGGGGACGCTTTCATCACCACCGGTCAGGAGTCAGTCTACGAGTCGCCGTTCAGGATCTTGAGATGCACGGTCCGCCGCGCTACTTCACGCCGGACTGGGATGCGGCGGAAAGATCCGTGAAGCACCTGGCAGCCCTGAACCCGCAGATGGTCATCAGTGGACACGGTGCGGCTGCTGCGGGAGTGGGCATGCGTCAAGCTCTTGATAGCCTGGCTGAGCGGTTCACGGTGTTCGCCGTCCCGCCGAAATTGAAATTCGTGCGCGAGCCGGCGGCAGTCCTAGGTAGCTGAGGCTAACTGAGCCGCCGTCGTTCTGAAGTATGATCAAGTTGGGCAGACTCTATCTCTCGAGCCGGTAGAGTTACCCGTCGGGTCGCGCTCTCCATCGTCGCCGACAAACTCTGACAAGCGGAACAAACCCGGGAGGCGCCGGGTTAGGGTCGCTCGATCGGTGCAGGGCGACTGCGGCAAAGCGCCCCGAAGGTCTGCGTCAGGAGAAGACGTCAGATGGAAAACGAGTACCCCGAAGGACGCGTCCTCTCCGCCGGTGAGCCGACCGGCAAGAAGTTGTTCGAGCACACACGCGTCGGCATCCGCCAAGACTTGGCTTCGTTTCGCTCATCGGCCAAACCGTGGAGGAGACCAAATGGCAAATCTGGGAAGATTGGCGATCGCGATGCTTGGCGTTCTGGCATACCAAAATCGCGACAAGCTCTGTGAATTGATTCCGGGAGCGGGGTATCTTAACCCAAACGACCCGCAACGCAGAATTCTGGCTCAGATAACGAATGGCGTGTCGAGGGCTGACCTTGGTGAGATCCTCGACCGGTTCAGGGAGGTGGGGGCAGGATCGAAGGTCGACTCGTGGGTTGGCAGCGGGCCAAACCAACCGATTGAGCCAAGGGACGTCCAAGCGGCAATGGACGAAGGTACACTCACGTCCATTTCGATGCAGACGGGTCTTTCGCGCGAGGAGCTAATCAGAAGGATTGCGCGGGATCTACCCGAGACAGTCAACGAGATGACGCCGAATGGTGAATGGCCGCCCGAGCCGACACATGGTTTGGATAAGTCGACCCTGCTCGACAATGTATCCTAGGGGACACAGCCAGGAATGCAGCCGGCCAAGGCGAGATCCAGGGTGGCAACTCTACACGGGGGGACGCTCCTGCGCGATCGCCTTCATCCGCTCGCGAACCAAGGGTCTGTTTCGAGCGCGCCGAACGCTCAACTGGCCGCCATCCTGAAAATGCGGCACCGCTGCATCGCGGCGCCCTCGCTCGCGTATATCGGTGAGCGGAAGAAGGCGCGTTCCTGGCTGGCCAGAGCGCTGGCGATCGATCCGGACGACTTCGTGACGCAGTACAACGCCGCTTGCATGTATTCCGTGCTCGGGGAAGTGGAGGAAGCGGTGCGGTACCTGGAAAGAGCCGTCGGAGGAAGCGTGAGTCAGAAGTATTGGAACGAATCCGTCACGAAGTCATTTCGACGCCATTCGCGATCACCCGCGGTTCGTGCAGCTTCTTAGTTCACTTGACTTGTGACGCACAGCTGTACTTGCACAAGCTTCGGCCTGCCTAGCAGCCGCGTTCGGTTTGGGTGGCGGATTCAACTGATCGCAGCAACACACGCTCTTTTCTGAAAGATGGAGTGTGAGCCATGAAGCAGCGAAGTCGCATCTACTACTCGGCCGCTCAGCGCCTGAGATTTGGGTTCGATGGCAGGCGGGCGAGTCGATGAGCTCGATCGGACGACGATTCGATCGGGAGTCTTCATCGGTCCGTTCTTGCCGCCGGCGCGATCCCGAAGAAGTGGAATCGCGATTTTCGGAAAAGATCATGCTCAAAAGCAATAGGTAGAACCCCGTCCCGACTCTATCGGGTGGCGAATCCGATGATGTACTTCACGGCGGCACGCACTTCAGCGAACCGCATCCTGTGCATCCATCCGCGCCGGTTCGGCTAACATCGACGTCGAGGTCCCGTATCTTGGGGGTCTGGCCAGGGGAACGGCCCCAATTCCGTGTTCGGCTTCTGCCTCTCTTTGTGGCTGCCAGCATCTGGTCGTCTGCAAATCGAGGCCACGGACTGACAAGCACCCCCGCACTACAAGGAGCTGGCGGTCGGAGAACAAATGTAGACATGTCGCACCATCCTTGCGGGTACGGCTTGCGATGCATACTGACGGTCAAGGGCTTAATGTAACCAAATCAACGGCTCGGCGTTTCGGTCAGCGCCGTTGCAATGAGCGAAGCCATAACCTCTGTCACGAGCATAGACTGGCGATTTCATGAATCGCAATTTTCTGGTGATCGAACCTGAGGAAGGCATTGCCGTGCTCAAGGGGCTTGCCTCCTCGGCGCGGATCTCGATGCTGAAACTGCTGCATGAGAAGGGGCCGATGAATGTCAACGAAA
>NZ_JAMYLZ010000072.1:0-10166 GCF_040318315.1 Mesorhizobium sp. M1227
CTTCGCCTGTTCAATGCCCACCATGACGAGTACGGCTTCCAGCCGATCGTCGTGTTCGATGGTGCGGGACGGTTCGTCAGCGCGATCCTGCGACCGGCCAAGCGGCCGAGTGGGGCTGAGATCCGCCCCCACCTGCGCCGTCTGGTGCGGGCGATCCGGATCAACTGGCCGAACATTCGAATCCTGCTCCGCGGCGATAGCCATTATTGCAACCCGCAGGTCATCGACCGGTGCCGCGCCAACGACGTCGACTTCATCTTTGGCCTCGCGCCCACCACGCCCCTGCGCAAGCATGTCGCGGATCTGGAGGCCAGGACGACGGCGCGCTTCGAAGCGTCGGCCAAGACAGGCAAGGTCCGCAGGTTCAAGGAGTTCGTTGACGGCGCCGCTAGTTGGAGCCGCGTCGAGCGCATCATCGCGCGGGTCGAGGTCGGCGCCCAAGGTGGCGATATCCGCTTCGTCGTCACCAACCTTGCCGGTGGGAAGGCCAAGGCGCTCTACGAGGATGTCTACTGCCGGCGCGGCGCGGCCGAGAACCACATCAAGTCGTGGAAGACGCATCTCGCCGCCGACCGAACGTCCTGCACAAGAGCGACGGCCAACCAGTTCCGGCTATTCCTGCATGCCGGTGCTTACTGGTTGATGTGGGGCTTGCGGGCCGCGATGCCGAGGCGCTCGAGCTTTGCCGTCGCCCAATTCGACACGCTGCGATTGCGCCTCATCAAAATCGCTGCGCGGGTGGTCGAGATGAAATCGCAAATCCGCCTGCACCTGCCGACATCGTGCCCCGACCAGCGCATCCTGCGCATCGTCCTCGATCGCATCCCCCAACTCGCGACATAACGATGGGGGCAGACGCCCCGAAACGAACCCGTCGACCGCAACCTGCAAACCCCCGCCTGCCATCACGACGGAGCAATCCCGGCGCCTGACGAGGCGCGTGGAAAAGCACCGCAACGGCGACCACAACGTCGCTTCAGGCCGTCAAAAGCTTATCGCCGTGCATCAAGGCGGCTAGAAGCGCGCCGGCAGCCTGGCGGGGGGCTTGGGGTTAGACTGCCGGCGCACGCCACTCATGAAGAGCGGCCCCTTTTTGCGGTTCCGACACCAATAGTCAACCCGGCAGCGTCTGGATGCCCGCTGTGCTCTTTTCAGAGCGGCTCGCGATGCCGGCCATGTCGGCCGATCCTGCCTAGGATGGGGGGCCACTCTCGTCGGCCGAGTTGATGCTCCAGCCAATATCGCCTTGCCGACCAGCATGGGTTCGCCGTTAGCAATCCATCCTCGCGAGCCAATGCTATCGTGCACGTGTCGCAGCACTCCGGGCGGCTATATCGCCTAAGACAGCATGACGAAGCGTTCCAACTTCCTGTTCGGCGAGCCCGTGTGCAGTTCCTGACTCGGACAGTGGACGAGAATTCTCTTGGCGGTACTGCGCCAGAAGGCATTCGCGTCCAACGGAATCAAGCGACGACTATCAGCCGCAAACGTCACATCACAAGAGCGGTCTTCCACCCATTGCAGATTATCCGACTGATCAGGCGGCGTCCGATATGTCCGACTCTGCCTCAAGAATTCCCACAGGTATGGACAGCGATCTCGCTATCCGATTCCGATAGCCCTTATTGTACTTTAGACCCCGCTCGATGTTTTGGATTTCCTGAGCGGCAAGCCCGCACGCGACCGCGAGGTCCTCGATTGAATACCCAAGGTGCTCACGATAAGCGCGGATGATGTGGGTCCCCTGCGACATAGCCGTCAAGACTGGCTCGGGAATGCGCGAATCCTTCATAAACATCTCCAAGAAGATGGGAGCGCCTGACAAATCGGGAGATTTCCTCCCCGACCCTGGCGCACACCCAGCAAATCAAAAAAATGGACGTCCATTCGGCCGGACCGGCCTCATCCATGGAATGGGCCACTTGAAATTGGCAGCCGGGTCGGAATATGGCGGCTCACCTGCTTCTGATCAAGTTCTAAGAACCTGCCCGCCATGAGATGGCCTGATCGGCTGTAGCGCATTCGACCTGCGATCCTACACGACTCATTCTCCCCGATGGCTTTCTTGAACAGCAACTCGAACTCTCACTGACGCCTCCAGTGGCTATTCGCGGCGCCGTCCACCCAGCCTCGCGGACGCTGATACCTTCGACCAATTTCCACCGCCGATGCAGCGAAGATGGACAAGCATCGCCACCTATAAAGGTTCACAATCACTCGACCGTGACCGATTTTGCGAGATTGCGCGGCTGGTCTACGTCTGTGCCCATGAAGAGCGCCGTGTGGTAGGCAAGAAGCTGTATCGGCAGCGAGAAGATCATCGGCGCGATAATCTCGTCGACAGCCGGCAACACGAGCGTGTGCATGGTGTTGAGTTTCGATGCGGCTGCCCCTTTTTCATCGGTGATGAGGATAATCCGCCCTCCACGGGCAGCCACTTCCTGCATGTTGGAGACGGTCTTGTCGAAAAAGCGATCATGGGGCGCGATGACGATCACTGGCATGTTGTCGTCTATCAATGCGATCGGACCGTGCTTCAATTCACCCGCCGCATAGCCCTCGGCATGGATGTAGGAAATCTCCTTGAGCTTCAGCGCACCTTCCATCGCTAGCGGGAAACTGGTGCCACGGCCGAGATACAGGACGTCACGACACTTTGACAGTTCGCGCGACAGGAACTCGATCTCCGGCTGGATGCTGTTGAGTACCTGGCCCATGACGCGCGGCACTTCGGCGAGGCTCCTGACGAGCGCCTGCAGCTCGTCTTCGGTTACGGTCCCGCGGGCTCTGGCGGCGCCGATGGCGAGTGCGGCTAGAACGGCAAGCTGGCAGGTAAACGCCTTGGTGGAGGCGACGCCGATCTCCGGTCCGGCAAGGATCGGGAAGACCGCATCGGCCTCCCGAGCGATGGTCGATTCGCAGGCATTGACGATAGCGCCAATTTTCAGCCCACGCTCCTTGCAGTACCTCAACGATGCGAGCGTATCAGCGGTTTCGCCGGACTGCGAAATGAAAAGAGCCGCCGACTGCGGCGACAACGGGATCTCGCGGTAACGGAATTCGGACGCAACGTCGATTTCAACTGTCAGGCGCGCATAGCGCTCGAACCAGTATTTTCCGATCAGTCCGGCGAGATAGGCGGTCCCGCAGGCCGAGATCGCCAAGCTCGGGATCCTGGCGAAATCGATGCCAGAAACCGTGTCGGCGCGATTCTCTATGATGTTGCTATAGTGACGGAGAGCATGGGCGATGACTTCGGGCTGCTCGTAGATTTCCTTCTCCATGAAGTGGCGATGAGTGCCCTTGTTGGCCAGATCGGCCGCGGCCGTGGAGGTATGGCGCGGACGCTCGACGGGATGGCCGTCGAAATCGAAGATATGGGCGCCCGAATTGCCGACAACGGCCCAGTCGCCCTCGATGAGATAGGTAATTTCATTGGTGAAGGGAGCGAGCGCGATCGCGTCGGAGCCCAGGAACATCTCGCCGTCGCCGTGACCGATCGCCAGCGGTGGTCCGTTGCGCGCCGCCATGATGGTCGACGGATCATCTTCGAAGAGGACGGCAAGCGCATAGGCGCCCCTGACGCGTTTCAGCATGGCACGCATCGCCTCTTGCCGCCTCATGCCCTCCCGGCGGTGTCTTGCCAAGAGATGCGCGACGACCTCGGTGTCGGTATCGGTCTGGAACTCGGCGCCAGCCGCCGCCAATTCGTCCTTCAGCTCGGTGAAATTCTCGATGATCCCGTTATGGACGACGGCGACACCGTCGGTAAAGTGCGGGTGCGCATTGCGTTCCGTCGAGGCCCCATGGGTTGCCCAACGCGTGTGGCCGATGCCGATGTTGCCGCTCAGCGGCTCTTCCTTCAGTCTCCTCTCGAGATTGACGAGCTTGCCCTCGGCGCGCCGGCGGTGCAAGGCACCTTCGGTGATCGTCGCAACGCCGGCGGAATCATAGCCGCGATATTCCAAACGCTTCAACGCGTCGACCAACCGATCCGACACCGGCTGTTGCCCAACGATGCCAACAATCCCGCACATGTTCGTCTTCCATTCTTGCCGGCAGCTTCAGCCCACGCGAGACGGATACCCATCCGGCCGCTTTCATTGGGAGATCTTCTAGTAGTATTGGGTAATATTGGTATAATTGATTGTAGGGATAGCTATCATCCACCCCATGGATAAGACGCGTTTGGGGCCCTGATCTAACTTCCTCGTTGCGCCTGACGTCCTCATGACCGAACGCAAGCCCACACCCCGCGGCACGAAGGAACAATCGGCCATGCGCGATCATCCCGGCCACGCACCTGACCACGAACCGCCGCCGCTCGTGGTCACGCGGTGATCGGCATGATCACACAGCACTGTAGTTAGGCAGCATCAGCGACGCATGGTCGGCATCATCATCATCGGCAACGTCGGCGCCGTCGGCATGATTCACGTTCGTCACGTTGATCATAATCATCGTCGCCGCCGATCTAGTTTCTGATTGCCTGCCGCTTTGACGCGGCTTTCGCCGGTAGAGCTTAGCCCGCGATGGCCTATCAATACGCTGTTAGTCGGCATAGCCGAAACCGAGAGTCTGGCGGCGCAGGCCACAGAGCACGTTCAGCGACCGTTTCAGTCAGCGCCGGCTTTGTCGGGGTTCGTAACGGTCATCAGGATTCTCCGGGCATGAATGCACTATCACGAAAACGTTGGTTCTCAGTGCTTCGTCCGTATTACTCAAACCCGATTCCCGCAGCGGAAGAACTAGGCGCGTGTCACGTCTTGTACAAGGCACAATAGCAGTGAGAAATGGAGATTGATGCCTGCGCGTTTTCGAATAAGACAATCACCAAGCTGTCACCCCAATTACCTCAGGAACTGTCTATAGCCGCCGCCCATCAGGTAGCGGCCACGTTGGATGGCGCGACGCACCTGATCGCGAAGATGGCTACCTGGATGAGACCAATCTTCTTCGACACGGCGTCTCCCGAACAGGGCAATGGCGATCTCCTGATGAGATGCTCCCGCAAGCGAGCCATCCAAAGCCTGGAGCACGATACGCAGACGCGCTCCGCGGGGTTCCGGCGGAAAGCAAGCAGCTGCCAGGCGGCCGCAACCATTGATGTCGTTCAGGAACTGAAGGGCAGCGACATGGAACTTCAGGTGCTGCGGCTGCACGATCGCGTCGACATATAGCCGCAACGGGCGGAGAACGGATGCACCGGAAAGGGCGATCTGCAGACTCCGGCAGTCCTCCCTCAGCAGCACGTGCTGCACGCCGGCAGGTGTCAGCAGGATGTCCTTGCAGCATGAGAGCGAAGGGAGATCAAGCGGTTCAAAATCGTGGTCGAGCCCAACCGGCTCCGCGGCCGCTCGTAGAATACGGGCGCAGTCGCGCGGATCCCAAAAGACCCTTGCCGACGTAGCGTCCGACTGTGGCGCGTCCGCGAAAAAGGAGGCTCCATTGTCTTAGGAAAGATGATCCTGTCGTCAACTCGATTATCTTCATGTCGGCCTGGGCTCCGACAATGTAGGCGGACGGTGCCATTTTGGCGTGGTCGCGCTGAAATTGTGGATTGCGCCGAAGAAACTCCCAGGCCCAGGCAGTGCGTGGCAATCGTCTGGCGTAGTGGTAAGCTTCGTGACGACGCCAGTCCGGCCAGCATACAAGACCGACCGTCGCTTCCTTGGGCAGACCAGCATCCTTCACGGCTCAGGTGTCCACAATGGCGCTATGCCGACGGCCTAGAACCGGTTGCCACAGTACCGGTCCGCTCAGACGTCCCCTGCTGCGGATGCGCAAAAGGCTCGCGCGGGAAATCTCGAGAAACCCGGCCACCGCCTCCGTTTTGCCGACGGACTTGGGTTGTCCGATGCGCGACAATGGCCACGTCGCGAGGCGAAGGATCCGTTCCATGCGCGTGTCCGTCACCGTTACTATCCGGGTCAGATCCTTGGCCAAGCCGAACTCGATCATGCCCGCGAAGAGCTCGTAGGTTGCCTGGGCCAGTCCGCCCGCTGCCTTGGGCGCCGACGGAGGGAGATCGAGCGCGAAACGACTGCTCTCCCATATGTCGGAGGTCGAGGGCACGACGTCAGCACCCAGCAGCACCGGGAACGTGTCGCGCAACATTGTGGGTCCGGTGCTGGGCAAAAGACGCACGCAACCGCGAATTCGCCAGTCGGATCCCTTGAGGAGCAGATAGACAGGCTTCAGACCATCAAACGGGTCTGTTTCCATCTGGTCTTCGGTATCAACTTCCCAATCGAGCCTTTCCTTGAACACCCGAAACCTGAGCCCGTGCATCTCTTTGAGCTCGCTTGCGAACTCGTCGTAAAGGTCTGGTGTTATCAGCTGCATCATGGTCGCCTCCGTGCGGGATGTGTTCCCGCCATCGAAGGGCAAAGCCGGCAGCGATGCAGCCTGTAGAGGTTTACAGCTATCGTGGCCGACGAATCAGGATCTCGCCTGGCCGGAGGCAGCCAGTCGTGCAACGGCCTGGTTGATCGTTCGAACGCCAAGCTTTGCCTTGGCGTTTTCCAGATGAAAGGTCACGGTGCGCTTTGAGACGCCGAGAAGCTGGCTGATAACCCAAGCCGACTTGCCGCGCGCCGCCCATTTCAGGCACTCGAACTCCCGCGGGGTGAGCGTTACACCATCCACCACGCGATCGTCGGCGAGCCTGCGCCGGACATGGATATGAAAGTTGATGGCCACCAGCTGCAATGCTTTTTCGTAACGTGTCAGTGACCGCAACAGAGGCGGACGGGACTCGTCGGAAGCAAAGGTCAGGGCAGCAAACCGGCCGCGATGATCATGCATGGACATCGTCAGGCCGCCGCGGATGCCAAACTCAGCCGCACTCTCCAGAATTTGTTGCTGCGAATTCGGCAGACAGTGCCGAGCGCGATCCACACCCCAATCAAAGGTATCCCAGCCTTGCAGCCCGCGCAGGATGACCGGATCAAGACTGTGGTACCGCTGTTGCAGATAACGTGATGTCCAGGATGAAGGATAGTTTGAGATCAATTGCGGGGCGTCGCCGGGGGCCGACGGGTAAGTGAAATAGGCGAATAGCGGAAAATCGAAGCCGGCTGCAGCGGATGCCATTGCCTCACGGAGATCGGCAGCATCAACACTTGCAGACAGTTGCTCGACGAAGTTCTCAAACACGCGATGCATTTGCGCTTTGCGTAACCTCCGTGATCGCTCGATGCCGGGCAGAGACCTTGTTTTAAACGATCCCGGACGGATACAGCGCGTGCCGAGAACCCCGTTAATCTGTTGAAACCCGTGATATTCTGACGTTGTCTATGAGCCGTGTGCCGCCGAGCCAGGCCGCGACAAGCAAGCGTGCAGGTCGGTCAAGGCTTGTCATGGGTCGCAGATCTGCCTCGTCGCGAAGTTCCAGGTATTCGACCTCGCGATAGCCCGCAGCCAGAATTGCTGCGCGCGCTTCGGCAAGCGTTGGCAGGACGGGCGAGCCGCGGGCAAGCCGCTCAGCCGTCTCGAGCAAGACCGATGGTAGCTCGGGGGCAACAGCACGCTCTGCTGGCGAGAGCCGGACATTGCGCGATGATAGTGCAAGACCGTCGACTTCGCGGACTGTCGGACAAGGAACAATGGTGATTGGAATATCCAGGTCCCGGGCCATACGCCTGACTAGCTGAAGCTGCTGAAAATCCTTTTCGCCAAAGAAGCCGAAGTCAGCGCTGGTCTGCAGGAAGAGCTTGGCGACGACGGTCGCCACGCCATCGAAATGTCCCGGCCGGAAGGCACCGCACAGGCCCTCGCTGACACCGGACACCGAAACGGTCGTGGCGAAGGCCGCCGGATACATTTCCTCTGCATCCGGCGCATAAAGCAGGTGCGCGCCAAGCGGTGCCAGCTTGGCGGCATCCTCGTCCTCGGTGCTCGGATACGCGGCGAGATCGGCCTGGCTGTTGAATTGCTTCGGGTTGACGAAGAGCGTCACGATCACCCGGTCGGCCTTCTCGAGTGCCGCGCGCACCAGGCTGAGATGACCCTCATGCAGGACGCCCATCGTTGGCACCACGGCAATCCTCACGCCCTCGCGGCGCCATGCGGCAACGATTTGGCGAAGCTGGGCAACGCTCCTGACAATCCGCACGCTCACGCTGCTTCTCCGCTCTTGGCCGCGTCCGCGTCGGCGGGCTTGGGCGCATCGGCAAACACGTGCTCGGCGGCCGGAAACTGGCGCTCCTTCACTTCCCGCGCATAGGCCGCGATCGCAGCCGCAGCGGCCTCCCCCAGTTCAGCATAGCGCTTGACGAATTTGGGCCGGAAGTCGCCGAAGAGGCCCAGCATGTCGTCGACGACAAGAATCTGGCCGTCACAGGCTGCCGAGGCACCGATGCCAATGGTCGGGGTCGCCACCTCCCCGGTGATCCGGCGGGCGAGCGCCTCGGGAACCTTCTCCAGCACGACCGCAAAGGCGCCCGCTTCGCTCACCGCAAGCGCGTCGCGCCTGATGCGCTCGGCATCCCCGCCTCTGCCCTGCACGCGGTAGCCACCGATGGTGTTGATCGCCTGCGGCGTCAAGCCGACATGGGCCATGACCGGCACGCCGCGCGCGGCGAGGAAGCCGATCGTCTCTGCCATCGTTTCGCCGCCTTCGAGCTTGACGGCCGCGCAGCCGGTCTCGGCCATGACGCGCGCGGCATTGCGGAAAGCCTGCTCGGGGCTTTCCTCGAAGGAACCGAACGGCAGGTCGACGACCATCAGCGCCTGCTCGAGGCCACGGCGCACGGCCTGGCCGTGAATGATCATCATCTCCAGCGTCACACCGAGCGTCGAGGGCAGGCCGTGGAGAACCATGCCGACGCTGTCGCCGACCAGCACCACATCGCAATGGGGATCGACAAGCCGGGCGACTGGGGTCGTGTAGGCGGTAAGACAGACGAGCGGCGTCCCACCTTTGCGCGAACGAATATCCGGCGGTGTGATCGCCTTGGTGTCACCAAACGCACTCAATGGACCCTCCTTCCCCAACGTTACCAACCGCGGGTGTCGCGTTTGCCACATTTTTGTGCAAGTGCGAAGAGCTAAAAATGGCCGTGCAGCTGTGCGGTGTTGACGTGCGGACAGGCGCGCTTACACTTAAATCGATTCAGGCACCCCCGAGCTGGCCAACCACTTTCGCGAACATGGACGATCAGGCAAAAGGACCCAGGAAAGACAGAGCCGCCGTCAAGGCCGACGAAGTCAAAGTGGACCTGATCGCCTTTGTCGTCGCCGTAAACGACAGTGAACCCTGTGTCCTCACCATCGGCCAGGCGGACACCCTGCCCTCCGGACCATTTGCGCTTGAGCACCGATCGCTGCAATCCGGTCTGAGGGGGTGGGTCGAGCAGCAGACCGGCCATCCGCTGGGGTATATTGAGCAACTCTACACCTTCGCGGATCGGGATCGCATCGGCGCCGAGCGCCAGCAGCGCGTCATCTCCATCAGCTATCTCGCATTGACCCGCAAGGAACAGGCAGCTGGCTCGCCCAAGTGCGGCTGGCAGAGCTGGTATGAATATTTTCCATGGGAGGACCACCGCTCCGGCACGCCTCCGGTCGTGCTGGACGTTCTGCGACCGCGCCTGATTGAATGGGCAGACGGCGTCAGCGACGCGGCCACGCGACGTGAACGCTGGCAGCGGGCGACGATAGCCTTCGGCTTCGACGACCGCCTTTGGAACGAGGAACTCACGCTTCAACGCTATGAGTTAGTCTACGAAGCAGGCCTGGTCCAAGAGGCCGGAAGCGGACGGGACGCGACGCTGCCTCCGCTGGTGCCCAGCAAGTCTATGGTCGCCGATCATCGCCGCATCGCGGCGACCGGCATTGCGCGGCTGCGCTCCAAGATCAAATACCGGCCGGTCGTCTTTGAGCTGATGCCGCCGGTCTTCACGCTTTTGCAGCTGCAGCGAACCGTGGAGGCGCTTGCCGGCAGGCTCGTGCGTAAGCCGAACTTTCGCCGGCTGATCGAGCAGCAGGAGCTGGTCGAAGAGACCGGAGAGGCAACCGCGGAGACCGGCGGCCGGCCAGCGAAGCTTTACCGGTTCCGCCACGCCGTTCTCGACGAGAGGGTCATCGCCGGGACAAAATTGCCGCTGGCGCGGGGTTGACATCGCTTATACTCACAGCAAGTATATGCTGGTTATTTTCAACTA
>NZ_JAMYLZ010000073.1:0-9946 GCF_040318315.1 Mesorhizobium sp. M1227
GTGCGCGCGATCCAGCTTCGCCCCCCGCAACGAAATCGGGAGGGCCGACATGCGTTTGCCAGACAAAGTTTGGTGGGGCAGGTTTCCACGTAACTTTTGATCCATAGGCCGCTTTGCCCGGAGCTGTGATACGTCCACGTAGAGTGCAGATCCGCGGCTCCAGCCTTCTCGCGCAAGCATTCGGCGTCTCCGCATGATCGACGCAGGATGTTTGCTGCAAGAGTGATGCATGATGGACAGTGGTGGGGCACGCATTGACGATGTCAGGCGTTCAGGATTTTCGCTTCCTTGGCGGCGCTGAGAAATACCACGCGCGCTACATCCGGTGCGCTGCCGCCGCCGAGAACCTTCATGCATGCCATACGAGCCTGGATGCGGCGCGCGGTTTCTCCAATGGGCCAGCGGTAAAGCAGCATTTCGGCGGCTTCGCGGGTGCTCGAAACACTGACTTTGCCCGAGGACAGCAAAACGGTCACGGGCTCTTCGAACGTGCCGACATCTCGTTCGCAGGTCATATGCTGGTCTCCTTTCGCAAACCTCCCCAAGACTCTACCGGTGAACCATCCGTTCCGTTGCGTCACGTTTGTCCCGGTAGGCGAACATTGTGAGGATGGGCTTCGTCCACCCCCTCATGCCTCCTCTCATAACCGAGGGGGTCAGTTCTTCATCTCGTCAGGGGGTCAGTTTCTCAATTCGGGCGACAGGCGTGTCGGAGCGGCTCTTGTGCTTGAGGCCGGCTCGCGAGGAGCTATGGTCGGAATTGGGTGACGCGGCCGATCAGGCGGCGTGAATTTGACGCCGGCGATGTCTGAGCAGCTCAAGCGTAAGGCGACAGTATCGAGGTACCTGCACGGCGGGAGGCACGCAACGCTCGATGCGGATTTGCTGGAATGGATTATGCGGAGGCAGCTTCGAGTTGCCGCGCCGGCTCCTGGTGCGGCGCAGCATCTGTTCCCGCGCCAACGCCGGCCGGTCATGTTCCTTTAGGCCGAGCGCGGTGGCTTCAGTAAAGGCGTCGACAAATGCCAGCAGGCGTGTGGTCCGGTCACGGTGACGCCGGCGCTCACGGCCGATAACGTGCAGGCCGCTGTTGAGCGCCAGCAGGTGGGGCCGCGGTCTTGCGGCGCTGCCGCAGCATGCGAGCGACTAGAAGGGTGCCGAGCCAGGGTTGATGCTGGAGTGGACTGATGTCTTCCCAGGCGTCCGAGAGCATCGCAGCAATAGCACTTGATGAGATCGGTTATCGTGCTATATATGTAATCATCCTCACCAACCCAGCGGAGTGGAATATTATGGCACATACCAATGACACCTTTGAGCTATCGGGATTTGGCGCGCTCACCGGAACTCCGAAGGAGGTTGGTGACCAACTTGATCGGCTGACTGCGGAGCAAGTCATAGCGCTAACGTTCGAGCATGGGAGTGAACCCGCAGTTCGCGCCCTTGCGGACACGGTCGTCAGCATCGCGCCTCTGGTCCGTACCATCCTGATGAGTCGTCAACGTGAAGCCATTAACTTAATAATCGAGGCCCTGGTCCCTCAGGTGCCGCCCCCGCAGTACATGCTTGTCGAGGCGCGGATGACGGCCGAGGCGAGAAAGGCAGTGCTGGAGAGCGGCGATTGGCTGACCGCTCCCCAAATCGCCAAAATGGCTGGGTTCAGCACAAGCAACCTGAGTGCGCAGCCAAACAAGTGGAAGAAAGAAGGCCAGATCTTTGCAGTTCGGCATCGGGGCGTAGACTATTTCCCTGGGTATGCTCTGGATTCCGCCGCTGGATATCGGCCTATCAAAACGCTCGCTAAGGTTCTGAGCGTCTTACACGAGAAAAAGGACGACTGGGGGCTCGCCTATTGGTTTGCATCGGTCAATAGCTTCCTTGGGGGCAAGCGTCCGCAAGATGTGCTCCCTGCGCAACCCGAGCGCGTTCTTGCAGCCGCCGAGGATGAGTTGGTAGGCGCACTCCATGGCTAAATCAAAGATTGGACGGGGACCTGGGATTCCAGTTCCCGTTCCATCGCACGATTTGCAGGATATCATCACCCGAACGATATGGCCGGCGGACCAAGTTATCCATCGTATCCATTTGAATCTCTATGCCGGCGTCGAGTTCAATCCAGGCCTGAAAGGCAATGCCCGTTTCAGCCCGATCAAGAATGCAACTGGGGCCAATATCCCAACTCTGTACGGCGGCACGACCTTTGACTGCGCGGCGATGGAAACCGTCTTCCACGATGTGCCATTCGCGCCGGGCCTGAAGACCTACGACAAGGTGAAACTGGCGGATCAAGTCTATTCGCAGGTGGCGCCGCAGGGCGAATTGGTCTTGGCTGATCTGAGCGTCACAGCGCTGAGGAAACTCGGCATCAAGCGCAGCCAGATCATCGACACCGAGAAGGACCGCTACCCAGCAACACGCCCCTGGGCTGAAGCCATTCACGTACAATGCCCAGATATCCAGGGACTTTGCTGGATTTCTCGGCAGGACGACCGGGCTCTCGCCGTGATGCTGTTTGGCGATCGAATTCCGGCAAGGACGTTGGTGCAGTCCGGCGTGTCGCTCGATTTGACCGGGAATTCTGACGTCTATTCCGAATTGCTCGAACTCGCCGATCGTATCGGCGTAAAGATCGTAGGCATCAGCTTCTGATGGCGGGACAGGAGATCATGGCAATTCTGGGGGCACAACGAGGTAGTCGCTGACCTCCCCAGCCGCGCCTTCCGGCAACCGTCTGATCAGAGTGTGCCGTTGCGGTCATGGCCGCGCCGAAGGCGGAGGGACGGTTGCGGGTAAAAGCCGTCCGTATGCGCCGTGCACCGTGCGCTGGCGGCTGTCGAGCTGTTCGACGTGATTCAATGGCGCGGTTTGCGCGGAAATTTTGCAGCCCCGGGGCCTGCAGAGCGCGATCAAACTGGCGGTGCGCGCCAGGCCCGTCCGCGGCCGCAAGAGCAGGAACGCTGTGACCGCCGATATTCTGGCCGCCCTCTTGAAACATGCGCCGGTGACCGTCTCGTCGACGTCGGGGATCGCGCGATTCTCATCACGGCCTTCGCCTGCAGCGGCCGGCGTCGCAGCGAAATTTCTGCTCTTCGCGTCGAACAGCTGGTCGACGAAGACCCGGTTCCGGCCGATCCCAACGCTCCCGGCGGCGATAAATTGCCGTGCCTGTCGATACGGCTCGGCCGCACAGAGACGACGCAAGCCGACAGCGACGCTTTCGTGCTGCTCGTCGGCCGGCCTGTGCTGGCTGGAACGCGCCAGGATCAGCGACCGCGTCGTGTTTGGCGGCATCGACCACTGGGGCAATCTCGAAGCGCGCGTCCTGACGCCGCAGGCCGTCAATCTGATCCTGAAGCGGCGCACCGCCGAGGCCGGGCGCTCGATCCGGAAGCCTTCTCCGCCACAGCTTGCGCTCCGGCTATCTCACCGAAATCGCACGCCGCGGTATTCCGCTGCCCGAAGCCATGCAGCAGTCGCAGCATCGCTCCGCGCAGCAGGCCTCAAACTATTACAATGACGCGGAACGCACGCTCGCGGGCGGCGCGGATAATCGCCTGAGTCGCAATTCGATCCGACCCTTGCGGCGTTAGCTCCAGACAATTGGTTCCGAGGCAGCCGGCCTTCCGGATCGATCACCTTGACCTGGTGCGGGAGCCCCTCGCCCCAGCTCCATGGCACGAGGTTCTGATCGGATGTGCCGGCACCTGGGGCGAAGCTGGGCACGAGAATGCCGAACTTGCCTTCAGCAACCAAGCGGTCGTGGATGCTCCATGACGGCGGCCGTTTGCCATCGGCGAGAAAATCCATCCAGGCACAAGCCATATCTTCGAACTGGGCGTCGGCCTGGCCTTGCGCCGTCCTCAGATCGACAATGTCGCCCCCGAAACCGGCCAAATGCACGCACAACGTCCAGTTCTCTCGATCGGCCGCCCATTGGCGATCCCCGCGTCTCGACGGAGGATCGGGCGACCGACGCCCGACGAGGTCAAGGCGGCTGGCTGCCGCCTCGCCCACCAGGAGCACGGCTCCGGCGCCTCGCCCTCCCGGCCGGTGCTGGCGAAGCTGATGCGCGAGATAGCCGTATGTGGGACACGCCGCTATGCGATATAGCGCCCAGAATCTCCAGGGTCGCCGCCGGCGATAGCCTGCCAAGACGGTCACCCACGCTTGCCGTGGGCACCCGTAATGGAAACGATGGCGGGCGCTACCGTGACGAACAGGATATAATGCTCACCGGCAGCAAGCTGGTTGAGGAAGGCCCCACCGTCATGAAGCCAATGAACGAAGAGCACCTTGCGGTCATACGCAGGCACATGGTCGAGATGATTGCAATCCATACCGACCTTGCAAGCGAAGAACTCGGCAAGGCAGCGCTCGATGAGCGGGTGATGGCGGCGATGCGGCGAGTGCCGCGGCATCGCTTCGTGCCAGCCTCGGTTGCACCTTATGCCTACCAGGACATGCCGCTGCCGATCGGCTTCGATAAAACCGTCTCGCAGCCATTCATCGTCGCTCTCATGACCGATCTCCTCGCTCCCCAACCGCACGAGGCGGTCCTCGAGATCGGCACTGGCCTGGGCTATCAAACCGCAATCCTCGCGGAACTCGCCGGGCAGGTTTGGAGCGTAGAAATCATCGAGGAATTCGTAAGCCGTGCGGAGGCTCTCCTGCAGGAGCTAGGCTTATCCAATGTCGGCATTCGTGTCGGAGACGGGTCTCGCGGCTGGCCCGAGCACGCCCCATTCGACAAGATCCTGGTCACGGCGGCGGCTGAGCAGACACCGCCGGCTTTTCTGAAGCAACTCAAGCCGGGGGGACGGCTGGTTCTGCCTTTGGGATCTAAAGAAGCACAGTTTCTGACTGTCATCGACAAGGATGCGGCAGGGCAGCTCGAGACCCGGAAACTCATCCCGGTTCGGTTCGGCCGGCTCGAAACCGTCTAGTGAGGTGCGACAACTAACGCGACCGCGCTTTTCCACCGTCAATCAGATGCCAGCCTTCCGCGTTTCTTCGCCCTTTGTGAACGCGAGAAACAACACGTCGCAGACTTGTGGCACGCTTATCCGCAGCGTGGCCTGAGTTAACTGCGACATACGGCGCCAGCATAGTCTGCTGAGGAAGCGCAGTCTTCGGCGGCCTCGCCTGCGGGCGAATGCCTGTCCGCGGGATTTCCTCACGACCGAGGTGCAAAATGATTCCGCGACATCTGTCATTATGCACGACGACACGCGCGTCGAGGAGGCCCGCCATACGGCCCTCGATACCACACTTCTGCAGGCCTTGCCGTGGATCGTCTCGCTCAAGCGGGGAGACTTAACCACCTGATGCTTGCAACACCTTGATCTAAACGCAGTTTACCTCATTCAAACAGACGAGGACATTAGGCCACCCCTCCCCTACGGTAAGAGGTCGTTCGGCCGACTTTATCCGGGAGAAACTATTGTAGTCGTATGGAAATAAAATCAAACTCGCCGATTCTTCATGCAGACACTATTGGAGTTCATGTGCTCGCATCCCATAGGGGGAACGTTGTCGAAGGACGAGTGGGGGAACAACGATTTTCTCGGTGTTACCGCAAAAACCTATAAACCCCATTCGGTGATATGCCGCCAGGAAGACGACAACGGTGAGATATTCATTGTAAAATCGGGTTGGGCTATACTTTATCACGCGCTGCCAGACGGAGAGCGGCAGATCATAGACACTCCCCTCAAGGGGGACGTTGTCGGTTACCGTGGATTGGACGGACCCCGTCTTGCGTCGCTGGCGTCCATAACCGAACTAGCTGTCTATGAAATTTCCAGTAAGGAACTGGTCGAGGCGATCCTGTCGGACGGCCGAATCGGGAAGAAGATCGCCTCCTCGCTGGCGCGCCTGAACGCCATCCTTGCCGAACATCTGATAAATACCGGGCGGCGGAACGCGATGAGGCGTACCGCCCATTTCCTGCTCGAGTTGGAAGAGAGGCTCTCCATGGTTGAGCTGTCGGTTGATGGAAGATATGAGTGTCCTCTTGCCCAGCATGAACTGGCCGACATCCTCGGAATGACCACGGTTCACGTCAACCGAACGTTAAGGGAGCTCCGCAAGGCCGATCTCGTCTCTTTCAAGTCAGGCCATGTAGAGGTGATCAACCGCAAGAAGCTGGTCGAAACAGCCGGATTCGACAGCGAGTACCTCAGGTAGCGGCTATCTCTCTTTGAACGCCAGCGCATGGACGCCAAAATGAAAACGGTCGTTCCGTCGCCGGAACAGTTCGAGACGACATTTATGGAGGGCTGGTCGTGCGCAGGACGCCTGACGTCTCGAGGACAGCGGTATCCGGCTCGAGGCGGTCGACGGTTGGGCCGAGCGGAACGCAACCCGTTCGTGCTGACCAAGTGTGACAAGGGAGATCATCGTGGCCGCGGCAACTCGGCCTATCGCGCGAGTGCGACGTGCTGCCAAATTATGCGCAGAGGGCCGCTTACCAAGGCCTGCTCGATTAAAGTGGGGAGCCAATGCTGCCAGCACTGTCCCCCGACAATGTCAACGGCACTTTCGGCGGTTCTGGTCTGCCGATGAAATGTCGGAGGCACACGCTGATCCAGATTCGGCTGTCTGCTGGGCTGAAGATGGCTGGGTGTCCAATGCATGCGCCTTTCGCACAGAATCCAGCCCTTTGGGTCCAGCTTGGCATCGGTTCCCTGAAAATTACCAAAAAAGCAATCTATGTTAGAGACTGCTTATAAATAACCCCTACACTTACCCCACGCTGGGTATCACTGGGGGTTGGGGAACTGACAACGACGCAAATGGGGTAATCGAGTCTCGACCCTTCAAAACGCGCAGTACCAAACTTTCACTGCGAGAGAATGCGGAAATCATGTCGGCCAGCGCAAGACGGCTTGTGTGGGAAAGAGGGAGTATTGACATGGGTGCCACGGCAGGACTGCACAATTGTAATTCGGCCAGTCAGTCAGAAGTTCCGTCCGGCGGGCCGGGAATCGACCAAGGGCAGACAGGCAGGGAATGCCTCCTCATCTTGGACGGAAGGGCTCTGGACCGCGAGTGTCTCGCATCGGCTCTCGTGGACCACGAACTCGGCATGGATGTCGCCGCCTTGGCGTCCGTCGAGGAATGGCGCGTCAGAAAGAGATCGGCCCCTCCCCTTGCAGCCATACTCTTCAACCTTGGCAGTCGGAAGGTCACCGATCGTGGCATCGCTGACGAGATCAGGCATATTTCGGGCGAGTTCAAATCAGTCCCTGTGGTCGTCCTGGCCGACACCGAAGACCTTGCCCAGATACTGACCGCTCTCGAATGCGGTGCACGCGGTTACATTCCGACCTCTGTTGCAATCAATGTCTGCGTCGAGGCCATCAACCTTGCGGCAGCGGGAGGCATCTTCGTGCCGGCGAGCAGTGTCATTGCTATGCGGCACCTGATAGATTCGGGCAGCCGCGACACGCAGCCTTTGGCAGGCATGTTCACGCTTAGGCAGGCCGAGGTTGCGCAAGCGCTCCGGCGCGGCAAGGCGAACAAGATGATCGCCCACGAACTGAATTTGCGCGAAAGCACGGTGAAGGTCCACATCCGCAATATCATGAAGAAACTAAAGGCGACCAACCGCACGGAAGTCGCCTGCAAGGTCAACGACCTTCTCGCAGAAGGAACTCTGGCTGAGTAGTGAGCCCAAGCGCCCAAGCGTAACACTTCCCAACTTGCGTGAGTCCCGCAGCCGCATTCTATTGCTGAACGTCCAAGGGCGGAATCGGCAGCTGAACTGCTGTCTAGCCAGACCTCGATCGTATCGAAAATCTTGTGCTGGCCCTTGATCGGGAACGAGGCTTCGGAAAGTGAATGCACCAGCCAAAACGAAGCTCTGTCGCAGGTCAGATAGGAGGACGATTGTCGAAAACGAGGTATGCATTTTTTGCTTCAAGTAGATCATGCCGATGGTGAGATTCCTGAGGTACCACCGTATCGTTCCCCGGCGCGCCGTTGCCAGTCGGTGGAGTAAGCATACCATGATTCATCGCCCAAACTGCAGCCTGTGTTCGGTTGCGGACTCGAATCTTTCTGAGTATGGCTTTGACGTGTACCTTCACCGTAGCTTCGGCAATGTTGATTTGGCGCGCGATCGCTTTGTTTGACTCCCCTTGGATCAAGCGGCACAGAATACAGTTTTCGCGATTCGACAAAATTACCAGTTCTTGATCGCTACTCTCCACTTTACTTTCCACCTTTGGTAACTCATAAGCTATCGGTTCATCTTTCGAACCTTGCCTTATATCTTGAATAATCATCGAAGTTTCCGCAGGTAGTACCGTTTGCCCAACCATAACCAATTCGAGGGCTTTGATGAAGGTGTCGTAAGCAGCGATCTTTGTCAGATACCCGTCAGCCCCCGCACGAAAGGCTGAGACTATATCGGTCGTGCGACAGTGATCAGCTAGCGCAACGACATGGCTGGCTGGGTAAATCGCCTTAAACTCAGCAATCTGCGCGAATTCAGCTTCCGCATCAGCACCGCCGATATCTATGATTAGCAAGATCGACCGGTGATGCGGTAACGGCTTTTGCAGAAGATCGTTAACAGAAACCGTAGAGAAAAGAACGCGAAAATCTTCTTCATTCAGGATTCGACTAACACCTTCTCGAAGTAACTCGCTTGGCCCGACAAGCACGGTTACGAAAGATTGCCTTGTCATCATCGCTTCTCACCCGGCGCGATTGGTTACACGCGTCGATTAGGTGCTCCATGCGCCAACCGTACAGTTTTCTTTTTTTAACCTTACGCCAGGAAAGCCGTACACCAAAATACCCTCTTTAGGCGTAGGGCAGCATCATCGAGGCGTATCCCGAATCTTCAACCTGGGGCTTTTGGTCAAGAACCCGAGCTCGTGGTTTCAAAGCAAGCGAGACGAACGACAGTGAAAGACCTACGATCAATCCTGCGCCTGACGCATGAGCAAGGCCTCTCGGTGCGTGCGGTGTCGGAACGGCTGAAGATCAGCAAGACTTCGGTTTCGACCTGTCTGTTGCGGGCGCGTGAGGCTGGCATCTCGGACTGGCCGCTTCCGCCGGGCTGTGACAATGACGTATCGCTTGAGAGGCTTCTGTTTCGCCGGGTTGGCCGTCCGCCGCAGGATATGGACGAGCCCGATTGGGCGATGATCGCGCGCGAGTTGAAGCCCAAGGGCGTGACGCTGACGCTGTTGTGGCAGGAAAACCGTGCGGCGCATCCCGATGGTTATGGCTACACGTGGTTTTGCGACCGGTTCGGCGCTTTCCAGCGCCGGGCGAGCGCAACGTTCCGCAACCGCCACGAGGCGGGCGCAGTGATGCAGACCGACTATGCGGGCCACACCGTGCCCGTCGTTGATCCCGATACTGGCGTCATCTACCAGGCTCAGATCTTCGTTGCGGTGCTGGGCGCCTCGTCCTTCACCTTCGCCCATGCCAGCTTCAGCCAGAAGCTGCCGGACTGGATCGAGGGCCAGTGCCGGGCACTCGCCTTCTTCGGCGGGGTAACGAAGGCGATCGTCTGCGACAATCTGAAGGCCGGCGTCGCCAAGGCGCTGTGGTTCGAGCCGACGCTCAACCAGACCTTCGCCGCCATGGCCGAACATTACGACACGACGATCCTGCCGACCCGCAGCCGCAAGCCGCTCGACAAGGGCAAGGTCGAGGGGCGCGGTGCTGATCGTCGAGCGCTGGGTCCTGGCCCGGCTGCGCAACCGGCGCTTCTTCAGTCTCGGCGATCTCAACGCCGCAATCGCGGGGTTGCTGGAGGATCTCAACAACCGCCCCATGCGCCATGTCGGCAAAAGCCGCCGCGAACTGTTCGAGGAGATCGAGCGGTCGGCTCTGGCGCCGCTGCCGCCGGCGCCGTTCGAATATGCGGAGTGGAAATCGGCCAAGGTGCATCCCGACTACCATGTCGAGATCGACAGGACCTTCT
>NZ_JAMYLZ010000074.1:0-9771 GCF_040318315.1 Mesorhizobium sp. M1227
ACTTGGTGATCGCCGCCGTCAGCGACGTCTTGCCATGGTCGACGTGACCAATCGTGCCAATGTTCACATGAGGCTTAGTGCGCTCGAATTTACCTTTTGCCATGTGATCTCTCCATTCCTGCCAGCCCGTGCGGGCCTTGAATTAAGTTACTGATGCAACTCGTTTCGAGTTACGCGTATTTCTTCTGGACTTCCTGGGCGACCGCGGTCGGGACCGGCTCGTAGTGGTCGAACTGCATCGTGTAGGCCGCGCGGCCCTGGCTCATCGAGCGAAGGTTGTCCACGTATTTGAACATGTTGGCGAGCGGCACCATCGCGTTGATGACCACAGCCACGCCACGGGCTTCCTGGCCCTGGATCTGGCCGCGACGGCCGTTCAGGTCGCCGATAACGCTGCCGACGTAATCTTCCGGCGTCACCACTTCGACCTTCATGATTGGCTCGAGCAACTGCACGCCAAGCTTGGGGGCTGCTTCACGGAAGCAGGCGCGGCCGGCGATTTCGAAGGCCAGAACCGACGAGTCCACGTCGTGGTAGGCGCCATCGATCAGCGTCGCCTTGACGCCGATCATCGGGAAGCCGGCGAACGGGCCCGAGGTCATGACGCTGTTGATGCCCTTTTCGACACCGGGGATGTATTCCTTCGGCACAGCGCCGCCGACGATCTTGGTTTCGAACTCGAATTCGCTGCTTTCCGGATTCGGCTCGAACAGGATCTTGACGCGGGCGAACTGGCCGGTACCGCCGGTCTGCTTCTTGTGCGTGTAGTCCTGCTCGTGCTTGCGGGTGATCGTCTCGCGGTAGGCCACCTGCGGCGCGCCGACATTGGCCTCGACCTTGAACTCGCGGCGCATGCGGTCGACGATGATGTCGAGGTGAAGCTCGCCCATGCCGGAAATGATCGTCTGGCCCGATTCCTCGTCAGTCTTGACGCGGAAGGACGGATCCTCGGCGGCCAGGCGGTGAAGGGCGAGACCCATCTTTTCCTGGTCGTTCTTGGTCTTCGGCTCGATGGCGATCTGGATGACCGGATCGGGGAATTCCATGCGCTCGAGGATGACCGGATGCAGCGGATCACTGAGCGTGTCGCCGGTGGTGGTGTCCTTGAGGCCAGCGAGGGCGACGATGTCGCCGGCAAACGCCTCTTCGACGTCGGCGCGCGAATTCGCATGCATCTGCAGCATGCGGCCGATGCGCTCTTTCTTGCCCTTCACGGTGTTGTCGACCGAGATGCCCTTGGTGAGCTTGCCCGAATAGATGCGGGCAAAGGTGAGCGAACCGACGAACGGGTCGTTCATGATCTTGAAGGCAAGCATCGACAGCGGCTCGTTGTCGTCGGCATGACGCTCGATCTCGGCGTCGGTCTTGGCGTCGACGCCCTTGATGGCCGGGACATCGGCCGGCGACGGCAGATATTCGACGACGGCGTCGAGCAGCGGCTGCACGCCCTTGTTCTTGAAGGCCGAGCCGCAGAACATCGGATAGAACTTCACCGCGATCGTGCCCTTGCGGATGAGCGCACGGATCTCGTCGTTGCTCGGCATCTTGCCTTCGAGGTAATTCTCGAGCGCCGTCTCGTCCATTTCGACGGCGGCCTCGATCATCTTCTCGCGGTATTCTTCGGCACGAGCCTTGAGGTCGGCAGGGATCTCGACGATGTCCCAGGCAGCGCCCAGCGTCTCGTCGCGCCAGACCAGCGCGTTCATCTCGACGAGGTCGACGACACCCTTGAACTCGGTCTCGGCGCCGATCGGCAGCTGCATGACGACGGCATGCGCACCGAGGCGCGATCCGATCATCTCGACCGAGCGGTAGAAGTCGGCGCCGATCTTGTCCATCTTGTTGCAGAAGATCATGCGCGGCACACGATACTTGTCGGCCTGGCGCCAGACGGTCTCCGTCTGCGGCTCGACACCGGCATTGGCATCGAGCAGCGCAATGGCGCCGTCGAGCACGCGCAGCGAACGCTCGACTTCAATGGTGAAGTCGACGTGGCCGGGGGTGTCGATGATGTTGAAGCGGTGCATCTTGCCGTCGCGACCCTTCCAGAAGGTCGTGGTCGCGGCCGACGTGATGGTGATGCCGCGCTCCTGCTCCTGCTCCATCCAATCCATGGTGGCAGCGCCGTCGTGGACTTCGCCGATCTTGTGCGACTTGCCCGTGTAATAGAGGACGCGCTCGGTGGTCGTCGTCTTGCCGGCGTCGATATGCGCCATGATACCGAAATTGCGGTAGTCTTCGATTTTATATTCGCGGGCCATGGGAGGTGCCTCTTCAGTCTCGTTCGCGCTTTACCAGCGGTAGTGCGCGAAAGCGCGGTTGGCTTCTGCCATCTTGTGGGTGTCTTCACGCTTCTTGACGGCGGTGCCGCGGTTGTTGGCCGCGTCCATCAGCTCGCCGGAGAGGCGGTCGACCATAGTGGTCTCGTTGCGGTTGCGGGCGGCGGCAATCAGCCAGCGGATGGCCAATGCCTGACGGCGCTCGGGGCGCACGTCGACCGGAACCTGGTATGTGGCGCCGCCGACGCGACGCGAACGCACTTCGACATGCGGCGCGACATTGTCGAGCGCCTGATGGAAGACGGTGACCGGCTCCTGCTTGGTCTTGGACTGGACCTGATCGAGCGCGCCGTAGACGATGGTCTCGGCAACCGACTTCTTGCCGTCATACATGACGGCATTCATGAACTTGGTGACGATCAGATCGCCGAACTTCGGGTCCGGATTGATCTCACGCTTTTCTGCACTGTGACGACGGGACATTTTTTCTCTGCCTCAATTCTACGCGGTGGCCTGATCCCGGATCGTCGCTTGACGCCGTCCGGAACGACCTTGGCTACGCTTCGGTCACTTCGGACGCTTGGCGCCGTATTTCGAACGGCGCTGCTTGCGGTTCTTCACGCCTTGCGTGTCGAGCACGCCGCGGATGATGTGGTAGCGGACGCCCGGAAGATCCTTGACGCGACCGCCGCGGATCATCACCACCGAGTGCTCCTGAAGGTTGTGGCCTTCGCCGGGGATGTAACCGATCACTTCAAAACCATTGGTCAGGCGGATCTTGGCCACCTTGCGCAGCGCCGAATTCGGCTTCTTCGGCGTCGTGGTGTAGACGCGCGTGCAGACGCCCCGCTTCTGCGGGTTCTGCTGCATGGCCGGGACCTTGTTGCGCTTCACCGGCGCAATGCGCGGCTTGCGGATCAGCTGGTTGACGGTAGGCATTAAACCCTCTTGTCTCTCAATTCCGTGTCTCGCCCGGTCAGGGCCGCTCAAAGCGTCATTTCCATACGCAAATTCGGGCCACAAACCGCGCCTCGCGGTCTTGCCCGAACAAATGGCAGAGGAAGCGGAAGCCGCTTCATGCACGCCGGAAATGTCTTTTCGCTCGTAAAACGAACCCTGTTTGAGGCAAACTCCAAAGCGTGTCGCTTCGGAAGCAAGAGCCTCACATCGGTTCTGACTGGGCGGCTTCTACTCGTATGGCCACTGTCCGTCAACCCCGGAGCGGCAAATATTGCGCTGAACCCGAGGCGTGGCAGCCATGCGAAAAGCGCATGTAATTTTCTTGCGCCGTTTTTCAAGAGGAAGCCAGAAAGTGACCGGCTTGCGGCTGTTTCCAGGCCGTGCTTCGTGCGAAAAGGCGGCATGAGCAGCCCAAACCCCCTCGCCCGGAGGTACGAACCCGTGAATGACAATGAGGAGCGCCCGGTCACCATTATTACCGGCCGGGTGTGGACGCGCAAAGGCGGCAAGCCGGAAGGCGTGCATGTGATGCTGGTCGCGCCGGACGACGATTCGGCGGTGCGCCGCGCTCTCGAATCGCTTGCCGCCGAAGGTTATGCCGAGGCAGAGCTCGATCAGATCGGCGACATGGACGGCGTGCCCGACGAGGAGCCGCATCTGTCCGCCTATCAGGGCGCGCTCGAAGGCGAAGTGTCGATCGTGACGTTCGATGTGCCGATCTGAAGAGATCTGAATCGCGGTCGATCTCACGGGCCGGCGACAAAGCCCGGCGACTTGCCCGGCACAAGTTCTCTGCTAAGAAGCGACCTCTGGCAAAACCAAGCACACTTAACCTGCGGAGCTCCCATGTCCTCTAATCCCATCAAGCTCGGCATCGTCGGCGTGGGAAAGATCGTCCGCGACCAGCACCTGCCGGCCTTGGCGAAGGACCAGGATTATCGCCTGGTCGCCGCAGCCAGCCGCCACGGCAAAGTCGAAGACATCCCGAATTTCCCGACGATCGAGGCGATGCTCGACGCAACGCCAGAGCTCGAGGCGGTGTCGCTGTGCATGCCGCCGCAGTTTCGTTACGACGCCGCGCGCTTGGCGCTCACGGCGAAAAAGCATGTCTTCCTGGAAAAGCCGCCCGGCGCCACGGTCAGCGAGGTCGAAGACCTGAAGGCGCTGGCGACAGCGAACGGCGTCTGCCTGTTCGCCAGCTGGCATTCACGCTATGCGCCGGCTGTCGAAGCTGCGCGCGCATTCCTTGGATCGACAACGATCAGGTCGGCCGCCATCAATTGGAAAGAAGACGTGCGCCGCTGGCATCCGAATCAGGAATGGATCTGGGCTCCCGGCGGCTTTGGCGTGTTCGATCCCGGCATCAACGCCCTGTCGATCGCTACCCACATCCTGCCGCCGATGTTCATCAGCTCGGCAGAACTCGATTTCCCCGAGAACCGCGCGGCACCGATCGCCGCCCATATCGCTTTCCGCACTTCGAACGGTCTGCCGGTGACGATGGAACTCGACTGGCGTCAGACCGGCCCGCAAAGCTGGGACATCCTGGCCGATACCGAGGCCGGATCGATGGTGCTTTCTGGCGGCGGCTCAACGCTCGCCATCGATGGCCGCGTCGTTCACGAGGAGCCGGAAGCCGAATATCCGATGCTCTACAAGCGCTTCGCCGAGATCGTGCGCGCCGGCACCTCCGACGTCGATCTCGCGCCCCTGCAGCACGTCGCCGACGCCTTCATGCTCGGCAAGCGCAATGTGGTGGAAGCTTTTTTCGATTGACACTGACCCCGGTAGAGCGACCTTGAATGTTCCGGATCATCTTGGCTTGCCGTCCGGGAATTCTCCCGGACGAGGCGCAGAAGCAACGGGAGCCGTCCGGTGTCCTTGTTCAAGTTCGCTGATGACATGTTGAACCGCCACCTCGAGATCGGCCTGGCCCCAGCCAAGCTCCGTGATTTCTCCATAACGAACGAATTTTGAGCGGTCGAAACCAGCTTCAATGGCATTGTACGAAATCACGCTCCGGCCGATCAATGCTACGACCCAGACGCGATGATCACTCCCAGCAGGAGAGTGATGCAGCCATTCTTCCGGATCGATCTTGATCAGGTTCCAAAGTCTTCGCTGCCCAAAGCTCATGCGATCTCGGCCAGCGTTGATCAATTCCCAGATGTTGCCTCGTTCAATTGCCGATTCCTTTAAAAAGCCAGCCGCCGGTGGCAGCTTCAATTGACGATCGCTATTGCAAAGCCGTCATAGCCCTTGGCGCCAACAGTCTGGATCGCGGTGCCTTCCAGACGCTTGTCGCTGCCGATGAACGAGAACGCCGCGCGTGCCCCTTCGACATTGGCGTCGCGACCATCTTCATTCACCACCGCGCCGTCACGGATGACATTGTCGCAGACGATGACGGTCCCCGGCCTCGAAAGACGCATGGCCCAGGACAGATAGTGCGGGTTGTTCGGCTTGTCGGCGTCGATGAAGATGAAGTCGAACGGCCCGGCATTCTCGGCGCCTAAGGCCGCAAGCGATTGAAGCGCCGGTCCGACCCGCAGTTCCACACGGTCAGACACCCCTGCCCGTTCAAAGTTCGACCGCGCGACACTGGCGTGGTGCGGATCAAGCTCGAGCGTCACGACCTTGCCGTCCATCGGCAATGCTCGCGCCATCCAGATTGTCGAATAACCGCCCAATGTGCCGATTTCGAGTACCTTCCTCGCTCCCTGCATTCGCGCAAGAAGTGAGAGCAGCTTGCCTTGTGCCGGGGAAACGTCGATAGGCGGCAGGCCCTGATCATGGTTGGCCGCCAGAACGGCATCAAGAGCGGGATCCGCCTCGAAAAGAGCTTCGACAATGTAGTCGTCGACAGAAGCCCAAATCTTCCTGCTCATCGTTTCTTCTCCGATCCGATTGAGGAACCAAAATGCGAAAAGGGGCCACTTAGGCCCCTTTTCTATCTTCTCTTGCTTGCGCGCTTACTGCGCGGCGTTAACCATGTCGGTCAGCATCGGCTCGGCGACCTCGACGCCGGACGCCTTGCGGCGCTCGTCGATGATCAACTCGTCGCGCGAGGTGGCGATGCGCCGGATCTGGCTCATCGTACCGCCGGTACCGGCCGGGATCAGCCGGCCGACGATGACGTTTTCCTTCAGGCCCTGCAGCATGTCGGTCTTGCCGGCAACCGCAGCTTCGGTCAGCACCCTCGTCGTCTCCTGGAAGGAGGCGGCGGAGATGAAGGACGGCGTCTGCAGCGAGGCCTTGGTGATGCCGAGCAGCACCGGCTGGCCTTCGGCCGGCTTCTTGCCTTCCTCGACCAGGCGCTCATTGACCTCTTCCAGCTCGATCACATCGACGTGGTCGCCCGGAATGTAGGTCGAATCGCCCTGCGTGGTGATCTCGACCTTCTGCAGCATCTGGCGAACGATCACCTCGATGTGCTTGTCGTTGATCGACACGCCCTGCAGTCGGTAGACCTCCTGGATCTCGTTGACGAGGTAGGAGGCAAGCGCCTCCACGCCCTTGATCGCCAGGATGTCGTGCGGCGCCGGATTGCCGTCGAGGATGTAGTCGCCCTTCTCGATGACGTCGCCGTCCTGGAGATGGAACGGCTTCCCCTTCGGGATCAGGTATTCGACTGGCTCAAGCGTCGAGTCATGCGGCTCGATGATGATGCGGCGCTTGTTCTTGTAGTCGCGGCCGAAGCGGATCGTGCCATCGATCTCGGCGATGATGGCGTGGTCCTTCGGACGGCGTGCCTCGAACAGTTCGGCAACACGCGGCAGACCGCCGGTGATGTCCTTGGTCTTGGCGCTTTCCATCGGGATACGCGCCAGCACGTCGCCGGGACGAACCTGTGCGCCCGGCTCGACCGAAAGAATGGCCTCGACCGAGAGCAGGAAGCGGGCGTCGCCGCCCTTCGACAGCTTGCCGACCTTGCCCTTGGCATCCAGGACGGCGATCGCCGGCTTGAGGTCGTTGCCGCGTGGCGTCGAACGCCAGTCGATGACCTCGCGCTTGGTGATGCCGGTCGATTCGTCGGCGGTTTCCTGAACGGAAATGCCATCGACCAGATCCTCGAATGCCACCCTGCCCTCGATTTCGGTGAGGATCGGGCGGGTATAAGGATCCCACTCGGCGATGCGCTGGCCGCGTTTCACCTTGTCGCCATCGTCGACGAAGATGCGCGAACCATAGGTAACGCGGTGCGTGGCGCGTTCCTTGCCGGCTTCGTCGAGGATCAGCACCGCCATGTTGCGGCCCATGACCATCAGCTGGCCGTCGGAGTTGCGCACCACGTTGCGGTTGCGGATCTCGACCTTGCCCTCATAGGAGGCTTCAAGGAACGAGGAATCCACCACCTGCGCCGTGCCGCCCATGTGGAAGGTACGCATGGTGAGCTGGGTGCCCGGCTCGCCGATCGACTGCGCCGCGATGACGCCGACAGCCTCGCCCTGGTTGACGGGCGTGCCGCGGGCCAGATCGCGTCCGTAGCAGACCGCGCAGACGCCGACCCTGACCTCGCAGGTCAGCGCCGAACGGATGCGAACCGACTGCACGCCGGCCTTTTCGATCAGTTCCACGTCACGCTCGTCCATCAGCGTTCCGGCCTTGACCAGAACCTCGCCGGTGACCGGGTGGGTGATGTCGTCGAGCGAGGTGCGGCCGAGAACGCGCTGACCAACCGAGGCGACGACCTGACCGGCATCGACGATCGGCTGCATGGTGAGGCCCTTGTCGGTGCCGCAGTCGAGCGAGTTGACGATGCAGTCCTGCGCCACGTCGACGAGACGACGCGTCAGGTAACCCGAGTTCGCCGTCTTCAAGGCGGTGTCGGCCAGCCCCTTGCGGGCGCCGTGGGTCGAGTTGAAGTACTCGAGCACGGTGAGGCCTTCCTTGAAGTTCGAGATGATCGGCGTCTCGATGATTTCACCGCTAGGCTTGGCCATCAGGCCGCGCATGCCGGCGAGCTGGCGCATCTGGGTGGGCGAGCCGCGCGCACCGGAGTGCGACATCATGTAGATCGAGTTCATCGGCTTCTGACGGCCGTTGTCCTCAAACTCGACCGCCTTGATGCGGGCCATCATTTCGTCGGCGACCTTTTCCGAGCACTTGGCCCAGGCGTCGACGACCTTGTTGTACTTCTCGCCCTGGGTGATCAGACCGTCATTGTACTGCTGCTCGTACTCCTTGGCCAAAGCCTCGGTGTCGGAGACCAGCTTGATCTTGGCGTCCGGGATCAGCATGTCGTCCTTGCCGAACGAAATGCCGGCACGGCAGGCGTGGCTGAAGCCGAGAGCCATGATGCGATCGCAGAAAATGACCGTCTCCTTCTGACCGCAATGGCGGTAGACGGTGTCGATCATCTTGGAGATGTTCTTCTTGGTCATCTCCTGGTTGGCGGTCTCGTAGGGCACGTTGTGGTTCTTCGGCAGCAGCTCGCCGATGATCATGCGGCCAGGCGTGGTGTCGTAGATCTTCGACACGACCTTGCCGTCGGCGTCGACCGTGCGGAAGCGCCCCTTGATCTTGGCATGCAGCGTCACCGCCTTGGTCTCGAGCGCGTGCTGGAGTTCGCCCATGTCGGCAAACACCATGCCCTCGCCCGGCTCGTTCTGATTGACGATCGAAAGGTAGTAGAGACCGAGAACCATGTCCTGCGACGGCACGATGATCGGCGCGCCGGAAGCCGGGTGCAGGATGTTGTTGGTCGACATCATCAGCACGCGGGCTTCAAGCTGCGCTTCCAGCGACAGCGGCACGTGGACCGCCATCTGGTCGCCGTCGAAATCGGCGTTGAAGGCCGTGCAGACCAGCGGGTGAAGCTGGATCGCCTTGCCTTCGATCAGGATCGGCTCGAACGCCTGGATACCAAGGCGGTGCAGCGTCGGTGCGCGGTTCAGCAGCACCGGATGCTCGCGGATGACCTCGTCGAGGATATCCCAGACCTCCGGACGCTCCTTCTCGACCAGCTTCTTCGCCTGCTTGACGGTCGAGGAGTAACCCTTGGCGTCGAGACGGGCGTAGATGAAGGGCTTGAACAGTTCGAGCGCCATCTTCTTCGGCAGGCCGCACTGGTGCAGCTTGAGCTCCGGACCGGTGACGATAACCGAGCGGCCGGAATAGTCGACGCGCTTGCCGAGCAGGTTCTGGCGGAACCGGCCCTGCTTGCCCTTCAGCATGTCGGACAGCGACTTCAGCGGACGCTTGTTGGCGCCGGTGATGACGCGGCCGCGGCGGCCGTTGTCGAACAGTGCATCGACGGCTTCCTGCAGCATGCGCTTTTCATTGCGCACGATGATGCCGGGCGCGCGCAGCTCGATCAGCCGCTTCAGGCGGTTGTTGCGGTTGATGACGCGGCGATAGAGGTCGTTCAGATCCGACGTGGCGAAGCGGCCGCCGTCCAGCGGGACAAGCGGACGCAGATCCGGCGGGATCACCGGAACCACCTTCATGATCATCCATTCCGGACGGTTGCCGGATTCCATGAAGTTCTCGACGACCTTGAGCCGCTTCAGGTACTTCTTCTGCTTGAGCT
>NZ_JAMYLZ010000075.1:0-9733 GCF_040318315.1 Mesorhizobium sp. M1227
AATCGGTGATCGCAACGTCACCACCGTGCCATGGCCGCTCGCCCCTCAGAGCAAGCCCCGTTCTCTCTCCAAAACTTTTTGCAGAACCTTCAGCACACTATCCTGCACCCATCCGCTACGGCCATCTTGTCCAGGCGCTCTTCATAGGTTGGGCTGGACTTCCGGACACTCCTGTCGCGCCTTGTGGCGACCGGGCTTGAAAGAAGCCAACCAGGTATCTGTAACGTGCCTTGCGAGCTGACGTTGGGAAGTTTCCCCGAGCGAGGCGAATAGGGAGCAACGGCCATGGAGCTCAAGGCCGTCCGATCGCTGATCGGTCTAGCTGCCCGCATCATTGTATGGCCCATTCAGCGCAGGAGCCGATCTATCTCATTAGGCACAGTGATCCCTAGCTTGGCCGACCGATCCACCGCACAATTTCATAGGCAGGCATCGATCGGCGAAAGCCCTTCAGCGTCAGTTCGCCAACGGCGACGGACTCAACCAGGGATTCGACGGCACCAACGACCCGCTGGCTGACGAGAATCTGGCGTGGCCTGGCTTCCTCGCATAATCGGGCGGCGTGGTTCGACACTGTGCCTATCACTGCATAATCGGCGCGCTGATCGAAACCGATCCGCCCGATGGTTGCATGGCCTCGGGCGATGCCGATTCCGAAGCCGAGCAAGTGATCGCGCTTGCGCCATTGCTCCGAATGCTCGTCAATCGCATCACGCATCGCCGTAGCCATGCAGACGGCTCTCTCGGTATGGTCGGCGCAGGGCAGTGGATCGTTGAAAACCACAACGATACCGTCGCCCACGAACCGCTCAAGAGTTCCCTCGTGGCGGACGATTTGTTCACCAAGACAGGCGTGATATTCGCCAAGCACCGCCATCACCTCCTCGGGTTCGGCAGTTTCGGCGAAGGCTGTAAAGCCGCGTAGATCGCAAAAGACAACGGTCACCTCGCGACGGTGACTTTGCAGAAGCGCGTCGCCATTTCCCGCCGCAAGGATCAGGTCGGCGACTTGCTCGGGCAGGAAACGCCGGAGTCGGCCCATTCGCTCGATCTCGATCACCTGATCCGCCAGGGTCTGCTCGAGCGAGCGGTTCCAATTGGAAAGCTGTGCGGCCTGTTCCTGGAGGAGTTGGGCCTGACTTGCGACGGTATCGTGAAGCGCCTTCTGGCGAAGCATCGAGCGCACCCGCGCCAACAGCGCCCTGTGCTCGAAGGGCTTTGTCAGGTAGTCGTCACCCCCGGCGTCCAGCCCCTCGACAAGATCACGCGTATCGGCCTTCGCGGTGACGAGGATGACCGGAATCGCCTGCAGCGAGATGTCCTGCTTGAGCAGGCGAACCACGCTGATACCGTCGAGCTTCGGCATCATGATGTCGAGCAGGATCAGATCCGGCGTGAGTTCGCGAGCTTTTGCAAACCCCTCTTCACCATCGGCGGCGGTCGCCACTTCGTAGCCATTCGCCTCGAGGCGCATGCGCAGGATCTCGAGGTTTTCCGGAGTATCGTCGACCGCGAGAATTCGGGGCGGATCATGCAAGACGTTGTCTCCTTCAGGAAAGGAACTGCCGAACCATTGCGAGCAGCTGGCGCGGACTGAAGGGCTTGGCAATGTAGCCATCGCACCCTGCAGCAAGGGCTTTCGCCTCATCACCCGACAGCGCGTAGGAGGTGACGGCGATGATCGGGATGTGCCGCACCGTTGGGTCAGCCTTGATGCGGCGGGCCGCTTCATACCCGTCGATCACCGGGAGCTGAATGTCCATAAGGATCAGGTCTGGCCTGTGCGCTCCCGCTGCAGCGATGCCGGCGGCGCCGTCCGCCGCCTCGATCAGTTCGTATTCGGTGGTGGCAATGAGATCGCGGATGATCTGGCGGTTGTCCTCGGTGTCTTCCACCATCAGGATTCGTTTGCTCATGCGGCCCTCACTTCCTCATTCACCCGGATTGGTATCTTCAGCCGGAATGTCGATCCTGACCCGAGCACGGACTCGACGTCTATGGTCCCACCATGCATTTCGACGATGCGCTTCGAGATCGCCAGGCCGAGACCTGTGCCACCCTTCTGCCTGGTGCTGCTGTTGTCGACCTGCTGGAATTCTTCGAAGATGAGACCCTGGTCCTTGGACGCGATGCCGGGACCTGTATCCCGGACGGTGATCTCGAAATGTCCGTCTACCGCGCCGGCAAGAATGTCGACCGCACCCGTTTCGGTGAACTTGACGGCATTGCCTGCAAGATTGAGCAGGACCTGCGTCAAACGGCGTTCGTCCCCGCGGCCGATTGGAAGGTTCTCGGCAACAGTCGTTGAAAGCTCAAGACCCTTCGCTCCTGCCAGCGGCTCGACAGCCGTAACGGCCAATCGAACAACCTGCGCGACCGAGTAGTCCTCGATCGCCAGCGTGAGCTGGCCGGCTTCGATCTTCGAAAGGTCGAGTACGTCGTTGATGAGCCCGAGGAGGTGGCGGCCGTTTGCCTGCACGCGCGCGACGGTCGTCTTCGCCTTGTCCGGGAGTTCGCCGTAGATGCCGTCGACCAGCAGTTCTGTGAAGCCCAAGACCGAATTGAGCGGTGTCCTGAGCTCGTGGCTCATATTCGCGAGGAACTGGGACTTGTGGCGGCTGGCGGTCTCCAGCTCCCGGCCTTTCTCCTCGATCTCGCGGAACAGCATGGCATTCTGGATCGCGAGCACCGATTGGGCTGCGAAGGTCTCCAGCAGGTGGACGACTTGCTCATGGAAGGCACCTGGCTTGTGGCGCCTGACGACCAGTGCACCGACGATCTTGTTGGGCCTCAGCAGCGGAACGATCAGGATACCGCGATATCCGGCATCGACGATCGTCTTTCTTACAAGGAAGGATGAGGTCTCCTGGCCGAGGTCGGGAAACTGCACCGGCATGCAGCGCCCGGGTGCGTCGCCGATCCCCATGTCGGCCAGCCCGATCGTCTGGTGTGAGACTGCGGCGATAAGCTCATCGCTCATACCGAAGTTTGCGCGCGGACGGAATTGCTGCCGCGTGCTGCTGAACACGTAGATGGTGCCAGCATCCGTCTCCGACAACTGGACCGCTTTGGCGACGATTGTTTTCAGCACCGTGTCGAGATCCAGCGTCGAATTGACCGCCTTGCTCACCTCACCAAGCGCCTCGAGCTCACCAACAGACGCGGCAAGCTCGCGCGTTCGTGACTGCACCGCCTCGAAGAGCCGCGCATTCTCGATGGCGATCACCGCCTGGTCGGCGAATGTCTCGACGAGCGCGATCTCCTTGGGATTGAAAGATTGCGGCTCAACCCTCGTCATGACGAATACGCCAACGAGATCACCTTCCCGTAACAGCGGAGCAGCGAGGACGGTGCGGAATCCGCCGGCCTCAGCGATCAGGGCAACGCGGTAGTCCGGATCAGCGGTCACGTCTTCGATTTGCACCATCCGCCGTTCTTCGATTACGCGCCCCACGGCGGAGCCCCGGCCTGCGGCAAGCGCTGGAAGTGGATTGGCGTCGACATAGGCGCTGAAACTGGGCGGGTAGCCATGCGTCGACACATAGCGGAATACGCCATCCAACAACTGCACGATACCACCCTTGTCGGCACGGCAGAGCCTGACAGCCGATTCCACCAACGTATCGAGCACAACCTGCAGATCGAAGGTAGAGCGGCTGATGACCTTCAGAACGTCTGCAGTGGCTGTCTGCTGCTGAAGGGCCTCGTCGAGCTGCTGGGTGCGCGTCTCAATCTCCTGATACAAGCGCCCCAGCTGGTCGGAGGTCTGGTTGACGTTAGCGGCGAGCACTCCAAGTTCGTCGCGATTGGCGACGGCAACGTGTTGGGCGAAGTCGCCGGCCGCTATCTGACTGAGACGCGTCTCGATCTTCTTGACCGGTTCGATCAACGACCAGGAGATGATGTAGCCAAGCGCAAGCGCGAGCAGGATGCTGCCCACCGCAAACGAGACTACGATCAGTCTGGACGTGCCGTACGCACCCTCGCTCGCTTCGATGGCCGCCACCATGTCGGCTTCGGCCATGTTGACCAGCTGGTCTGTCAGCCGCTCGAGGCGGTCGGCCGACGGCATGATCTCGTCCAGCTGAACCTTGCGCGCTTCGTCCGTGCGACCGGCGCGGACGAGCTCTGCCACGTGCGTCACCCCGGCCGTCAGCCGTTCGTACTCTTGCCTGACCTGGCCAAGCACTTCCACTTCGGCTTTGGCGACGAACTCCATGCGGTCGAGGTCATAGCCAAACTGGTTGAGCTGGCGCAGCGCCCCATCCAGCATCCGGTTGTCCTGAAGCAACAGGGCGGTGGAGATGCCGTAGAGCTGGGTGGTCGTATCGTGCTGCACCTGGCGATAGGCCGCGATCCTGCGCTGCAGCTTGATCAGCTCGTTGGTCTGATCGTTGACCCCACTCAGCACCTGCAACCCGACGGCCCCGAGCACGATCAGCAGGCCGACGATCGACAGGAACGCGATCAAGAGCTTGGTCTGGACGCGCGCCGGCAGCCGGGCAACCCAGCCAACGAGCCGGTTCGTTATGCTATTTGGATTCGTCCAAGAGGCTGACAAGGTCATCCCGGAACTCCTCCAAGTCGAACCGGACGCCAAGATACTGTACTCGCAAGATGCCATTGGGGTCTACGAGCGACGTCAGCAAGGTATGGTCGACATCTCCGTCCACCGTTTTCTTCGCGATGACGCCGTATTTCCGTCCAACCTCATGGACAATCGCCGGATCACCGGTAAGAAACGACCAGCCCTTCAGATCGGCGCCAAAATTCTGTGCATATTCCTTCAAAACATCGGGCGTGTCGCGCTCCGGGTCGACGGTGATCGAAACGAAGGCGATTTGGGGTCCGAACGCATTACCCAACTCCTCCTGCACGCTGGCCATATGGGCGGTCAGCATGGGGCAGACGTCGGTACAGTGCGTATAGATGAATGAGACGGCGACCACCTTGCCGCGAAAGTCGTGCAGCGACACGCGCACACTATCCTGCGATACCAAGGTAAAGTCCGGCGCCTGTCCGATCGTCGGCAGGCGCTCGTCGTGCCGCGCGTCGTGCGCGTGTGCCGGCCCGGCCATCAGCGCCAGCACCAAGATGCGCGCCGGCCACTCGCTCACGTTTTCATCTCGCGCTTGATCTCGTTGAGGAGGCGCCAATCCGTGCCGTTGGCGATAATCTTGTTAGGGCCGGCCTCAATGAAGCCGACTTCGTTCATCCGCAGTGCGTAGAAGCGCATCGTGTCTTCGGGGTCGAACTCCCGCCACACGTCGTAGCGCGCTCCGCGCAAGCCCTCCAATGCATAGTCGTATCGATCGGTGAACTTGCCGTCGACCGATAGTTGCGCAGCCAGTTGCGGATCCGACACGCAGATGTCGGCGCCCTTGAGGATGGCTCGCAGCACGCGTTTGGTCGCCACCGGGTGTCTGTCGACATAGTCCGCGCGGCCGGCAAGCATGCAGCAGTAGTGTTGCGACCATGGCCGGTCGACGGTCGTATTAAGGATCGTGTGGCCGACCTTCCGGACGCGCTGCTCCTGCGGCTCGGGTGGCACCGCCAGAAAGGCATCGACCTTTCCTTCGTTAAAGAGTTGCATCGAGCTGACGTCCGGGTTCGCGACCCACTTGAGATCGGTGGCGGGATCGAGACCGACATAGGCGGCCATGAGGGTCACGAGCACGTGCGGAGCTGACGTCAGCGCGAACACGCCCACCCTCTTGCCCTTGAGGTCGGAGATGCTGTTAATGCTTTCGTTGACGATCAGTTCGAGGCAGCCGGAGTGCAGGCCGGTGACCACCTTTATCGGCATGCCGGCTTCGATCGCCATGATGTGCGCTGGCGGAAAGTCGGTGGCGAAATCCAGTTCGCCGTTTGCGAGCATCGCGAACGGATCGGAGTCGACGGCCAAGTCTATGTAGCGTACATCGGTGAACCCTTCGGCGCGCAATAGCTCCCCGGCGATATTCTTGGGTGCTTCGCAAAGGGCGCGGAACGTCCTTGGCAAACGCACTGTCGTGGTCTCTGGCGCCGGCTCGGCATGAGCCAATGTCGGCACTTTGACGAGGACCGCGGCGCCGACCGCCGACAGGCCCATCATGAAGTGGCGGCGGCGCTGGACAATCTCCATGTCACGTCTCCTCTCCCCTCGGCACGAGCAGACTCAGCCTTTCAACTCGCGCTTGACCTCGTTGAAAAAGCGCCAATCCGTGCCGTTCGCGATGATCTCGTTTGGGCTCGACTTGACAATCCCGGCTTCATGCAGCCGCAGCGAGAAGAACCTCATCGTGTCCTCGGGATCGAAGTCGCGCCAGTTAGAGTATGGGAGCTCGCGGAGCGACTGCACAGCGTAGTCGTATTGTTCCGTGTGTCCGCGATCCACCAGAAGGCGTGCCACCCGTTCCGGTTCAGCCGCGCAGATGTCGGCCGATTTGATGATCGCCCGGATGACCCGCTTGGTGGCGGCTGGATTTTTCTCGGCATACGCGGCGTTGACCGCCAGCATGCAGCAGTAATATTGCGACCACGGTCGGTCCTTGGAACTGTCGAGGATGACGTGGCCGACTTTGCGGGCGCGGAGGTCTTGAGCCTCAGGCGGAAAAGCCAGGAAGGCGTCGACCTTGCCATCGGCGAAGAGCTCGGCCGGCTTTGCCTCGCCGACGATCCATTCGATGTCGCGTTGCGGATCGAGGCCGACATAGGTCGCCATGGCGCTGACGAAGATATGTGGATCCGACGATAGATTGCCGCCGACGCCGACCTTGCGGCCCTTGAGATCCGCGATGCTCTTGATGTCCTCGCGTCCGAACAACTCGTAGCAGCCGACATGCACTCCGGAGATCACCTTGATCGGTGCGCCAGTGTCGACCGGAATGATTAGGGCCGTGGCAAAGTCAATGCCGAAGTCGATGTCCCCGCGCGCCAGCATCTCGGTCTGGGCGATACCGGCCTCGGCGGCCACGAAGCCGAAATCTGAGAACCCCTCTGCGCGGATCAGATCCTCGGCGACGTACTGCGGAGCGATGCAGATACCAGGCGCCGCCGCAAAGCGGGCGGTCGTGGTTTCAGGTGCCGCTTCGGCGGCGGCCGCGTTGCGGCCCTTTGCAAGACCCGCGGCTGCGAGCGCAGACAGGCCTGTAAGGAAACGGCGACGGTTCTGGACAATCTGCACGAGTCTCTCCTTCCCTTGAAAAGGCAACGCGTATTGGCGATAGGTCTACGTCTTCAGCTCTCGCTTTAGCTCATTGAGGAAGCGCCAGTCTGTTCCGTTGGCGATGATCCTGTCGGGTGTGGACCCGATCAAACCGATTTCCTTCAGCCGCAGCGCATAGAAGCGGACGGTGTCAGTTGAATCGTAGTCCCGCCATTTCCGGTAGGGCAACTCGCTGATCGCTGCGAACGCGTCATCGTAGCGGCTGGCGAATCCGCCCGCGACCAAGCGCTCGGCAACCAAGGCCGGCGCGGCGGTGCATAGATCCGCGGCCTTGAGGATGGCGCGCAGCACCCGCTTGGTAGCAACCGGATGCGCGGCCACAAAATCGCTGTTGCCGGACAGCATGCAGCAAAAATATTGCGACCAAGGTCGGTCCACTGTGCTGTTGACGATCACGTGCCCGACCTTGCTGCGCCGCAATTCCTGCGGGTCCGGCGGAAAGCCCAGGAATGCATCGATTTCGCCCCGCGCGAACAGCTCCTTGGGCTTGACCGCCGGGTCCACCACCCAGTTGATGTCGCGCGCCGGATCGAGCCCGACATAGGCGGCGATGCTGGCGAGGAACAGATGCGGCCCCGAACCGAGCCCCTGGACGCCGACGTTCCGGCCTTTCAGATCGACGACGCTGTCGATCCCGTGCTTGGCAAACAGCTCGAAGCAACCGGGATGGACGCCCCCGAGCAGGGTGAGCCGCGCACCGGAGTCCAAGGCGACGATCGAATTTGTCACGAAGTTGAGGCTAAAGTCGATCTCGCCATTCGCCACCGCGGAGGCCGTGGCCGCACCGGGGCCTGCCGCGACATAGGCAACCTCGGTGAAGCCCTCAGCGCGCAGCAGGTCCTCTACAACATACTGTGGCGCCACGCAGATGCTAGGGATCTTGGCCAAGCGAATGCGTGTGGTCTCCGGCCCTGGCTCGGCAAGAACTCGAGTTGGAGCGCCGACGAGGCTTGCGGTGCCGGCAGCCGTCAGGCCGGCCAGGAAGCGCCTGCGGCTCTGAATGATTTGCATGTCTACGTCTCCCCTCGAGACCAGATGGGATCAGGTTTTCAGCTCACGCTTCAACTCGTCGAGGAAGCGCCAGTCCGTTCCGTTGGCGATGATCTGTTGTGGGCTGGACCTGATCATGCCGGTCTCCTGCATGCGCAGTGCGTAGAACCGCAAGGAGTCTTCGGGATCGAATTCCCGCCAGCGGTCGTACCGAATGTCCTTCAGAGTTTGGAGCGCGTAGTCATAGCTGGTCTCAAAATCGCGATCGACCATCTGCTGGGCCACACTTTCGGGATCTGACACGCAGAGGTCGGCGGCCTTGAGGATGGATCGCAAGACCCGCTTGGTCGCCACCGGGTATCTTGTCACATAGTCCGTCGTGGCCGAGATCATGCAGCAGAAATACTGCGACCACGGGCGGTCGACGGCATTGTTGAGGATCGTGTGGCCGATCTTCTTGGCGCGCAGCTCCTGCGGCTGGGGCGGCGTCCCGAGGAATGCGTCGATCTTCCCTTCGACGAAGAGTTCCGTCGGCTTGACGTCGTTAGTCAAGACCCATTGGATATCGTTCACTGGATCGAGTCCGACATAAGCGGACATGAGGGACAGCCACACGTGCCGCGAGTTGTTGAAACCGTTCACGCCCACTCTCTTGCCCCGCAGATCCGTGACGCTGCGAATGCTCTCCTTGGCGATCAGTTCGAGGCATCCCGAGTGCAAGCCGGTCAGCACCTTGATCGGCACGCCGGCGGCGATCGACGCGACCTGGTTCGGCGCAAAGTTCACGGAGAAATCGGTCTCACCGCGTGCGATCCATACCGATTGGTTGACGCTTCTGTCGCCTTCTATGTAGCGGACATCGGTAAGACCCTCGGCGCGCATCAGTTCTCCGGCGATGTACGCACCTGCCCAACAGTAGGAACTACCGACCCACAGCGGCAGACGAACCGTGGTCGTTTCCAACGGCGGTTCCGCGTGGAGTGACCCTGGAACACCGACGATACCGGCAGCGCCTGCCATTGCAGCGCCGGCTAGGAACCGGCGGCGGGTTTGGATGATCTGCATCAGAACGCTCCTCTTCCGATTGGCAAAAGCAATACTGGCCGGAACCGAGGAAAAGAGGTTTCAGCAGAGGCAGATGGTCTGGTGAGCGCGACGAGTAGTTGTGGAACCTAGCGCGCCTAGTCCGATGCGAGAGTCTTGCGCTCTCAGTCGCCGGCTCATTTATTAGCAACAGACGATATGCCACGATACGCCCAATTTGCGTAGGTAGCGAGCGCAAAACTTGCTACGCCGAACGTCCCGCCAGCGCCTCGCTGTCATGGAGACTGTTTACGGGGTTGCGAATGGCCAGTTCAAGTTTGCTGCGGCCGGACCCACCCGCTGAACGTCCGCTATCGTTCTTCGGACGCCAAAAGCCGCCATTCCGCTGTCGTGAAGAGTTTCGGGCGCCGGCAGGCGTACGAAAGTCCCCGAGGAAGGAACCCGCGGGCCACAGGCGATGGCTATGGGGATTTCGGATTTCGGCAGATGTCG
>NZ_JAMYLZ010000076.1:0-8300 GCF_040318315.1 Mesorhizobium sp. M1227
GGCCGTCTGGCCGTTGCCGTGTTTATGGGCAGGCCTGGACGAAAGCTGCGACATTGCCGCTGCCGCCCTGGCTGACATTGGCATCGCAGCCGTGGCCCACCTGCACGCCGGCAGCAATGTTGCCGTTACCGTCCTGGGTCAGAATGGTGGTGTGGTTGGAGCCGAACTGGCCGACGCCGGCCACGTTGCGGTTGCCGTTCTGGTAGGTGGCGCCGTAGTTGCCGGCCCCGTCCTGGCCGATAGCCGAAAGGTTGTGGCGGCCGCGCTGCTGGCCGATCACCTTGTTGAAGCGGCCGTTCTGATACACCCGGATACGGTTCTTGAAGCCGTTCTGGGCGCCGCCGGCCGAGTTCGACCAGCCATATTGCTCGATGCGCACGTCATTGGCCATGGCCGGAGCGGCGGCAGTGATACCGACAAGAGCGGCAAGCGCGGTTGCGATGAAAGAATTGCGGATCATGAGAGCGTCTCCTTTGGCGGACGGGACCGCGGTTGAACGGCTTCTTTTTAGGAGATGCCGTTCGAACTAAGGCTGAAGGCGGCGTTCAGCTGGGGTTCAGGAGGGCTTGCGCGGGTCGTGGCTGCGGCGGTCAGGCCGCTATTCGCTAGGGCAATGGGTGGAGCACACTCGCCAAGGGCGGCCGGTGTTGGACATTTCTATACTTGGGGTTGGCCGCTTCCGGCCCACAGGCTGCCGGACGGCAATGGGCCCGGTCTCCGCCGTTCGGGCGGGTTGGAGTCGATGCCGAAAACCGCCGTCCGTTCATTTCGTTGCCAGCTGTGTTCCCGCCCGTCAAAATGATGATGAGATGGTGGAAAGCGCCTTGCTGCTTAGAGTGCTAACGGGTACCTCCGTCGCGTGGCAGGGCGGCGGGGTTCTCGCGTGGCAGCAGTTTTCATACATTTGTCGGACATCCACTTCGGCCAGGAGAAGGATGGAGGGCTCGTCTTTATCAACGACGATGCGAAGAAACGGCTGCTCGACGACGCCGCTGCCGAGATCGCCAAACTCGGGACGACTGCATCCGGTGTCATCGTGACCGGGGACATCGCCTATGCCGCTAAGTACGAGGAGTATGCGAAGGCGGGCGAGTGGCTCGACCGGCTGGCGCAGCGCATCGGCTGCAGCCGCCTCGATATCCAGATGGTTCCCGGCAACCACGACATCGACCGAGACGCCATCACCCCGGTCGCGAAGTTCCACCTCGATGCTGTCCGTGAGCAGGGCGACAAGATGCTTGACATGCTGCTCGACGACGAGGGTCAGCGCGAGGCGCTCTACCAGCGCTTCGCCGCCTATCGGGACTTCTCCGGCGGCTACGGATGCGACCTCGACGTCGGCGGCGTGTACTCGGCCGACGTGGCGGTGGCCGTGGCGCCGGGTCGCACCGTTCGCTTCGTCCGACTGAACTCCGCGTTGATCTGCTCGCGCAAGGACGACGAAGGCAAGCTGATACTGGGCGCGCGTCAGCGCGTCTTCGAGGCGATCGACGGCGAAGAGATGGTGGTCCTCGTCCACCATCCGCTCAACTGGCTCCAGGATTCGGATGAGGCGGCCCGCTACTTCAAGGCGCGCGCCCGTGTAATCATCTCAGGGCACGAGCACTTCCCGTCCTTGGATATCAAGGCGGTGGAGGAGGGCTGCGATCTCCTCATGCTCGCCGCCGGCGCGACCGCGCCGGACGACATCGACGAGAAGTACACGTACAAGTACAACATCCTTACGTTCGATTGGGACGAGGCCGCCGACGCGCTGGCGGTGACGATCAACCCCCGGACCTGGAATTTCGAGATGAAGCGCTTCGAGCGGGATGACCGCTTCCTCGAAGGCAAGTCTGAGCGCAATGTCCTCGGCTCGCCCTACTTCAGTCGGGCGCCTCGGACCGCCGCCCCGATCCAAGGCATAGTGGATGAGCCGCCGCACGTGCGGCCGGTCGCGAACCCGGTGACAGGATCGAAGGAGGTAGACTTGTCGATGCCCGACGACATTCGCTTGGTCCGCCTGCGCTTCTTCCGGGATCTCCCGGAGGAGCGCCGTCGGCGCATCCTCGTCGAACTCGAGGCGATACCCGCCGATCTGACGGACCGTCTCGATCACACAATCGAGCAGAGGTTCTTCGCGAAGCTGGTCGCGCAAGGACGCGTGGGTGAATTGTCGGCCGCGACAAACGCGGCGATACTGGAACAGAAGCAGGGGGATGCTGAATGAGCGTGATGGCAAAGTACGTCAGAATCTTCTGGCCGGATCCCAAAGATGAGGACGTCAATCGTCGCAACGCCGCTGTCGTCGCGGTCCAGGCGTGGATTTCGGCATTCGACGATCCTTGGACGGCTATCCGGTTGGCCTCAGCGCTGGCCGATGGCGTCGCCGACGGGAAGGCGCGGGACGAGTTCGCCACGACGGTGGAGCAGGCGATCGTGGGTGCGGGTAGCGCCGCGTTCGTGCGAGAGGACCATGATCTCGAGAACATCGTCGTGGCGCTGGTGTCGGCCCTAAACCTCGTCCGGCGGGAACCGGGCGCCTTAGGCTGGACCCCGGTAGACGCCCTGGCGGCGGGACTGTGGTCGGCGCTCTCGTTCCAGTCGCCCATCGTGGAAGAGCCGATCGAGCTTCTCCGCCAGGAGGTGCTGGTCGCTGCGCGTGAAAGGACGATGCTGATCGCCGAGCGGTCGCGCAAGCGGGCGCCAGTCCCGGAGATAGGACCGCTCGCGCTGCCGGAGGCTCAGCCAACGGGCCCGCGGGCGAACACCGCCTACCGCAAGGCCACCGAGCCGCTGGTAAAGGCCCTGCGGGAGAACGCCGAGTTGGACCGCGAGGAGCTCGAGTTCCTATGGTGGACGATCGAGGACTGGAGCGACGCCCTGGAGGGTCGCCGGTCGGACGCCGATCCGCTCGTTCGTGCGGTGATCGCCGGCGTCGACGGCGCCTCGAAGCTGCGGCGCCTGCCGGCGTCGGGCCACCGGAACGTGGTGCTCCGCGGCGTGCCGGCCGGAAGCCCCGCAACTTTGACCGCGCTGCTTGCCGCGCTTGAGGATCATCGCGCAACGCTGGCGAAGTCTATCGACGCGGGTCGCGTCGGCCAGGCGGCCACTGTGTTCCCGCTGCACACTGCAATCGCGAGCGGGAACGCGAACCGGGCTGGAGCGGACATCGAGCGGGACGCGCGCGATTGGGGTGGGCGGGCGCTACTCGAAGGCGGCATTCTCCAGGTCGCAACGCTGCGAGGCGGTTAATCATGGTCCAGGGCACCTGCCGGCTGAGCGAGTGCACGTTCAACGTGACGGGTCAGTGCGCGCTGAACCGTCCGGTCGAGCAATGCTCGAACCGGAGGGATCCGGGCGGGGCGGCGAACGGCATTGATGCGGATGATCAGGTCGACGACGGCGGTCGCTCGGCGGGTACTTCGACCGAAGAACGATCCTCCGCCGATCTGGGTGGCGCAGTGCTGGCGAGCCCGGACGAGACGCCGAGGCTGCCTTCCAGCCTGACGATGGGTCTCGAGGAGGCGACGTCGCTCATGACGAGGCGACATACGACGATGGTCGGAATCCTAGGATTGCCCAATTCCGGCAAGACGGCGTGCCTGGTGAGCGCTTACCTGCTCCTCGCCAAGGGCGGGTTTGAGGGATACGACTACGCCGACAGCGCCTCGCTGATGGCGTTCGAGCAGATCTCGCGCGGCAGCCGCCACTGGACGAAGGGAGACGAGCCGGGTCAGCTCACCATACACACCGAGATGGCCGACGACAGGCAGGCGGGGTTCCTACACTTCAGGCTTCGTCGCCGGTTGGACGGCCGGTTCTTCGACATGCTTATACCGGATCTTCCGGGTGAATGGTCGAGGGCGCTGATCGACAAGGCTGACAGCCTACGCTTCGCGTTCCTCGGGTCCGCGTCGGTGATCTGGCTGATGGTCGATGGTCGCGCCTTCGCTGATCCGAAGACAAAGAGGTATGCGACCTATCGGGCCGAGATGCTGGTCGAGCGCCTGTCCGCAATCCTGCCGACGCCAAGGCCGCGGGTGATCCTGGTTCCGAGCTGGCGGGACATTGGGGAGTTCCCTGCGGATGCATATGACAGCATACGCGAGGAGGGGCGCAAGCACGGGATGGCTATCGCTCTTGCGCCGATCGCCTCCTTCTCCTTCGGGGACGTTCCACCCGGATCGGGCGTGGCGCCGCTGATCGACATGACGCTGAACCACGACCGACCGGCGCCCGACTTCTGGCCGGACGATCGAAGCCCGGGTATGAGAACGCTTGGCTGCTTTAGGAGTGCCCAATGACCCGGAGGTCAATCGTGCTGCTGGGCGGTCCGGATTCAGGCAAGACCAACTACATCGGGCGGCTCTGGCCGTCGTTCAAGAAGCGCAGGGGCGCGCTGCGGGCCGAGCGGCTGCCGGAAGACATCGCTTACGTCGACGGGGCTGTAGAGCACCTGATGCAGGGCAGTTTCGCTCCCCGTTCCGACAGGAACCTGGAGGTCGGCCGCGCGGACTTTTCGATCAGCGTGCGCGGAGCGAACGGCGAGGGTGAGCTGACCGAGCTGATGGTGCCGGATATCTCGGGCGAGTTGTGGACGCGCATGGTGGCGACGTTCGAGATCTCCCGGGAGTGGCTCGGCGTCCTGAACGAAGCGGAAGGCGCCGTCGTCTTCGTACGGGCGCTCTCCGATCAAATCGTCCAGCCGCTCGACTGGGTGACCGCGCGCAACATCCTGCGGTTGGACGCCGAGGCTGAAGCCGTCGTCGAAGCGGCGGCCGAAGGCAACCACGAACCCATGGTCCCGGCGGAAGCCGACGCACTACCGGGCGGATTCGAACAGCCGCTTCATGACGAGGCGGCCACGGACGCCGTGGAGCTGCCATCGGAGCCGGATATGCCGACGCAGGTGCTGCTCTGCGAGTTGCTTCGCTATCTCGACCTGTGTCTGGCTGGGTGTGCGGATGGTGGCCGCCCGCACGTCGCCGTCGTTGTAGCCGCCTGGGACCTGCTTGATCCCGGCGTCCGCGCCGGCGGGCCGATGGCGTATCTCAAGCGAGAGTTCCCGCTGTTCGCCGGCCGCCTCGCGGACACTGGCCGGCTGGATGTGAAACTGTTCGGGCTTTCGGTGGTCGGCGGAGATCTCGAGGATGACGACGAGTTCCGCAACCGCTTCCTCGAACGGGACATCTCGGAGCAGGGCTGGGTCGTCGTCGAGGACGGGGACGCCCTGAGGACCGATGACGACGTGATGCTGCCCATCGCCTGGGCAATGGGGGACTGGGTTGGCCGGATTTGACCAGCAGCTGCATGGCTATCGGCAGGGGCATCAGCTCCTTTCAAGCACCATCCGCCTACCCAAGGCCGATCAGGATCTGATCGACCGCCTGTCCGACGTCGCCGGCCCGCTATCGCCGGGCGAGCGCTTCGCGCCTTATCTGACGCTGTACCCCCTTCCGAGTGAGACGCACTACATCGTGGCACGGACTTGGCAGGACTTCGAGGCACCACGGGCCGGATGCGTCCGCACCCGCAGCGTTCTGGTGCCGATGTCCGAATGGCAGGAGATGCAAGACGTGACTTCGGTCGTCGCCGTCGCTACCGACGCCGGCGCGGACCAGCCGGCCGAGCGCCGGGCGCCCTCCGCTGTCGCAGCCCTGCTTCCGCCCGTTGACCCTCTAAGTGGTACCGAGCTGATCGAGGCGATGTTTCTCGAGGAACGCGCGCCGATCGTGGTGTTCGACGCGGAGAAGCCCGAGCCGCTCGCGCTTAGATTGACGACCGCGCTCTGGCCGGGCCTCCGCCGCACCTTCTGCATGTCGACCTTCGCCCGCTCGCCGCGAACGATCGGCCGCCGCAGCTTCGATCTCGTGTTCGCGTCGAAGGAGGCCCGGTCCCGCTTCGCCGACTGGAAGGGGCGTCGCATCGATGGGCGCAAGCGCGGACCGGCCCGGCATCCATGGTCCGCGCCCATCGTCGCCCAGGTCCTCAGCGCCTCGGTGCCGTCACTCAAGAACCTCGATGCGCTCGGCGAGATGTCATCGGACGGCGTCGGGAGCGAGTCGGCGCTGCGGGTCTCGCTGCTGTGGGACGATCTGCGCCGCAAGCTGCCGAGTTCGCCCACTGCAGCTTTGGGCATGCTCGACATCGCTAACACCCGGAAGGTCAGGCAGGTGGACCTGATCCGCGAACTGGAGCCGGCCCTAGCTCGCTCGGCCTCGATGGCGACCACAACGATGGATGCGGAGGACGCGTGGAGATACTTGGGGGCCCTGATTCAAAAGCTGGAGGGACTGAGTCCCTCCATGTCCGTGGCGAAATCCATCCGCACCGCCGCCGTCGATCTGGCGTCGCGCCATCCGGTCGAGACGGTCGAGGTACTGTCGTCGTTGAACGTTGAGCCGCAGAGGAAACTGCTCGTGAGCGCGGCGGCGGACGGCCTGGCGCGGTCGCTCGATCACGACGTCGCGGAGCGGATGAGCCGCCTCGACGGTGACGATCTCCTGGATCTCCTGTTCGCCAGTGCATCGCTTGCGGAAGGAACCGTCGGGAGGCTCCCGGTTTTCTCGTCCGCGTTGGCGGCTGCGCTCCGAACAGCTGACGACGGCGTCCGGGAGGAGGCGAGGAGGCGGCTGCTTGGCCTGCTGGTCGACGATCGCCACGTCGAGCCCGCGCGGCTGCTCATCAACGACCTGGACGCCGGGGGCCTGATCAAGGAGGCCGCGCATGTGAATGCGGTCAACCGGCTGAGCTCATCCGAGATCAGGAGCGTCCTCGTCGAACGGGCACGGGAGCTTCAGGCCGAGGCCGCCCTCCGCGAGGCCGTGAGCGCGATGGACGCAAGCGTCGGAGGCGATGCGCTCGTTGAGGCGACGCTCCGCCAAACCTCGGCTGATCTAGAGTGGCTGCTCGCGACAGCGGCGCTGAAGCGATCGCGGCGAAGCGAATTGATCCGCTCGCTGCTCGCGACCGCGACCCCCCTTCAGCTGCGGAGCGTGCTGGCCAACCAGGGCACGCTCGGGAAGACTCTCGCCACGTTGAACGCGGCGAATGGATCTGATGCCGATTTGCTCTCACGTATTGCCTACAATGTGACCATGCCACCCCGCAGCTACGTCGCCCTTGTGGTCGACCTGCTTCCGCATCTGAAGGGCGGCATCGGTACCGCGCTGATTGGCAAGGCGATCGAACTCGCGTTGCCGGAAGAACCGAACGAGGTCTCCTCCGCTATTCTCGATCGACTGCTGTCGGCGGCAGGTGACGGGCTGAATGGCGGCAGGGCAATGCGCGTGGGGTTACAGCGGGGCGTGTCGCATGCGTCGGCCTCCCGGAATCTTGTGGCGTTCGGCCGCGCGCCCGCCGCCGTCCGCAGATCCCTTCTCACCGGCATGGAAGATATGGCGGTTGCCCTGACGGGTAGGCACCAGTTGGACATATCCACCGAAGCCTCCGAAGCAGCCGCGAAGATGCTGTGGGAATCCGGATCGGTGGATGCGAACGGTTTCGTGCGAGCATCCGCCATCCTGCTGCCGTTCGCGCTCGGTGATCGGCGCGAGGCCGCGTCGCCTTTGATCGCGGCGGCGTTCCCACCGGTGTACTGGGAACTCGCCAAGGACAGCGCGTTCGACATGCTGAGCTATATCTTCGTCTTCCTCGACTGGGATAAATGCAAGAGCGCTCGGCAACGCCTGATAGACTCCTTTGCCCTTTCGGAATGGCGGATCTCCGACATCGCCATAGCCGCGGTGCGGGCCGGCGATCCAGTCCGCATCTTGGGAGGGATCGCGAGGGAGCGTGGTGGGAGGAAGGTTCTCCGGGACTTGGTCGCCGATCTGAAGCAGGTCCCGGATGAGGTGCGTAAACCCCTCCGGGCTGCTCTGAAGGAGCTTGGGGTGAGCTGAGGTCGAGAGTTCCTAGCGCTATGGCGACGGTACGGTTCCGCTTACTGCTACAGTTTGCGCCGCAAGCTCTTCGATCCGGTTAGGTCCTATTCCAAGTCGTTCCGCGCGCCCGTCGGCCACTACACAAACCTTACTCAATCCACATTAACGGATGTCCGGATTTGGGGTACGGGGCAAGGGGCTGAATGTCCGTGTTTGGGTAAACACTCACTTTGCCAACGCGACAAGGTTATCGACAGCACCAGTAGGGAAGTGAATGAAGGTCGGCTTTCGCGCGATCGCGGTCCGAAAGCTGCCAGTCTGCCAGTCGGCAATCGTGAAGAGTTTCGGGCGCCGGCAGGCGTACGAAAGTCCCCGAGGAAGGAACCCGCGGGCCACAGGCGATGGCTATGGGGATTTCGGATTTCGGCAGATGTC
>NZ_JAMYLZ010000077.1:0-7556 GCF_040318315.1 Mesorhizobium sp. M1227
ATGATCTGCTCTTCAGAGAAGCGGCTACGTTTCATGTCCTGGTCCTCTCGATGGGCCAGAACGAACTTCAAACCGGATTAGATCAGAGGGGCAAGGTCACAAGCTCTCCAACTATCCCCAGTTCGTCAACAAGCTGCGCGACGTCGTCGGCCTCTATGTCGATCCGCCGGCTCACGCAATCGTGCTGTCGGTCGACGAGAAGAGCCAAATCCAGGCGCTCGACCGCACCGGTGGCTCAACGCGGTCGAGGGTTTCTTCGCCAAGTTGTCGAAGCGTCGCCTCAAGCGCGGCGTCTTCCATTCCGTTCTCGACCTCCAAGCGGCAATCAACCGCTTCGTAGAGCACAACCAGCAACCCAAACCCTTCTCTTGGGTCGCCGACCCCGACAAGATCATTGCCGCCGTCAAACGCGGGCACCAAGCGTTAGATTCCATCCACTAGGCGGGCTCTCAGCCTGACATGTTTGGCACGCAAATTACCTTTTCAACTAATCTCCGAGAACCATTAGCTTGCGCTCAAATTGGCGAAGTGCTTGGATTGCGTCTTGCCGGCGGGACGCCGTATGGACATTCTGAATATCAAAGCGCTCTTAATTGCGGTTCTGATCTTCGTTCCGATCGAATACCTGTTCGCTCTGCGCCCCCATCAAAAGATACTCAGGAAAGCCTTTTTCAACGATCTCATCTATGCGCTGTTTAATGGCATCCCGATAAGCCTTGGCCTGATCGCGGCTATCACGCTAGCAACGAGTACGGTGGGGCGGCTGGTGCCGGCCTATGTCGGCAGCGCAGTATCATCGCAACCTGTTTGGCTCCAGGTATCAGAGATCATTGTCATTGCGGACGTTGGCTTTTACCTGGCCCACCGCACCTTTCACGCCGTTCCCTTTTTGTGGCGCTTCCATTCGATTCATCATAGCATTGAAGAACTGGACTGGTTGGCGGCGCACAGGATTCATCCTATTGACCAGGCTCTGACAAAGAGCGCGTCGCTCGTGCCTGTATATCTGCTGGGTTTCAGCAGTCCGGCGATCGCCCTGTTTGCAATAATTTTTCACGTCCACGGACTTTTGCTGCACGCCAACGTCAGGCTGAACATCGGCCCGCTTCGGTGGTTGATCGCGTCACCCCAGTTCCATCATTGGCATCACGCTCACGAGCGCGCGGCATACGACAAGAACTTCGCAGGTCAACTTTCATTGATCGATGCGCTCCTCGGAACCATGTACCTGCCCGGTAACGCTGTCCCGGAGCGCTATGGCGTCGATGATCCGATTCCATCAACTTACGTCGAGCAACTCGCCTATCCAGTGATCCCGAAGGGCAGAATCAATGAAGCTCCCTCCACCAGAGATACGTGATTTCGTCGGGCGTGCAACGATGACACTCTACTTCACGTTCTGCGCGACTTTGAAGGCCGAAACGTTCTTGGTAGCTCTTGCCGGCGCAGAATGGACAGTGGCGTGGATTATCGATCTCACCGCAGATGTCGCCGCTGCCGGCTTTCTCGTGCTCATCGTTGGAATGACAGTGGCGCGTCTTCCGCCCCTGGGAACAGCGCAGGGAATTGAACCGCGAATCTCCGCGCTCATCGGATGCTTTGCCACCGCAACTTTGATCGCGGTCCCTCGCATCCAGGCAGCTCCGCAGATCGAGTTTGTTGCGGACCTGACCACCATAGTTGGTTTCGCGCTTTGCATCTTGTGCCTGTGGTGGCTCGGCAGATCCTTCAGCATCACTGCGCAGGCCAGACGGCTCGTCACGGCAGGCCCTTACCAGATCGTGCGCCACCCGCTCTATGTCTGCGAAGCGATCGTCCTGCTCGGCATTCTTCTCGGCAATGCGACATGGGCAACCGTCGCAATCTGCGCCATTGCCCTCGCTTTCCAATATCGGCGGCTCGTGAACGAGGAGAGGGTCTTGCGAGCGGTGTTCCCCGAATACAACGCGTATGGGCAGACCACGCCAATGCTCATTCCATCTTTATCCTCATTGTACTGGTGGCAGTGACTGTGCCCCATGCTGATCCGCAGTCTACTCGAAACCACTTAGTAATTATTGCCTTGGTTACAGCTCTTTTCGGGTTGATTGACATTTTGTGGCTGCCACTTTCTACAGTCGATTTTTCACCGAGGAACTGGATTGATATAGGCAAGGTGGCCCTTGTCCTCAGTGCATCTTGGATGGCATCCGCAGTTGCGCTCCATAGGGTGCGATCTGATACAAGCCCAATTGCGAGCGTAATCAAATATCTTTGTGGCTGCCTGAGAATTGTGGTCGTTTCCGCAGCAGCTTTCATTCCGCTCGCCATCACCACGACCGTCTTCATGTACCTGGCGTCGGCCACCTCAAGGCCTCTGGCGGACCCGGTTCTAGCTTCTATCGATTCCGCCCTCGGTTTCGACTGGCAGTGGTTCCTCGCCACGACCAACAAGCCAATTACAGCATCCGTCCTGGTTTTTGCTTATCACGCGCTCGCGTTCCAAATGCCGTTCGTTCTGTTATTCCTCGCGGTGAGAAACCAACGAGAACGAGCACTGGAGTTTGTCGCTCTTCTAGCGGTTGCTTCGGTCTTCACGGGCGCGATGATGGCTTTGGCGCCAGCAGAAGGCGCTTATGCCTATTTCAAGCCGGCGCCGGGGCAATTTTCGAACTTCACCACTAATGCCGGAATGTGGCACCATCATGTGCTTATGGCGCTGCGATCAGGCGAGCCGTTTGATCTGATTATGACTAAAGGCACAGGGCTCGTAACGTTCCCGTCGTTCCACACGGCACTTGGATTGGCAGTGGTCTATGCCGCGCGGACCATCCGGCCACTCTTTGTCGTGTTGGCTATGGTGAATGCCGCCATGATCGTGGCCACTCTGCCTGAAGGCGGTCATCATTTAATAGATGTAATCGCCGGCGTAATCATCGGCATTCTCTCCATCATTGCAGTCAAGATGCCTAGCTATGCGCGCGGAAAGGTCGACCGCGTTGCGAGATCAGCCGTGGGATCGGACGCGGACTACTGAGTTGGCCACGGGCCGTTGCCCTCCGGCTGCCTGGCAATGACGTGGCGGCGGCGAGACACAAGGAGAAGGAGCGCCGCCCTGCGGCGGCATCTGCATGCACAGCAAGAAGATCAACATCTCCACCGTGCTCGCCGGCCAGAGGCTCGGAATCACGAAGTCGACGACGGCATTTGGCTCGTCTCCTTCATGCACTATGATCTCAGATATATCGACTTGGAACAGAGGACCTTGCAGACCTACGACAACCCCTTCGGCACGAGGGTGTCACCCATGTCTTAGGTACAACCGTTACCCATGTCTCCGGGCCGCACGGTTTGAAGATGGTAGCGGAAGGCCGCTGCATCGCAAGACGCCCCCATTGAGAAGGCATTCTTTTGCTATCGGCCAAGCGGCCTGACAGCAAATCGAGATCGAGCACCACGAAACTCGGAAGCGAGTCGGGACGATGATGGACTGGGCGGAAACAAATAATTAGCGAGCGATGTGCACATGCCGTGCACACGGGTTTGCACCTTTTCTTTTGTTTCTGTTTCGTCGAAACACCGAAACACCGAGCCAAAGCGTGATGAGCACTCGATGATTGCCGCAGTAGATGCCCCGTCACAGCCGCATGGCCAATTGACCACGCAGCACCACTTCATAGTGCGACGGCGAGTAAACTTGTCCGGGGGCGTGTGCAGAGAGGGCGCAACCAGCGGCGATTGGAGCATTCGCTAAATTGTAAGCCTCTCCTCGGCGCACCTGCATCTGGTGCGAACAGAAAGGAGAAAACATGTCACGATCAGACACCTTCCCCCTCGTCTGCTCAAGACGGAGGAGGCCGCCAAACTTGTCGGCCTTTCCCCCGGACGCTTGAAAAGCATGGCACGTACGGCACCGGACCTGCCTATCCAAAGTTGGGTGGTCGCGTGGTCTATGCCCCGCAAATCCCCAAGAATGGGCCGACAGGGGGTTGAAGTCATCGGCCTCTGATCCGGGTGTCGGCCGCGTTTATCCGGCCAAGCCTACAGGTCGAGTGAAGTCCAGGAGGGGATAGCTTGTGCAACCTGCGGTGGAGCATGACACTGCACTCGCAGGCGCCAGCGCCCGACATCGAGGGCGAGAGCTGCCCTCCGAAGGCAGAGGTCACAGGTGATGCGCCTGCCCACAGTAGCGATGATCGCCACCAAGGATGACGTCGGGAACGTCGCGCTCTCAATCCGAATTGTGTTACTCGGGCCGTTCGGCAATAAAGAGAGTATCGGGGAGAAGCCCAAGACGCTCGCGATCGGCGGCAGGTATACGGTCTGAATGTATTCGAGCGACCGTAAAACCCACGTCCTCGATACGTTCCTTGATATCGGGTCCGTAGGCTCGCACGTGATCTGATCCGCCGAAGCGCTCGTCGCGCTCGCTCCGTGACATGAATGGCGGCGCTTCGAGCGTTTGACGATAGATAAGCGGTACTTGGATCCAGACCTGTCCTCGAGGCTTAAGGGATGACCAAATTTGCCGAAAAGCATGCCGATCGTCAGGTACGTGCTCCATGACATGACACAAGACGACAATATCGAGATCGCTGATGCCGTTCATGTTCATTAGGTCAACCTGCACGGTATCGGGGCCGTACCGTCCGGGCTCGATATCGCCTTTAATGAGGTTGCCCGCCTGAGATAGTCTCTTTGAAAGCCCCTTCTCGCTCGGCGCAATCTGGAGAATTCTAAGCGGCCCCGCCGGAAGCCGGAGAAGCTTACGGTCTAGAGCACAAATCAAGAACCGCTCACGATCCAGAGCATGACAAAGCGGGCAAATAAGCGTGTATCGCCCGAAACGGTAAAAAGCCGCCACACCGCGATCGCAGGCATTGCAGTGATGAGCCTTCCTCGTCGGGAAGAGTGTCAGGGTGAGGGCTCTCAGCCAATCTCCGTACGAATCAAGTTTGCGTGTGACCCGCGCGTTGTGATACGATCAGCATAGCTGCGAAAAAGAGATAGAAGTCGGCTTCCTCGAGCGTTGTTCCACGATGGTTTCAGCATGTCGGCCTTCTAAGGTTTTTGACCCGAGGACCGATAATTAGCGCCCCCTGATATAACGTCGAGTCAGCGGAGCAGCAGGAGATTCGCCCCGTCATGGCATCGACCCTGATATCGAGCAGACCGGCGATCTCAGCCAGCGGCTCGTCAAGCACATCCTTCAGGATAAAGACGCTGCGCTGGAGGATCGGGAGTTCCGTAAAGCGAGACACCGCAGTTTGGATTGCTGCATCAAAATCTTCACGGGGTCCGGAGCGGCGTCGACAACGACTTCAAGGGCCGCCTCGATAGGCTCTGCTGCGCGGATCGCACGGCTGCGCAGCAGGTCCAGCGCACGGGTATGGGCAATCCGGAAGAACCAGGGTCGCAGCTGCGGAATCTTGCACACCTGGTCGAGCGCAACGAGGGTTCGAGCAAAGATCCTGCACAACGTCTTCGCCGTCGATGACCGACCCCATGAGACGCGAGCAATAGCGGTGCAGTTCAGGCCCTAACGAGACGGCAAGGGTGAGGAACCCGGCGAGGAACTCCTCCCGACGGTCGCGGTCCATGGTAGATCCTGCATCGATCAAGGCGTCGCCACCCTGTGCCTCCGTCATCACCACCGCTTCGACGACAAGAGATTCGTGCGCGACGATATGCAGGGCCGGTGAGGTCGCAATCGAACTCTCAAGCCGCGACACCCTCCATAAACCGGGACGCCCGCATCGCCGTCGAGGCCGAAGACGACGCCTTCGGCATATTGCGGGTGGTGGGACAAGCCCAGCGATCATGCGCCGGCTTGCGGTCGAGCTCGGATTACGTGAGCGGAACACACGACCGAACGGGTTTATGCGGAACATCGAAACGGGTGTTGACAAATCGCTCTCTATGCAGTGGCGGTTACAACCTAAAGCGAGCTGCTCTTGGCCAGGAGCAGCCTGGCGGTTCGGTCTCGCCGCTGCGTTGCGTTCAAGCGTAGAGATTCCTGAACTGATGCTCGGCTGGCGGCAACTTGCTCGCCAACCGAGTTGGTCGTGGTCTGCCGAGACCAGCCAGCCACACGCCCGTGATTCCAACCTGAGCCGATGTGCCAATCAGCAACCTTCGCCGGTCTTTTTCACCTGGCCCGGCGCGGCGGTGTTGGCTGCCGTGTTCTGCGCTGACTAGGCGCCGCCTGCTGCGCGCTGCCAGTCTGCTGGCCGGGCGCGCAGTCTTGGCCGAGTTAGGATTTGTGGTGCCGCTGGTGGTCGTCTTGTCGGTGCCCTGATCGCCGGACATGTTGGTCCCGCTGTTCGTCGTGCCGGTGCCCTGATCCGTCGTGCTGGGCATGGTTGTCGTGGTCGAGCTTCCGCTCGTCGAGGTTCTTCGGTGCGCGAGGTCGATGAGGAAGTGAGACGGACGCGACCGCGTAGAAAGACGTCCACGTTTGCCCATAATCTACCGCGAACAGCTCCTTTGCCGGGGCGGCGGGCCCGATTGCGTGCTGGGCCTGCGCCGGTCTGCTATCTGCCAACAGGGGTCGGCCCGTCGTTTCCGCCGACTGCCGTGGTGCCTATGTTGGGAACCAGCGGCGCCTCCGCTTCTTCATCAAACGGCAAGATACGTCGATCTGGTAATCGCGCTGCGAGATACGGCCCCGGAGGTTAGTGATGCGCTCGGTCAAAAAAGTGCCGAGCCATTTAGTAGCGTGACCTGCCAGGTCGTTCACAACGGGGTCCGCGCTAGCCTACTGAACGGCTCTTTTGTGCAAGAGGTCAGTGGAGAAGTACCCAACTCCCGAGCTTGCGAATCTTGATTGGGCATACTCGTTCGATGTCGATATCACTGAGGGTACCGGCGCCTATTATAATCCGCGGTCCGCAATCAATGGCGCTCCGGGAGTTCTAACGGATGGGCCCTACACGGCTGTGTTGAGCGATTCGCATGTTCTGAAAATATTCAAGTGAAGGTGGCGTGCTGTGAACAATGAAACCATCGCGGGCGTTTGGGCCCCACTCGTTGTGCTTCCTGATCGCGGGCACTACGGCTGCCGAGGCGGAGTTGGCGTACAGTTTTGCGGTATTATGGCGCAACCGCCACAAGAATTGGCCCCGATCTTGGCCTACCTTTTGGCCATGGATCACAAACCAGCGCTCTAGGCGCTAATCCGCCTTCACGGTGAGATCGGCGCGAAAATCAGGCGCGACGAGAAGCAGGCCGCGAAGCTCATTGAAGAGATGAAGCATGTCGAGGCGGTCTTGCATCTGTTGGAACCTGGCTTCAATGCCCCGCGCCATCTCCGTCAAGCGTCGCAACAATCCAAACCCGCTGTTTCATGCGTGCCGCCGTCGACGTTCTGAGGACCGCCACGGCGCCAATGAGTGGATACCCTCCGGCGAAGGCCGCCTTGCGAGAGGACGGCACGGTAGCGAGGCTGCGCTCTTAAGGTCGCCCTTACGAGCGAAGTTAGCAGCACAGCATGAGCCATGTGACGTTATTGACCGGGCCTGAGCGTCGTCGTCGTTGGCGTGAAGAGGATCAGTGCCGGATACTGGCCGCGGCATTCG
>NZ_JAMYLZ010000078.1:5000-6735 GCF_040318315.1 Mesorhizobium sp. M1227
TCCGGGACAATGTATGGTGGGTAGTTTGACTGGGGCGGTCGCCTCCTAAAGAGTAACGGAGGCGCGCGATGGTGGGCTCAGAACGGTCGGAAATCGTTCGCTGAGTGCAATGGCATAAGCCTGCCTGACTGCGAGACTGACAAGTCGAGCAGAGACGAAAGTCGGTCATAGTGATCCGGTGGTCCCGCGTGGAAGGGCCATCGCTCAACGGATAAAAGGTACGCCGGGGATAACAGGCTGATGACCCCCAAGAGTCCATATCGACGGGGTTGTTTGGCACCTCGATGTCGACTCATCGCATCCTGGGGCTGGAGCAGGTCCCAAGGGTATGGCTGTTCGCCATTTAAAGCGGTACGTGAGTTGGGTTCAGAACGTCGTGAGACAGTTCGGTCCCTATCTGCCGTGGGTGTAGGAATATTGAAAGGATCTGTCCCTAGTACGAGAGGACCGGGATGGACGGATCTCTGGTGGACCTGTTGTGGCGCCAGCCGCATAGCAGGGTAGCTATATCCGGACGGGATAACCGCTGAAGGCATCTAAGCGGGAAACCCACCTTAAAACGAGTATTCCCTGAGAACCGTGGAAGACGACCACGTTGATAGGCCGGGTGTGGAAGAGCGGCAACGCTTGAAGCTTACCGGTACTAATAGTTCGATCGGCTTGATCGTTCTCATTCCTAATGCCCATTTCTGGTGACAATCCTTGGATTGCGCCGAGATGGATGGCACAGAAAACAGCTTCTCGAGCAACGTGCGTTTTGCCGACCTGGTGGTTATGGCGGAGCGGCTGCACCCGATCCCATTCCGAACTCGGCCGTGAAACGCTCCAGCGCTGATGGTACTTCGTCTCAAGACGCGGGAGAGTAGGTCGCTGCCAGGTCTGCCAAGCGCACGTTGTTTAATCTTCTCCTTACGAACAGGCCCGCCAACGGGATATCGGGCCGCGCAAGCGGCCCTTTCATTTGGCGGAAGCTTGAATCCAGTGAGCCAAGGCTTACTTCTAGGGTTGACGCGGGGTGGAGCAGCCCGGTAGCTCGTCAGGCTCATAACCTGAAGGTCACAGGTTCAAATCCTGTCCCCGCAACCAAATTCGAAAACGGCCCGCCTTGTGCGGGCCGTTTTCGTATGGGCTGAAGTACGGCGACAGGACACTCAGCATTCCGCGGCCAATTTTTCGCGTATGTGCTCCGATCCACCTCTCATACGTCGGGCGAATGGCCGATCGGGATTTACGACGCGCCAAAAGGGCGCGCTGCCGTCTTGACTGATATGCACCAGGTGCCGCCGCACAGTCACTGGGCAGCAGGCGTCTGCTCCGTATTTTGCCGCGAGCTTACGTCGTAACTCTGCAAGGTCCGAAAAGTGGCCAGGTCGTGCAGCCCGGAGTTCGTCAGCGACCATTTTCTCGGTTGGGATCAGCATGCTCTGCGTAAGGGTCTTGCCTTTGCGTCGCGTTTTGACCACCGGCAATTCGCTCATAGTTCACCTCCAGGAACTCCCCTACAGAAGACGAACAAGGATGCCGCAATCCGACAGAATCTCGGATTGATTTGATTGCCGTGGCTCGAGGCCACAACCATGAACCCACAAAGACGTCTCCGGCCGGACACTTAGCAACCCGGACACTTAGCAACAGTTGTGTGCGTCAAGTTCTGCAAAATGGCGTGGCATTGCGGTGACATCGGCGTGTCCGCCGCGCAGCCCCCGTGTTTAGCGGAGCGGCGGACACATGACGG
>NZ_JAMYLZ010000079.1:0-6669 GCF_040318315.1 Mesorhizobium sp. M1227
GCCAGCGCTTCGCCCTCGACGTCCTCGGAGATGATCAGCAGCGGCCTGCCGCTTTGCACCACGGCTTCGAGGATGGGCAGCAGTGCCTGCAGATTTCCGAGCTTCTTTTCGTGGATGAGGACGTAAGGGTCTTCCAGCTCGGCACGCATCTTCTCGGCATTGGTGACGAAATAGGGCGAGAGATAGCCGCGGTCGAACTGCATGCCTTCGACGACGTCGAGCTCCGTTTCGGCGGTCTTGGCCTCCTCGACGGTGATGACGCCGTCATTGCCGACCTTGTCCATCGCCTTGGCGATCATGGCGCCTACGCTGGTGTCGCCATTGGCGGCAATGGTGCCGACCTGCGCGATCTCTGCTGAGGACTTGACCTTCTTGGCGCGCGCCTGAATTTCCTTGACGACGGCGCTGACGGCAAGGTCGATGCCGCGCTTGAGGTCCATCGGGTTCATGCCGGCGGCAACGAATTTGGCGCCCTCGCGCAGGATGGAAGCGGCAAGCACCGTGGCGGTGGTGGTGCCGTCGCCGGCAAGGTCGTTGGTCTTCGAGGCCACTTCGCGCACCATCTGCGCGCCCATGTTTTCGAACTTGTCGGAAAGCTCGATTTCCTTTGCCACGGCCACCCCGTCCTTGGTGACGCGCGGCGCGCCGTAGGCCTTGTCGATAATGACGTTGCGGCCTTTGGGGCCGAGCGTCACCTTGACGGCGTTGTTGAGGATTTCGACGCCGCGCAGCATGCGGTCACGCGCGTCGGTGGAGAATTTGATTTCCTTGGCAGACATGATCTTTTCCAGTTCGGTTGTCGTGGCAAGGCGCTTGCAGCGCCTGAATCAAAGCTCGGAGCGTCCTTTGCGCGCGCGCGGGAGGGCGCGCGGCCTTCCAATCAGGCGGCCTTCTTGGCAGCCACGGTCTTGTCGATGATGCCCGTCTCGCTTTTTTCGATGATGCCCATGATATCGGCCTCCTTCATGATCAGAAGGTCCTCGCGGTCTATCTTGACCTCGGTGCCGGACCATTTGCCGAACAGAATGAGGTCGCCGGCCTTGACGTCGAGCGGGATCAGCGCGCCGCTTTCGTCCCGCGCGCCCGGCCCGACAGCGATCACTTCGCCTTCCTGCGGTTTTTCTTTGGCATTGTCGGGGATGATGATGCCGCCCTTGGATTTGGTGTCGCTTTCGGCGCGCCGAATGACGACGCGATCGTGGAGTGGCCGGAATTTCATGGGGACTCTTTCTGGGGCCAGCTTAGGCGGCCGCCCCTCTCTATAGGCGCCCTGGCACTCGATTGATAGGAGCGCCAAAAAATATTCATAGGGCACATGAAATATTGAACGTATTATCTTGCCTGGTTATCCCCTGGTGTTCGGGCCTTGCCGAATATTAATGAAATTGAATTTCTATCTTTGAACACCTATTTTATGGTGAATTCACATTCACGACTTTCGCTGCAAGGGAGATTTTACCGATGGCCGAAGGCAATCAGAACATCATGGAAAAAGCTCAGGCCCGCTTCATGGAAAATCAAAAGAAGACGGCGGAGCGGAACAAAGCAACTGCCGAATATCTCTCGGAAGCCAAGGCGAGGAGCATCAAAACGGCAAGGCTGAGGGAATTGCGACTGGCCAAGGAAGAGGCGGACCGCGCGGCGGAAGCTCTGAATCCGGTCGCACCAAAGAAGAAGCGGGCGTCACGGGCAGTCAAGAAGGCCGTATCTGCATCGACGGAGGCGAAATCATGAGCCTGACATTTCCCAATCCCAGCCGCAGCTACGACGAGGCAAGCAAACGCATCCGCTTCGTCGGCCATGACGGGATGTTCCAGATTTCCTTCTCTGTCGCAACCGATGCCATCTCCAAGATGCAGCCGGGAACGGCGGCCTCAGAAGCTACCTACCTGGCAGCCTTCGACACGGCTTCCAACTCGATCCACGATGTCGCCAGGAATGCCTATGCCCGCACCCGCAGGAGCATATATGTGCTGACTGCGGCCGATTTTCGCTAGTCCGTCGCGATCCGTCCACAAGACGCTTTGTCAGGGCTTCCGGTCCGCCTTCGCTCGCCGCTTGACGTCGCGACCGTTCAGCCGGTCGACCATCGCGTCCGCATCGCGCGTGTTCAAACTGGCCGTGAGTTGCTGCTTGAGCTCGACCGGCTGGCCGGTGAAGACGTCGAAGACGGTCCAGCTGTGAGGATGTTCCATACGGAGCGCGTAGCGCTTTGCCATCTTGGGTCCTTTCGTTTCCGCCCAATCAATGAATGTCGCTCGATCAGGCCTGGGCGATGAAGAATACTGCCGCCACGACAAGCACCGTCCACAAAACGACGGACAGCTTCAGGGCCAGGCTACCGTACGCCGAGAGCACCTCCCGAGTGTGGTTGACCAGACTCTTGACGGTCATCGACATGGTCGACGCCGCAATCGCGACCGGCGGCGCCTTGGCCCCAAGCTTTCCGAAGACAGGCAGCAGCGACGGCTCGCGCACGAAAAACGACCTCGAATGTCTGGAAACCAGACATCGTCATAGCATCCTTTTTTCGAACTCCTGCATGCCAAATGACTTCGCGCAGGTTGGCATCACCCTCAAGGGTCCGTGGCGCGGACGGCCGGGGCGTCGCGCATTCCAGGAGCAGGGCTTATTGCCGAGATCATGAAGGTTCATAATCCGCATGAGACGCGCTGATTCGCGCTTTGGCGGGATGCCTTCATGCAACGCAGCTACGCAGCCGGGAGGTCGACGCGACGGACGAAGGGAAAGACGATGACCGCGCCGGCCGTCGAATTGCAGAAGGCCATATTCGAGGCAGTGAATGACGATCCCGATTTATCGGCGGCACTGGGCGACGCACGATTGTTCGACCGTGCGCCGGAAAATGTTGCGTTCCCCCACATGACCTTCGGCCGCACCAGCGTCTACGATTGGGCAACGGGAATGGAGAACGACGCAGAACAGTTGCTGACGTTGCATGTCTGGTCGAAATCAGAGGCCAGCAAGGAAACCAATGACATCATGGACCTTGTTAGCACCCGCCTGCGCGATACGGCTCTCTCGCTCGGCGAACATCGCCGCGCCTACCTCAAGCTCGAATTCGCCGAAGCCCGCTACGACGAGGACCTTTCGGCCCATCACGGGCTGCTGCGCTTCCGCGCCGTGATCAAGGACGAGGGCTGACCACCGGGCATTTTTTACAATCCGGCAATTTTGTTCTTGCTTTGTGCCGGCAGCTATGCTACTAATTCGCGTATGGTGCTGATGGCGCCAGCGACCCGCCGCAGAGGCGGGTTTTTATTTCCGGTCGGTTCGCCTGAATCTGCCTTCGGTTGCCGGATCGATTATCGAAGTCGGGGCAAACCTGAAGCGATTGCCTTTCACTGCCAAACGATGCCCGGTTGTCGGCGAAGGATCGGAGGGCTAGGTTAAACTTGGCAATTTCGCGGGATGGGCGGCGAAATGGCAATCCGGTAATCTCGCGCTTCAGGGGTGTGGCGGGCATGCATTCGAGCGTTCACCGTTCATATCACGTTCAGCACCGGCGCGTTAGAACGCTGACCATGAAAACCCTTCGCTCCCACTTCCGGACCGCGGCACTGGCGCTGTCAGCCGCCGGTCTGCTTGCGTCGCAGGCGATGGCGATCCCCGTTGTCGTGCCCGAGCAGCCCCAACCGGTCGTCCTCGCCGCCTCCGACTGCTATGCGATCGGCCAGCAGGTGGCCGAGCAGAATGGCGGCACCTTGGCCAAGGCCTCGCAGTCGACACGCGGCGGCCAGCCCGTCTGCGTCATCGTCGTGCTGGTTCCGGGCAAGGAAGGGCAGCGTCCGCGTCGCTCGGAGATCGTCGTTCCGCTGAACTGAACCGTGCCGTTTCCCAGACTGCCGGAATCGGCCTATATCTGAACAGCTTCAACAGGCCTTCCGCATGCGCGTACTCGTCGTCGAAGATGACAAGGATCTCAACCGGCAGATCGGCGACGCGCTGGTCGATGCCGGCTATGTCGTCGACCGCGCTTTCGACGGCGAGGAAGGGCACTTTCTCGGCGACACCGAGCCCTACGATGCCGTGGTGCTCGACATCGGCCTGCCGCAGATGGACGGCATCAGCGTGGTCGAGCGATGGCGGCGCGGCGGCCGCAAGATGCCGGTGCTGATCCTGACGGCACGCGACCGCTGGAGCGACAAGGTTGCCGGCATCGACGCCGGCGCCGACGACTACGTCACCAAACCCTTCCACATCGAGGAAATCCTGGCCAGGGTGCGGGCCTTGATCCGGCGTGCTGCCGGGCACGCTTCGTCCGAACTGACCTGCGGGCCGCTCCGCCTCGACACCAAGGCCTCCAAGGCCGACGTCGACGGCGTGCCGCTGAAGCTGACCTCGCACGAATTTCGCTTGCTTGCCTATTTGATGCACCACATGGGCGAGGTGGTGTCCCGGACCGAGCTGGTCGAGCATCTCTACGACCAGGATTTCGACCGCGATTCCAACACGATCGAGGTCTTTGTCGGACGGCTTCGCAAGAAGATGGGCATCGACATGATCGAAACTGTTCGCGGCATGGGCTACCGCATGCGTAAGCCGGAGGCGTAACGCGGAACCGCTGCCTACAAAACCCGCCGTCTCGAACACGCCGTCGCTGCGGTCATGGCCGCGTTCGGTGGCGTTTCGCGTCATCGCCTTTTCCACGGTCTGGGCGATCCTCACTCTGGTCGTCATCTTCACCTTGATCACCACGCTCTATCGCCAGGCCAGCGAGCGCGGTTTCGACAGCCTGCTTTCGGCGCATCTGTTCAACCTGATCGGCTCGGTCGGCGTTTCTGAAAGCGGCCAATTGACCGGCGCCCCCGACCTTGGTGATTTGAGGTTCTCGGAACCGAATTCCGGCTGGTACTGGTCGGTCGAGCCTGCCTCGGAAGGCGTGCACGGCGATCTCCATTCGTCGTCGATGACCAAGGCGATCCCGTCGCCAAGCGTTGCCGAGGTGCCCTTCAATGCCAGCTTCCAGCGCAGCTATTCAGCGGACGGCATCGAAGGCGAGCAGTTGGAGGTGTTCGAGAGCGAGTTCGTGCTCGATGCGAAAAACCGCGCCGCGCGCTTCCGCGTCATGGGCAACCAGACCGAGCTCGAGCAGGAAATCGCCACCTTCCAGCGGCGCCTTTTGACCTATCTGTCGCTGTTCGGCGTCGGCATGATCGCCATCAATGCGATTGCCATCCTGCTCGGCCTGCAGCCGCTGCGCCGGGTCAGGAATGCGCTTGCCATGGTGCGCGAAGGAACCGCGCAGCGCCTAGATGGCCGTTTCCCGGCCGAGATCGAGCCGCTCGCCAACGAGACCAATGCGCTGATCGAGAACAACAGGCGTATCGTCGAGCGGTCGCGCACGCAGGTCGGCAACCTCGCGCACTCGCTGAAGACGCCGCTTGCCGTGCTGCTCAACGAGGGACGGGCGCTGGGTGGCGCCAAGGGCCAGCTGATCGCCGAGCAGGCCGCTTCCATGCAAAAGCAAGTGGACCATTATCTGCAACGTGCTCGCGTCGCCGCGCAGCGCGACAGCGTCGTCTACCGTACGCCGGTGGCGCCGCTGGTCCAGCGCATGGTTCGGGTGCTGCAAAAGCTCAACCCGCAGACGGCGCTGTCGCTGTCGCTGCCGGCCACCGACATCGTCTTTGCCGGCGAACGCGAGGACCTGGAGGAGCTGCTCGGCAATCTGCTCGACAATGCGATGAAATGGGCAAGGAGCGCGGTCGCCGTTTCGGTCAAGCCAATCTCCAGCAAAGGTGGCGCTGGCACGGAAGGCGCAGCCAACCTGTTCGAGATCAGCATCGAGGATGACGGCCCCGGCATTCCCGACGACAAGGCGCGCGAGGTGTTGCAGCGCGGCCGGCGGCTCGACGAGACAAAACCGGGCAGCGGGCTCGGACTTGCCATTGTCGCCGACCTTGTCAACGAGTATGGAGGCTCTCTGGCGCTGGAACGATCCATCATGGGTGGATTGAAGGCGATGGTTCGATTGCGGAGCCTTCAGTAATGCTTTTCCAGATTGCTTTTCCAGGTGGCTGGCTGCGGCCAAATTTCCGACAAACATCGACATTATGGCCGCGCCAGCTGCTGACAGCGCGGCGGTCCAGCTCAAGAAAGCCGGTATTGGCATGAAGATTCGCGTCGCGCTCGTTTCCGCCCTGCTCGCCGTCTCCGGCTGCACGACGCTCGGCAAGGGCCCGGCCGTTACGGTGACGCCGGCCTTGACGCCCCCCAGCGGCGCCAAGGTGGCGACGACGATCATCTCCGCCATGGGCGGCGGCCTCGTCGGCGGCTCTATCGGCGCCGGCCTGAGCGAGACCGAGAAGCGCAGCGCGCTCGAGGCGGAATACAAGGCGCTTGAATACACGGCGAGCGGCCAGAAAGTGGCTTGGAAGAGCGACAGTTCGGCCCATCGCGGCGAAGTGGTCGCCGCCCAGCCCTATCGCGTCGGCTCGCAGGACTGCCGGCAATACACCCATACGGTGTTTACCGGCACCGCCGGCGCCACCGCGCGCGGAACCGCCTGCCGCAATGCCGACGGCAGCTGGACGCCGCTGACGTAGAGTATCCGTGTTGGTCAAGGGAGAGATGGTGTCCAGGTCCGATTGTCCCTGAGTAGTGCGTTTGCGAGGATGATGAGCTTTCGCATGATGGCTGTGATGG
>NZ_JAMYLZ010000080.1:0-6439 GCF_040318315.1 Mesorhizobium sp. M1227
CCCGCCGGCCGAAGCCGAGGAACGCTACTACGCCATGCTGGATGAACCAGCCATAGCCGCGTGACTCAAACGCAACGGCCTCCGGAAAACCCGGCGCGGTTCAATACTGGATAAGGCCTCCGCAAGTGGTGATACCAAAGCCATCAAAGCTGTAGTGGGTGAAGCCGGAGTTAGAACCACAGCTCGGGCCGGGAGGCTTCTGGTCCGAGCCAAATCCGCGTTGGATGTCAAGCAGGCGGACCTCTTCGACCGAAGCCCCCAGACTTCCAGGAAGCGGCCCACCATAGTGCAAAGGAAGGTAGCGGCGATTTCGGAGGCTCGCAAACCTACCGAGGAGCAGCAACAGGCAATTGACGCTTTCCTGTCCGGCGGCTCGCTGCGAATCAATGCCTATGCGGGCACAGGCAAGACCTCGGCGCTTCAGTTCCTTGCCCATAGGACTCGCAGCCGAGGCCAATACATAGCCTTCAACAAGGCGATTGTCGGAGACGCCCGTGAGAAGTTTCCTTCGACAGTAGATTGCTCGACGACTCACAGCCTAGCGCTGAAGTCGCTGCACTCTGACTACAAGAAAACAAAAGACAAGTTTGCTGGGAAGGTCAGCACGAAGCAGCTCGCAGAGATACTTGGATTCAAGAAGACCTGGCGGGTCGACCGTGATCATTCGCTGCAGGCGGTGTCTCAAGCCCATTTAGTCCAGCAGACAGTTAGGCGGTTCGCCCACAGCGGCGACGAAGAAATTTCTGACGCACACGTGCCTCGTCATGGATCGCTGCTTACTGCCAGCGAAGATACTCTGAAGGCAGTGAACGATTTTGCGTGCAACAATGCCAAGCACGTATGGCAACGCATGTGCGACCCAAGGGACGCGATCCCGCTGGGTTTTGACGGTTTTCTTAAGCTCTGGGGACTATCTAAGCCACAGATTGCAGCCGACTACATCCTCCTCGATGAAGCGCAGGACACCAATCCTGTCGTGCTCGACGTGCTACGGCGGCAAAGCGCCCAGCTTGTCTACGTTGGTGACCGCTACCAGCAGATATACGAATGGCGTGGCGCGGTTAATGCGATGGAAGCAATCGAGACCGATGCCACCGTTAGCCTGACCCAGTCGTTCCGGTTCGGCCCCGAGATCGCCAGCGAAGCGTCTCGCATCCTGCGGCGGCTTGGTGAGAGCGTACCGCTGATCGGCAATCCTGCCATGCGGAGTCGGGTCGGCACCTGCAATCCCGACGCCATTCTTGCGAGGACCAATGCGAACGTCATGACGGCGCTGATCCAGTGCCTAGACGTGGGTCGCAAGCCGCATCTCGTTGGCGACAACAAAGACCTCAAGGAGCTGCTGTGGGGAGTGCGGGACTTGAAGGACGGGCGTCCAACCGACGTGGCCGACTTTTTCGGTTTCACCAGTTGGGAGTCCGTGGTCGACTTCGCCAAAACCACCGAGGGGGAGCACCTGACGATGTTCGTCAATCTGGTGCAGAGCAAGGGCGAGAAACGCCTCCTGTGGGCAATCAACCAATCCGTCAGCGAGGAGGAGGCCGAGATCGTCATCTCGACAGCACACAAGGCCAAGGGGCGGGAATGGAAAAATGTTCGACTGATGGACGACTTCATGAAGATCCGCGAAGCACGCGCTCCTGCGGAAAAGGCCAAACAAGAGCGGGAGGACGCAGCGGAACTAAGGCTGTTCTACGTCGCCATTACACGCGCCAAGGAGGCGATCGAGATACCCATTATGGGTGGCAAAGGTGAGCCACCGCGAGCGGCGGCAATCTCATCAAGGCCCGCGGCGCAAGCGTTGGCCAAGACTGTCGCGCAACCGGTCGATTGGCAAGAGCCCGTTAAGCAAAGTAGTCAGGTCCAATCGCGCCATATCACACAAAAACCAGCGAAGCGTGGTTTCTTCTCCCGTCTATTTGGTAGGTAAGGTGCGAGCCAGACGGGATCCGCCCGAGGCTTGAGAGCCAACATGCCAATCCGCCTGATGGGGCTGCCTACCCATCAGCGACCGACTTGCCGCGCGTAAAGACCAGGTCGGCGAGCCTATGGCGGCTTTCAGTCAGCGACGAAAAGCCACGATGTTCCGGCTTCCGTTGCCTCGGCTAGATCCAAGGCATCTTCTACATCGACACCGAGATACCGCACTGTGTTCTCGATCTTGGTGTGGTTGAGCAGGATCTGAACTGCAAGGAGATTGACCGTAACCTTGTAGATGAATGATGAATGAAGCCTTCGTTTGCCGAAGCGCAGGTGATTGGCTTCTAAGATTTCCGGCGGGAATACGCGTTACGTCCTGACGGTCGTTCATACTTTGGATCGGATTCTGATGTGGAACTGCTGTCCATCCTTGAAAGGATCGCGGATGACTGCGCCATCAAAATTTTCAGTTCTTTGATGTCTCGCTGGTACTCCGCTCGCGAGTTCAATGAGGGGGCACCGACCCTGGCAATGCTTTGCCTGGTCGAAACCCCGGGGTAGATCTCGACCGAAATCGAACCGGTCTGCCCTCGTGGCAGTTGGTCAACATCCGCTCCCATGCCTGCAAGCTCAAGGACCGAGATGTCGTCGGTAGGAGGGCTATAAAGGCCTGGCCGTGCGCACAAATCCCGAGCCATGCGTCTGCCCATACAATTGAACTCAGTCATGATATCGCTGCTTGCCTGCAGACCCGACCACACCGCGAACCAAAGAGGTGCCATCCGCAGGCTTAATCCGGTCGACAGCGCTGCGGGAATGAATCGAAAGGAACCACCGCCAAGAAGGCTCAGAAGGCACCCTGCGGCGCAGTCTCTCAACTGCCCTCCGGTGCCCGTGGAATTGCTCAGCAGCGAGATTGCTTCCTGGATCGCCCGAGCACGCCCTTCCCGGGTTCCGCGGAAACGGGAAAGGTCACCCCTCAATTCGGGAAGTGAAGAGAGTAGGTCTTCCAAAACTGAATCATCGACCCGGCCACTCTCGATTACCTGCCGCATCGATCTGATCATCACCGATTCACTGTCGGGACGGTCGGAGGGACCACCGCCATGCACTGCCAGCCGAATCACTTGCCAAAAGCTTCCGAGTTCATCGATATCGAGAGGTAGCTGCTCGCCGCCAAGCGTTGATCGCAGGGATTGCCACGCCCGGCCAATGGCCAGAACATCAGCTTGGGGACCGAGTGCGAGTCCCTGAAATGCCGCTGCGGAGTAGGTGGCGCCCGCCGCAGCAAGAGTGATGGGCCGCCCGGTTTCATTTGACCTCGGCGATCTAAGATAGAGCGCCGCCTCGAGGATCGCCGTTCCTACAAGCTTTTCGACCACTGATGTTGTGCTACCCACGGTCAGGCTAGGCTCTTCGGCCAGCAGATCGAGCTGGTCCGTCGTCACAACCCGGAAGAATGCAGTGAAGGGAGCGTAGTCGGTGACGTAGGTCGAAACGAAGGCAAAGAAATCGCGCGCCTTTCGCTCATCCACCACAACCACGGCACGCTCGTCGGGATCATTCCTTTGCGGGTCTGGAACAGCGATAGCGCAGAACTTGGATGAAAGCTGCTTGCGGACAGCGGCCACGCCGAGGTTGCTGGGCTTCAGAGGCAACTTCTGGCCTACCCAGGCCAAGAACTCCTCAGTGTCCAGTACAGCAATGTTCAGCATTTTCCCTACCTAAGCAAACAGATCATCGAGTGTCGGATCACTCGTCGAGGCTTCATCGAGCGCGAGGATACCTTTTTCCAGATATCCCGGAATAGACTTATCATAATAGATGCGCAGCGAGGTCTTTGCGCGGGTCACGCCCGTAAAGGCGAGATTCTTTTGCAAGTTCCGGAATCGACTGATTTTCTCCATACCGAGAAGGTGGACTGCCCGGAACTCGAGCCCCTTCGCGCTGATGATAGTGGTCACGATCACACGCTTATTCGGTTCGAAGGCGCTGTACCCACCCGCGAAGTTCTGCATCTGCACGTGATGCTTGACTTTGGAGGACAGAAGAAGGGCGGCGACCGCGGTGGCATCTTCCTGCTTAGGGCAAAGGACGCCTATAGTCTCGTCCGGATAGGCGAAGAGCTGCGTTTCGATTTCCGGGATTGCGGTCGCGACCTGATCCGCGAGCGAAAGACCCGAATGCGGTATCACAGACGACTCAAAATCCTGCTCGTTGTACTTCGACGTCGCCTCCATCCCCTCCTCGGAGTCGATTTCGTTGCGGATGCCGTCCGCGACGCGGCATATCTTGATTCCATTCCGATAGTGCTTCTTGAGGACAACGGGCTCGCCACATTTCGCTTCCAGAGCATCCAAGCCACCTATGGCGCTTGTCACTCGCTGTCTGTCATCGCCAACAGCGTAGATCTGGTCGGCGAAACAGGAAATCACTCCGATCTCGTCGGCGGAATAATCCTGAGCCTCGTCCAGAAGAATGCAGTCCAGTACGTTTATGTTCTTCTTCAGCGCCGCGACTTCCTTTAGCCCTTTCAGAAGACGTGCGCGAACCTCCGCGAATTCGCCGAAGTCATCGAACGCAATTCCATTCGATGCCACGAGCGAAGCACCCCACTGCAGGTATGTCTGGATCTTGTCCGATGAGAACGGATAGTGCGTAGAGCCTGCTACCAGAAATTCCTTCAGGACGCGACCGAACGTGAGCACGGTGATATTCGTAACACCTGCCTTTACGAGGAACGTCGCACGGAGAAGCAAGAGGTTTGTCTTTCCGCACCCGGCGGGGCCAAGGATGAGATGGTCGCCCTCCTTCGGGAGACTGATCACCTTCTTCTGGTCATCGTCGAGATCGCTTGTTTTTTTCCACCAGGTGCTCATTCGCGTGCCTTCACTTGAACTCAAGGGTCAGCCAGCTATCCTTCTGAGGCCCCTGGCGTTGAACAAAGTCTATGATCTTATAAAGGATGTCCTCGAGCGATGTATGAAACCGCGAGGGGTCATATATCCCCGAGAAAAAGAGAATGCGGCGCTCAAAAGGTTCAGGTGGTGTCGCGGAGGTGTGTACACAGACGTCTACGGCAAGTGCCTTTGCCTCCGCATCGACTATCTCAATGCAGAATACCACCGACAGCTCGGGCATTAGGTGCGCTTCTGACTTCTCGAAGGTCATCTTGACTGACGGAGCCTTGCGAGGGTATCGAACTATCGTGGCATAAGGCGGGAATTGATCGTTTTCCGAGCTTACACGGCGCACCGAATCCTTCGTGGAGGTTATGATCTCCTCGAGAAGCGCCTTGCCGAAATCCGGCTTCTTTTCCGTCGCCGCACCTGATCCCGCCTGTTCGACGAGAACTCGCTTGATTACCCTTTCCTTGAGGCCAGCGATCCCGCTCGCAGTGGCCTTCGGACGCCTGAAGGATTCCCACGAGACCATCCGCAGCCGGTCCTTGGGGTCCTTCAAGAGGCACATCTTCGCTAGGTCCACTAGGTATGAAGGCACTGAGGAATTCTGAATATTCGGAGTGACTTCCTGCACTGCGTTGACCAAACGGGCAAACGGTTCGGCATATTCGCTGAAGAGAGCCTCGCGCATTATGAGATCGTGCAGCACCGCTCCAATTTGATAGAAGGTAAGGGCGCGCCAGCCCTCAATTGTTCCGTCCTCTTCGCGTAGTAGAAACTCGGGCGAACTATATTGAAGGGTGCCTATGAAGGGGTGAACACCCTCCATGTCAGTGATCCCGGGCTCTTTGACGGGCTTCAGGACCCCGAAGTCGAGTAAAGTTACTTTCTTCATATCCTCGCTGACCTGGATATTCTCCGGCTTAATGTCCCGATGGACCAGATCCAGGCTTTCAAGATATTCCGCACAGGCCGCAATGTCGGCGATGAATCCTCCAATCGCCTCAATGGAAATGTCCTTGAGCCGCTTCTTGAGATTGCTGCCCCGAAGAAACGCCATCACGATGAAGTGGTTCTTCGTACCCTCATCGTATCCTCCATCAAGGATCTCAACCATGCTTGGGTGGCCCCGCCCCTTGAGGGAGACCTCCCGCTTGATCCGGGCAAGCTGTGTCTTGTCGCCAAAGCGCTCGATCAGTTCTTTGTCGAATACCTTCACAGCCGCTTGCTTCGCAGCATTAGTGGCCTCGAATACTGCTGCCGACTTGCCGTGATCGATCAATCTTACGATCGTCCACTCGCCGATCATCGTGTCCTTTAACTGATCTTCGAGTAGACGTGCCCTGACAAAGTCCATGTATTTGTCCCGATTCGGATCGAGGAAATACGTCATCTCTACCGATAGTTGTCAATGAGCGTCTGCACCTGAAATCTAGAGGCGACACGATGAAAAGTTGTTCGCCCGTCCTTTGTCGTTTCCGTCGTGCGAAACCCGCTCGATGTCGTCATTTCAGATACCCTCCGGCGAAGGCCGCCTTGCGAGAGGACGGCACGGTAGCGAGGCTGCGCTCTTAAGGTCGCCCTTACGAGCGCAGTTAGCAGCACAGCATGAGCCA
>NZ_JAMYLZ010000081.1:0-6104 GCF_040318315.1 Mesorhizobium sp. M1227
CTGCTCGAGCCGAACGACGCTCAACGCGAGCGCGACGACCGGTTCTTGATCTCTACCTCACCCCATGCGCCCATCCCGCGCAGCGGGTTCGTTCGTCGGCCCCGATTCGGTCATTTTGAAATATAGCCTTTGATGACTGCATGTGGCGCTCCTTGCTCCTCCCGATGGACGGGACGACCGCACTCAATAAGGCCCTCGCCGACATGGTTAGACACGGTCCAGGAACTCGAGCACCCGCCGCGTGAGCAGTGCGCTGGCAGCCGCGTCGTACGACGGGAGCGAGCTGTCGGCGAAGTGGTGCTGGTCGTCGGGATAGAGGAACAGCTCCGCGTCCTCGACCTTCTCCACGATCTCGCGAGCGGCGTCGATGTCGCCCTCGCCGATGAAGATCGGGTCGTTATCCATACCGTGGATCTGGACCGGGACGTCGTCCGGCCAGGATCCGAAGGCCCACTCGCCGCTAATCGGCAGACAGGAGTGGACGAGCAGGGCTCCGCAGGCACCGGGTCGTGTCTGTGTGAGCTTCTGCGCCGGCAGTACGCCGAACGAGAATGCGGCGTAAACGAGCTCGGGGTCAGATCGCCGGCGACGCGGACGCCGCGCTCCCGCATGTCGTCGAACCTGATCTCACCGATTTAGGCGAGACCCTCGTCAATACTCCGGAATGTGCGTCCGTCGAACAGGTCCGGCGTATGCACGGTGTGCCCGGCTGCCCGCAGGTCGTCAGCGAACGCGCGCACGCCGGGAGTCAACCTTGTGCGTGGTGGACCAGCAGGACCTCGGCCATGGGAGCCTCCAGATGGGACGTGGATTGCGGCGATAATTGCGAATCGCTTCGCAGAACTGCAAGCGATTTCGCTGTGCATCGAAGAACTTCCAAATGATGATAAGCCTCGGCGTATCGTCTTTTCCCGGCGTGACGACGCGGGGAAACCGATCTACACCAACAGATAGGCGGCGACGAAAATGCTTCGGCGTTACCCGCGTTCGCCAGACGGACGCACCGCGGTGGTAGTGTCTTGGTTCGAATTTCCGCCAAGGTTGACTCCGGCCGATGCGCGAAAGGCAGCTTGAATGAGCGCCATGAAAGTCGCTTTGAGCGCGTCCATTCGTTCAAGAACCCTAAGCTGCCGAACGACCGAAATCGACGGCGAAGGACTGGCTGGGTGGATACTGTTGAAAAAGTCCGGCGCACCGCAAATCGCCACCGATCTTAGAATCCAGTTCCACCCTGGCGCATTGCATGGAATCAGGATTCAATTTTGGGGTCTCTACGAAACGCCATCCTACGAAAGTGCCACGGGCGACCGCGACGCGGACTTTTTTGAACAATATCGGTATCGGTGGAGACCGGAAGTTCGACGCGAACCCAACAGAGAGCTCGCCGGCTGTTCACAGCTGCTCTACGGGCTCGGTCCTCGGACAAGCCGGCCAGAGAACTATCCTTCCAGAAGCGGCGCGGGATGAAGGGGCGCGTCCGCCTGGCCGGACGTGACGCGCAGGAGAGGGCATCTTTGCAGCCGCGACGATCACTCCGGCACGCCGGCAATACCCAACGCTTCGACGTAGTGCTCGGCGAACACCTTGTCCCGCCACGGGTTGATCTGCCTCTGCAGGCCGAGCGTGTAGGTCGGGAACGCCTCCATCAGCCGCCGCGCCGCCGCCTGCGCTTCGTCCGGCCGGTTGAGTTTGACCAGCGCCATGATCACCACCCGGTGCGAGGAGCCGTAATTCGGCATCTCGCGCAGCGCTCGTTCTCCCCAAGCCAGCGCTTCCTCGTAGCGTTCGAGCATCAGGTAGCTCATCCCGATGCCGGAGAGCGCGATGCCCTTCTCGGGGTCGACCGGACTCAGCCGCATCGCCCTGTGGAAGTGCTCGATCGCGACGAGGGGGTGGCCGGAATGGGCGTTCACCCAGCCGCTGCCCGTATGGCCCTGCGCCGAATTGGGGTTGAGGAGCAGGGACCGTTCGATCGTGTCCAGCGCCGTCTCGTAATCCTTGGCGCTGTAGGCGATCACCTGCGCGGCGAAACGCAAGCTTGTCGGGTCGTCTCGCGCGTCCGCCAGCACCTCGCGGGCCATGCGCACCGCGACGCGGATATCGTCGGGCTCGTGCCAGCACTGACTCACCGACAGGCTGCGGATATAGGCACCGAGTGCCTTCGCCAGGGTGAAGTCTGGGTCGATGCTGAGCGCCTCGTTGGTGAGCCGGCGCACGTCGGCGAAGCCTTCGCGCGTCATGCTGTAGAAGCGCGGCAGCGCACGAAGGTAGAGGTCGTAGGCACCGATGTAGTCGGTCGGCTTCATGCGCGCCTGCTTGATCTCCTGCAGCCGGATGCTCGGTTCGACAGCGCCGACGACGCTCTCGGTCACCTTGTCCTGCAGGTCGAAGATGTCGCTCACGTCGCCCTCGAAGCGGTCGGCCCAGACATGGTGTCCGCTGATCGCGTCCACCAACTGCCCACTGATGCGCACCCGCGATCCTGCTTTGCGGATGCTGCCTTCGAGCACGTAGCGGACGCCCAGCTCGCGCCCGACCTGGCGCAGGTCCACCGCCCGGCCCTTGTAGGTGAAGGACGAGTTGCGGGCGATCACGAAAAAGGAGTTCACCCGGCTCAATCCCGTGATGATGTCCTCCACCAGCCCGTCGGCGAAGTATTCCTGGTCGGGATCGCCGCTCATGTTGGTAAAAGGCAGAACCGCGATCGAGGGTTTCGCGGGCAGCGGAGGCGATGCAGCCACCGAGGCGCCGGCGTCGGTCTCGACGCGGTAGGCGCGCACCGGCCGCTCGATGTTTTTGAGGCGCAGATTGCCGAGTGGCGTGAAGCCGCAGTCGAGCTTGCCCTGAAGGTGGTCGTAGGCGGTGCCTGAGACGACCACGGTGCCGGGGTCGGCGATGCTGTCGAGGCGGGCTGCGATGTTGACCCCGTCGCCGTAGAGGTCGCCGTCCTCCTCGCAGACCACGTCGCCGAGATTGACGCCGATGCGGAAGCGAATCCGCTCTTCCTCGGGCATCTCCGCCTCGTGTTCTGCCAGGGCCTGCTGGATCGCCATCGCCGAGGCCACCGCGTTGACGACGCTCGCGAACTCACACAGCATGCCGTCGCCGGTGAGCTTGACGATCCGACCCCGGTGCTCAGAGACCAGCGGTTCGAGGAGGTCCTTGCGGTAGATCTTCAGCCGCTCGAGCGTGCCGCGCTCGTCGCGCTCCGTCAGGCGCGAATAGCCGACGACGTCGCACACCATGATCGCCGCGAGGTGGCGCTGCGTGTTCATTGCACCGCTCGGCCAAGCGCCTGCACGCGGGCCGCCCCGCGTCCATGTCCTGCCAACTTCCTGACGCCCCATGTGCATGGTATCCGTCTCTCCCAGTCGCCGCCCGTCGCCGACAGAGAGCGGAAAACGCAGCTCGACCTTGCCTTCACGAGATTTCGCTATCCCGCTTGCGAGGCGTGGAGCATTCCAGTCGCCGCGCTAACAGCCAACCGGCGACACGCCCACGCAGCCTCTGGGGACGCTGACACGCCACTCCCAGAAGGCCGGAGATATTTACTGCCCTTGGTAACCGGTTGACGCCACCGTGGCGGTGCTTTTGTCACCGCGATGTAACAGTGAGATGCCTACGAACGCGCATCGGGCATCACACCAGACGTTCGCGCTTTAGAGGTGCTGAGGTCGGAAAGTGGCGCGATGCGGACTTCGCCTACTCGGCAGCTGCCAGCGTGGGTCAAACGGCTTGGTTGGATAGAAACTTGCCGCATGGCGCGGCCTGTCGGAACAGCGTGATTGCGGCAAGGAGCCGACATCGAGTGGCCCCGCGTTGAGGCTTGCTCAAACTAGTCGCTCGCGGGCCGTTGAATCGAAATCACGAAGCCTAGACCTAAGGGCAGACGTTAGTCCTCCGGAATTTCGGTGACAGTGCACTTTGTGTCGCGTTCGCGCGACCGTCGTGTGTCGATTGACTGCGTGGCGGCGCGCTCGCCAAAGTGCTGCGTAGGACTATCCAACGCGCGGCAAAAGAGCACTGGGCATGTTTTACAAGCCGCTTCGCGAAGTTGCCACGGACGATGATCACCTAGGAGCCTTAGGACATCCGCCCGCAATCACCAAAATCCTCAATCAACGATCGGCACATGAGGTCGCCGCCACAAAGCTGTGGCTAACCGACCTTCCACGTTCTCGCCGATACCCTCGTCACACCAGTCGCTGGCTCAGGCACGCGTCGCCATCGCCCTGTGACGCGCCGACTACAACACCGCGCGGCCGCATTCCCAAATCGCCTGGCAGACACCGGCCGAGTTCGCCACCACCTTCAATCTGCGACGGCCGCTCGCTTTGCGCTGTGCCAAAAGCTCCGCGCCAGCGCCCGTCGCTTCACCCGCCCAGCAGGGCACAACCCACGCCGGAAACGAACTCAAAACTGGGATAGAAACTGGGCGCAACGTCACCTATTCTGCCGAGAAGCAATGCGCCGCTAACCGACATTCGCAGCAAATGCGGCATGCGCTCGCAGTCAAAAGTCCTGGTACCAATCGGGGAGCTTTGTCATCTCGACTTCTTATAGCCAACCGCCCGAAAAACCGGCTCGGTGCAGTCCCGCGATGATGGCCGGCACGCGGCGCATCAGGCGCCACAGGAAGCCCGAGCGGTAGTTCTCTATCATCAGAGTGATCGGCCCCTGATTGATGCCGACGTGGTCCGGCGATACCCAACCGCATGGCCGGCCGTCGGCGGCTGCTATTGTCGGATTGAAGCTTGCGGTGAAGCCGTAAGGGTTGCCCTCTTGCAGGTCGATCTCATGGAAATAGCGCAGTGCCGGCAGAACGATCTCTGGCGCAAAGGGCAATGAGGTAATCGCTGCCCACGGCGACAACGTTCCATCATCAGGGCCGAATGGCGCACCGCGCGCCAGATAGCCGAAGAAGCGGCGGCCACCGACCGTGATTTGACCTTTTGTCGGGCTTGGGCCGTCGCTGGCGGTAATGCCCCAGCAATTCTCGCCATAACCGCTGAAGCCCTTCGGATTGCGAATGGCGTAGTCGCGTTGCAGGTAGGTTGCCTCGCGGCTGTTCTCGAAATAGTCGCAGTCGTGGTTGCGCATGGAAGCATCGCGGATGCCGCGAAAATCGATCCAGATATGCGAGAGCTGGTGGATGAAGAGTGGACCGGCGTAAACCAATTCCCGGCCATAGATCTTTTTCCACTTGTAGGTGGATAGCCAGGCCGCATAGCTCTCGGGCGGCAGCGGATGGGTTGGCGAGCCGAGGCCCAACACATAAAGGATCACCGCTTCGTCGTAGCCTTGCCAGCGATAGCGCAGGAAGCCTTTTCCAGGCCGCCAGCCATGGGTGACGGTAGCGCCGCCGTTCTGCGCCCATCGCCAGTCGGTGCGCCGGTAGAGCGCATCTGCAAGCCGCCGGATTTCAAGTTCGGATTCATCGTCCTCGCCAAAATAGGCGCCGGCGGCCAGCGCACCGGCAAGCAGAAGCGCCGTATCGACCGTGGACAGCTCACACTTCCAGACGCGGCGGCCGGTCTCCATGTCGAGGAAATGGTAGTAGAAGCCCTTGTGGCCCGTTGCGTCGGCTTCGGGCCCTTGCGGCGCGTTCCAGAAGAAGCGAAGCGTGGCGAGCGTTCGTTCAGCGGCGGCGGCGCGCGTCATGAAACCGCGCTCCACACCGACGGGATAGGCCGACAGGGCGAGCCCGACGGCGGCGATGCTGGCCGGTGACCCCGGGGTGTTGCGGTCGGCGATCAGGCCATTCGCCGGGTTGGCCTCTTTGAGAAAATAGTCGAAGGACAGGCGCTGGATGTCCGAGAGAAGCTCGTCGTTCGGCGGGTGGTCGCTCGATGCATCCATCGCTGTCGATATAGAGGGGTTTCGCCGAGCTTCCCACCTTTTTGGTCGACTTGTCGCCTTTGGGTCATGTCACGACGATGCTCGCGCTGGCCCAGGTGTCTCTATAACTAGGTTCGAACACCAGAAGCTGACATTCCGCTAACGTGAAGAGTTTCGGGCGCCGGCAGGCGTACGAAAGTCCCCGAGGAAGGAACCCGCGGGCCACAGGCGATGGCTATGGGGATTTCGGATTTCGGCAGATGTCG
>NZ_JAMYLZ010000082.1:0-4487 GCF_040318315.1 Mesorhizobium sp. M1227
CCGTCATGTGTCCGCCGCTCCGCTAAACACGGGGGCTGCGCGGCGGACACGCCGACGTCACCGCAATGCCACGCCATTTTGCAGAACTTGACGCACACAACTGGGTGCAGCGTCCGTGGCGCAAGCCAGCCCTCTGCCAACGCGAACTTTGGACCCGATCCAGTCGTCACGTGGGATGAACTCGAACGTCTCGAATTGGTTCGAGAAGGCGCCTTTTGGCAATTACCCGATGGATCCGTTTTGTCAGCGCCCTGGAAGGTACGAGGGTTCCGTAAAAGGGCTTGGCCTTGGCTGAGAGCATTGCCCTCGCCACGAACGTTGAGAAGGCGTATGGTCGTTAATCGTTGGCTGAAAGCGTTCTTGGCCAGCGACTGAAGAACGAGAAGACTCCCGCCTTTAACAGGGCGTGCTCCAACTCGCGATTACTCGGCGCGCTCACGCATTGTCCGTCCTCTATTGGGGTTATTTGGTTGATTCCTAGGGATGATCAATTTGCCAAAGGAGCGTCCCGATGAAGCTAATGCAGAATCGTCGCATATTCCTGACCGGCCTGTCGGCGATCGGCGGTGCCGGGCTCTTCAATGTTCGCACATCCAGTGCGGCCGGGGAGCCTGCTCTGGAAACGACAACCGTCCGCTTGGGGCAGTGGGTCGGAGGCGCTTACTGTTGGGCGTCCATCTACCTTGCCGGAGAACTTCTGCGCGCCGACGGTTTCACCGATATCCAATATGTCGAAGGCGACACCCACATCGACAATTCCAAGTGGCTCTCCGCCGGCCTGATCGATTTCGACATGAACATGCCGTCGATGCACATTAGGTCCATCGACGCCGGCGTGCCGGTGAAAGTGCTGATCGGCGTGCATTCCGGCTGCTTCGAGTTGATCGGCAACGACAGCGTCCGCAGCATCAGGGATCTGCGTGGAAAGCGCGTCGGGGGAGGGTCGGTGGAGTCGCATCCTCACATCCTGACGGCTCTCATGGCCAACTATGTCGGGCTTGATCCCATGCACGATATCGAGTGGGTGGAGGGTGAACAAGCCCCAATGCAAATGTTCATCGACGGCAAGGTCGATGCCTACATGGCAGGTCCGCCCGAACCGCAGATCCTGCACGCCCGGAAGATCGGCCATACGATCGTCAACAACGGGACCGACCGCCCGTGGTCGCAATACTTTTGCTGCATGGTTGCCGGCAATGCGGACTACGTGAGCAGATACCCGGTCGCGACGAAGCGGGTGTTGCGCGCCATTCTCAAATCCGCTGACCTGTGCGCTTCTGATCCGTCGTTGGCGGCACAGCAGCTCGTCGACCGAGGCTTTCTACCCAACTATGACGAAGCGCTTGGGACGCTGAACGGTGCTCAGCACGACAAGTGGCGCGTGTTCGACGCCGAAGACAGCGTGCGCTTCTATGCGCTGCGCATGCAGGAGACCGGCATGATCAAGTCGAGCCCGCAACAAATCCTGTCCAACGGAACGGACTGGCGTTTCCTCGAGGAGCTCAAACGCGAGTTGAAGGCCTGAGACCCTAGCAGACGCAGTCACGCCTTGGCGCTGGTCATAGCGCGGGCGAGTGAGCACGACGCGCCGAAGGACGAGCGCCTGCCGACAATCGGACTGGCTCAGGACATCACGTTGACATCGCAGGACGGGACGCGCGTGTCGCTGCGCGATTTTCGCGGCGACCAACGCGGCCGGATGGTGGCAGCAACCAGCCTGCAGATATTAGTTGTCTCTGGAGGACTGCTGTTTCGTGGGAGCAGCCGTTTCCATCAACAGCAACCACACGGCAACAAATGTCGCAAACGTGAGCGCCATTCCGCTGGCGACCTCCATATTGGCCGCAACGACGGTGCTAGCCGTTCTCGACTGCGGCACTGCGTTGGTCGCTTGCTCCAGGAGGCGACATTCCGGTGTTATCAGAACGTTCGTGATTCGGGGCCTACCTACCGAAAATCGCACACTTCATCGAATCTGCGGCTGGGGTTTGGGAAGGAGAGCGTCATGATTGACCGCCGCTGCCTCGTGTGGGGCAATTGGCGGCGCCGCAACCCACGCCCTCTGGCACTCGGCATTGCGCTGATTGAGGGACAACATGCTGCGCGTCGCATCCGACCGGCTGAGGCCGGTCATGGCACCACGTCGATCAGCGCCGGAATTCCGCTGAAGACATGACAGACGGTCCAGGACCGATCCGCCTCGACGCGGCGGCCATATTGACGGTCCGCGAAGTCGCGTCCCGATGTCCCACCCTCATTTTCCCAGACCGCAAGCCCGGCGGCGTTGCACTGCCGATCGGTTTCGTTGCTACGGGCACTCATGGCGTTGGCCTTTCCTCATTGATCGCTTCCGTGGCCAGAACGCCGGAATAGAGCGTTGCGCCCTTCGCGTCGGCGATCGTCATGGCGTCCGGCCGCTGCGGCATGTTCAAGGTTTTGGCCAAAAGCCTGGCGATCTCGAGCGCATGGTCGAGGTTGGCCGCTTGCGCCGTCTCGCGCCCGACCACGGCATGCGCATCGTCCGAGGTTCGGGTGCGATAGAATTCGATCACGATCTTCATCGTCATCCGTGCCCGTGTCGCTACGTCAGTTCTTGCCCTTGCCGCGCAGGGCATTGATATCGGCTGCAACTCTGGTGTGGGCGCCGAATACGCTTTCAGGCTTGGGCGGGACCTTCTCCTGCGTCGGGTTCCCGATCTTCCGGCTAAACCATTTCTGTCCCTTTGACACGTTCGAAGATCCTTTCGATGAGCGTTGTGCTGTCACCGGGCGAAGTGTCGACCGGTTCGAGACTGTCCTGCATCGCCACCCGTTCATGAAGTTCGACGTCGCTGCGGATGCGGTACTGCAGCGAATTTCCGCTCGGCGGGAGCCTTGCTGTGACGCGGTAGATTTCCGCGGCCTTTGGAAACGTGCCGATGCCGCTCTTCAGCCGGACAGCTTGTCCGACGGCAAAGAGATGCGTTGCGGCTTCGCGGCGGACTGGGCGTGCGTTGCGTTGCATCAGGGTTGTGGTTCTCATGATTGTCTCTCGTCCAGCTCCAGCGAGGCTTGAAGCAATGCCGGTTCGATCGGCACCATCTGCTGCGTAGCACCGCTCGCGGTGATCGCCGGAGGTGAATGAAGGTGGCCACGCGGCGCCATGCGATCTGGGAAGTCCCTTCGAGGGCCTCCTCGTCATGGTCAACCCGATACTCTCCGGGCGGTTGCGGTGTATCAAAGCCGGGCAGCGAAAACGCCGACTTGAAGCGAACGACTGTATTTGTGGTGCGGCTGGTCATGAATTGCGGCTTTCCGCGGAAACGGGCGGCTGCGCCTTTCCGTATCAGTCCCACTCGAACCGCCGGGACGATGCCCGACGCTGCCAGTACATCCGTGGTCAGCGTCGGTTTCATTCCAGGATCCGAACGGAACGAGATGTGCGCCGGACCGGCGCATGCACTCATTTTCGAGAATTCGGTGGTGAATGGCGGGGCTCTGACACAAAGCCAACTCGACCCAAATCAACAAGTTTTACCTATGCGCCTCAATTGAGTTCCAAACAAGGTCGCGGCCTCCTTTACTTGATCTTTGGAATAATAACCCGCATCCGCGAAATTCAAGCCGGCAGAAAGTTTTCCTCACATCCGAACGAATTTCTGGCGTCTCGAATTATATCATTCGAATTCTTGGCCATTGGCCAGAAATAATTCTGGCACTCCTATCTATCGAGTGCCAACGCGCCTATATCAGGGGTAGCGGCCGCCTATGCTGGCCCCAGAAAGAAGTTCCCCATGAAATTCCGGCCACTCCACGATCGCGTCGTCATTCGCCGCGCCGAAGGCGACACCAAATCCAAGGGCGGCATCATCATTCCCGACAATGCCAAGGAGAAACCACAGGAAGGCGAAGTGATCGCCGTCGGCCCGGGCGGACGCGACGAGAATGGCGCGCTTGTTCCGCTCGACGTCAAGGCCGGCGACCTGATCCTGTTCGGCAAATGGTCGGGCACGGAGGTCAAGATCTACGGCGAGGACCTTCTGATCATGAAGGAGGCCGACATCATGGGCGTCATCGACAAAGCTGTCGAAGCCAAGAAGGCCGCCTGACTGGAGCGGCGCGTGTCCCTCAAGGCGCGCAAAGGTCGCTCCAGTATTTGAAAGAACAAGCGCAGCGCGTTCCGCGCGGCGACCGTTCCATTCCAAATTCGACGGGATAAAAAATGTCTGCCAAGGAAATCAAATTCTCCACCGACGCGCGCGACCGCATGCTGCGCGGCGTCGAAATCCTCAACAACGCCGTCAAGGTGACGCTCGGCCCCAAGGGCCGCAACGTCATTATCGACAAGGCCTACGGCGCGCCGCGCATCACCAAGGACGGGGTGACGGTGGCCAAGGAAATCGAACTTTCCGACAAGTTCGAAAACATGGGCGCGCAGATGGTGCGCGAAGTGGCCTCGAAGACCAACGACCTTGCCGGCGACGGCACCACCACCGCCACGGTGCTTG
>NZ_JAMYLZ010000083.1:0-4466 GCF_040318315.1 Mesorhizobium sp. M1227
AGAAGGTCCTGTCGATCTCGACATGGTAGTCGGGATGCACCTTGGCCGATTTCCACTCCGCATATTCGAACGGCGCCGGCGGCAGCGGCGCCAGAGCCGACCGTTCGATCTCCTCGAACAGCTCCCGGCGGCTTTTGCCAACGTGGCGCATGGGGCGATTGTTCAAATCCTCCAGCAACACCGCGATCGCGGCGTTGAGATCGCCGAGACTGAAGAAGCGCCGGTTGCGCAGCCGGGCCAGGACCCTGCTCATGCGTCAGGCGCAGGATTGATTGTAGGTCTTTCACTGTCGTTCGTCTCGCTTGCTTCGGTCTTGGCATGGCCCCTCTCAACCCGATGATGAGAGGGCAAAATGCCAGAACGGCGCTCCCGAGAACCGACCGTTATCCGCCCTGAAAACTGTCCGGGAATTAGCGGAATCACGGTCCCGTAATTACTGAAATCGCTGTCCGCGAATTAGCGGAATGGGTGTCCGCGAATTTCTGAAACACGCAATCCGCCAGCAATCGGCGCCCACCGACGCGTGGACTACCGAGATCAAAGGGACGGATGCGGAGGGCAAGCGTGTCGAGGACAACGCGTGAACAGTCGCTCCCGATTTATTCCTGGCCTTTTCTGTACTCAATCTCTGAAACCACCCACCCTGCCGGTTGCCGCCACCGATGCACATGCCAGCGTGCCAATGCGCACGACCGAGTGCGCCGGTGCGGCGAAGCTTGCGCAGCTACCGCGTGCTCATGCACCACAGCCTAAGCCTCATGCTAATCACCCAGCCGGTTGAGTGGAGCAGGTACAAACGTCCGCCTGTAGAATGTCCTTCTTGCCTATTATTGCAGACGCTCTACCTCGTCCCGATGATTTGGGCTGCCGCTGGAAGGTTCTGCGATGCCGGCGAAGTCGCCAATCCACCGCCGATGCACGACCTGGTCATTCTGCGGCTGGTCAAAGAAACGGGGATCACCGTCGAACAGGCGCGCGATCTCATCAACCTATTGGGCAACCTCAACTGGGACTCGCTCTTGCGAGAAGCCCGATTCCTTACCAGCGCCGCTGAGGCGATAGGCACTCAGTCACGGATATTGAAATATTGAAAGCGCCACAAAATCCGCTAATCTCAACTGCGGTCGCCTTTGCTTGCCACGGGGTGACCACCTAGCCTAACCCCGCTCCGGCCAAAGGGTCCCCCGCCCTCGCCCCAACGCCGGAGCGGGGCTTTGGTTACCCTGGGCCTTGTCATGCGCATCGTGGTCCTTGCCACGATGGCCAGTAGCCACGGAGTCGGTGCGGTACTTCATTGTCGCTCAACGTCGGCATTACGATTTCGATTGTCGCGCTAAGGTGGGGATCGTGCCTCAAGCGTCCGTCCCGTCAAGGATCACCCGCGACCAGCATCTTCTTCTCGATGGCGGCAGCCTTGAAACCGATGCGGGCGTCGTCGGGTGATAGCTCGCCGGCTAGTGCCGCCATGCACACCCTTTCCGCTTTATTCCATTTAGGACCGCGCTTGGTCCATCTGACCACCGCCAAGCTTACCACCTCGACCATCTGACTATCTTGTCGTTGGCAAGTTGGGGACGTCTATGACTGCACTGATTTTTTGCGTTCTTATTCGTGGTGATGGTCACCTGCCTGGGTGCGGCTTGACGCTTGACGTTGCCCAGTTTCTATCCATTTTTGAGTTCGTTTCCGGCGTGGGTTGTGCCCTGCTGGGCGGGTGAAGCGATTCGAACGCCCAGCTTGCGCGTGCTGTCTTTGTCAACCGCAGAGTATGCTTCCGGTGTTCCAGTCACTGGAGCACAACGGCTGGATCGTGAGGCGCGCTTCCGCGAAACGTGGTTCACGACATTTCCTATTGGGCCGACATGCAAGCGACGACCGCCTCACCAGGGGGGAGCCGACCAAGGTCCACCATCTCGACCGCGACCCCGAATAACGGATCGAGATCCACCGTGTCATGTCGATGAGCAGGGTCTGCGTGTATTTTGGCCAAACAAAATATCGGATTGATCCAGTCAACGGAATATCCCCGTGGAAAGCACAACCCCAATTGTTATCGTTGGTGGGCGCTTAAACAGCCTGACCGCCGCATCGCTTCTGAGCCATCAGGGCGTCTCCTGCATGGTTGTGGAGCGCCATTCGCCAACATCAGGATGCCGATCCTTGTCTTGGGCATGAAAGCCACGTAGGCGCCGAACCCGTTTGTGGAGCCGGTTTTGTTGAAAGGTTTCGGCTCCGAAGGAATCTCCACCGGCGTAGTTGCGTCGCGGCATTGCCCTCCGTGATCATCCTGCCAGAGTGACCGAGCTCAGACAGATACGAGATTCTTGCAGTTGAGGAGGGGTTCTCCGCAACTCGGGTTGCGAAGCTCAAATCATAGGAGAACCACATGCAGGTTTTTCGCCTGCCCGGTCATCTTATACGCAACGCCGGGCGGGCGTCGCGGCTTCTCGGCGCGAAGACCCCAACTATCGAAGCTGAGAGAAGACGCAACGCGGTGGCGCGCGATGCTCAGGTGGCTGAAGGGTCTTTGTCGCTCTTGATCGCTCTGCTTCAACTCCGGCCCAAGCCGGTCGCCGCTAGAGCGCGGATTGTTCACGGTCGACTACTTGCCGAAGTTTGATGTGGCGCAAAGGATCACCGGAAGCTAACATATCTTGTTCTTGGAGGCTGTCGTGCGTACGAGACGTTTCAGAAAGCCCGTCGTCGTTCAACCCGGCCGGATCGATCGCGACAGAGTTGTTGCATCAGTATCCGACGCGGCCGAAGTTCTATTGAGGGATTGGCCGAGGCCGGCGGGCAAGTCGCGGCTCGCCGCAATCGAAGCATGCCTTGCCGTAATCCGTGGAGAAAAACCACCAAGGATAGCGCGCCAGGCGTTCATCGCTGCGGCCAAGGAGGCCAGGATACTGCTCGGGGAAGAAATTTAGGCTTGCCCAGCACCCGTATGGGCATGCCCTTGAAGCACGGAGCGCTGCTGGATTCAGCGGCTTTGTTGCTTAGTGGCATCGAGCAGAGTGTGACGTATCGATGTAGTGCGATTTTGTCGATATGATTTGATTGTCTGTCGAGGGCGACGATGTATCGGCTCGACTTGTCGATCGCACATTGATCGACCTCCCCTGCCCCGTCAGGATACGAGGACGTGAAGACGCAAGCCGTGCAGAAGCTTGTGTTGTGGCGTGAGCGGCGCTTACTGAACCGCGAAGCCAGGCAGCTCATTCTCAGCCAGGCCACCTAGACCATCTAGACCTAATGGCATGGCCCGAATTCGTGCACTGTCAGGCTTTGGCCTTGCGCTTTGCTGGTGCTTTCTTTGGCGGCGTTTTGTCAACCGCCTTGCGGCCGAGACCGGCAGCTTTGGCAAGTGCAGACCGCTGAGCCGCATAGCTGGGCGCTACCATAGGATAGTCCCACGCCAAACCCCACTTGGCTCTGTACTCATCAGGTGTCATGCCAAGCAAGCCCAGGTGGCGCTTCATCGACTTGAACTTGCGCCCGTTCTCAAGGCTTATAATGTGATCGGGAAAGATCGACTTCTTAGGATTTACCGCGGGCGTCAGTATTGGCGATGCTGCAGCGACCGGCTCAGCCAGGCCAGACAACGCAGAATTAACACTGGCGATCAAATTCGGCAGATCCGCCACGGGCGTTGCGTTGCTCTGGACATAGGCTGCGACGATATCTGCTGTCATCCCTAGCAGATCAGCCCTTCGCTGCCCAATTGCTTCATCCATCAAAATCGTTCCCTTGTTGATCTCCGGCGTTCCTATTTGGAAAATTCGGCCTGCGCAATTGCAAACAATGATTATTTGACGCTAGATTACTCCAAGGCCGACTGTGCTGGTCATCGCCTGCGACACGCGTGTGTGCGGCCGATTCCCTTCAGGTGTAGCACCCTCATTCACCCGAATGCGATCAGCAGATCGTTGGCTGAGGCAGCAACGCTTTTTTCTCCCCACCTAGTTGGTGCGTGAGGACGATGATCCCGCATTTACTCTATGTCGAGTCGGCGCTTGTTTCGCCTGTCACTTTCATGCCCTCTGCTTAGGCTTCACCAATCCGAAAGGCACCAACATGTCAGACAGCTTCCTTCTTCAGCAGAAGGCCCCCAAGCTGATTGTCGTCACCGCCTTCGACCCGCGATGAGAGCGGCGACTTCCAGGCAGCCTATGGGCCAGCCGAGCAGCAGACCGAAGACCGAGCGACAAGGACCGCCAAAGCTCTGGCGACGAAACATGCCGATGTCATTGCGTGGTCGCGTGATGCTAACCCGGCGCTGGACGAATACGGCGAGCCGACGACGCTCTTTGGTTCGGAACGACGTGCCCGACATGGAGTGACGATTAGGCCGGTATCCCCAAGGCAGTTGTGTGCGTCAAGTTCTGCAAAATGGCGTGGCATTGCGGTGACATCGGCGTGTCCGCCGCGCAGCCCCCGTGTTTAGCGGAGCGGCGGACACATGACGG
>NZ_JAMYLZ010000084.1:0-4365 GCF_040318315.1 Mesorhizobium sp. M1227
GTGCTCGAAACACTGACTTTGCCCGAGGACAGCAAAACGGTCACGGGCTCTTCGAACGTGCCGACATCTCGTTCGCAGGTCATATGCTGGTCTCCTTTCGCAACCTCCCCAAGACTTTACGGGTGAACCATCCGTTCCGTTGCGTCACGTTTGTCCCGGTGGGCGAACATTCTGTGAGGATGGGAGCTCGTCCAGAGCGCGGGCTTGATCGCTCAGACTGGACTCGCCAACGCGTCGCGGTCCTCAAACAGCGAGAACCGTCCTTATCGTTACGGGCCACTTGCCGGCGCAGGCATCCGCAGACGGAAGTCAATACTCATTTCTGGGGATGGAAATCTCGCGTGCAGATCGGCGAAGCTGGGCAAGAGGAGTGATCGTTATGACCGTTCTTGCCCATAGCATCGCCAGCGACCGCCACGGAACGTGGCGGGCCGTCTTCTCGCCTGAAGAGCTGCATCTCTATTTGGAGTTCATCGGCCAGGCGCCGGCACAAATCCCGTCGACTCGATGAGCCTCGACGGCTTCCTTGCACGGCGGCCAAAAGATGCTCTCCACCAGCGGGCGCGCTGTAGAGTTTCGCGATTTTCGCCACAGCGACGATATTGGACACCAGGGTCCGCCGATCCATCAGGGCAACGGACGCCATCTTGGATCGGCTAGTGGTCGATGCTCAGGACGACACAATTGCTCGGCGTCAGAAGATGTCCTGGCCAGCATGGGCCGGCTGGTCATTGTAGCTCTCCGTCGGGTTTGCGCGCCGGCCTTAGCGGGCAGCGGATAGGCTACTTGGCGAGGAAGTCCGTGATGAGCTTGACCGTGGCGTCCGGGTTTTCCTCCATGATCCAGTGACCGGAGCCCGGTACGATCCCAACAGTCACATGGGTCGCGACATAGCGTAGATCGTCTGCCTGGGCCGTGCCGAAAGACTTTTCAGCGCCAACGGCTAGCACCGGCATCGAGACTTTGCCGCCCTTCGCCAACAACTCCTTGTTGTCCGCCGCATCCTGGTTAAAGGCGGCGAATTGCTCGAAGGCGTCGTGCATGGCGTGAGGTCGCGCGTAAAGTACGGAGTAGTGCTTGCGCGTTGCTTCGTCGATGGCCTTCGGATTGGCTGACAACTCGTTCCAGAAACGGTCGAGATAGATACGCTCGCGCCCTGCTACCAGCCGCTCCATGTCGGGACCACGAAAGTTGAAATGCCACAGCAACGGCAGGCGGATGATGTTGTCCCAATCGCCGATGCCCGGCAGCGGCGCATCGATCACAACCCAGCGGGTGACTCGGTCGCGATACTGGGCGACGAAAGCGTAACCCACCATGTTGCCGATATCGTGGGTGACGAGGTCGGCCTTCTTGATCTTCAGATGGTCGAGGATACCGGCAATGTCGACGGCCTGGTTTTTCTTTGTGTAACCGGTGTCGGGATGGGCGGACAGTCCCATGCCGCGCAGGTCTGGCACGATTACGGTGTGATCTTGCATCAACTTTGCCGCAACAGGCGCCCACATGTCGCCACTGTCGCCGAAGCCGTGTAGCAGCACGACGGCGGGGCCCTGTCCCCCGATGCGGACATTAAGGCTCGTGCCGTTGGTTTCGATCGATTGCGTCTTGAAGCCTGGCGGGAATGGGACGACCCGCGCCGTGGCCGGCAAGCTAGCGAGCAGCAGACCTAGCACTGCCATGATCATCCTACACATGTCGTCCTCCGTGAACGTTGTTGCACTGAGCCATGCCGACGTCGGCGTGTCGCTGCCGATCCGCTTCGATGAGGAGCATAAAGACTCGCAGACGGCCCTAATAGCTCGAATCGCCGTCGATTGAACGAAGAAGGCCTTTTGTTGTGTTGCGTGATTCAGAATTGGTAGCATCAGGGCATGTTGGGAAGACTGTATGTCGCCTCTGCCGATGAGGTGGCTCGTCCTCCTGTGGTGAGGATCGGCTCGGCCCGCCCCGAGCAACGCTCGGACGCGCACTGTAGGGCGAGCCACCTCATCGCAGAGGCGGACATACGGTCTTACCATGATGAGTAGCGCCAAGCCTCACTATGAAGCCATCAAGGCCTTCTCACTGAGGATCTGAAGAAGATCACCGTGCCCACGCTGGTCATGCATGACGACGATGACAGGTCGTGCCGATCGAGGATTCGGGCAGGCTGTCGGTCAAACTTCTGAAGAACGGCACTCTGAAGGTCTATACGGGTTACCCGCACGGCATGCTGACGACGCACGCGGACGTCATCAACCACGACTTGCTGGCCTCCATCGAGGGCTGAACGTATCTTTGGGACGCGTTCGCGTTCGCAAAATGACGTGGCGGAATTTGGCCCGCCAGGTCCATCTTTGCCGGCCGCAGGCGACGACCACTGACTGAACTGCCTTTCCGGCCATCTGCTTTAGCTGTGGCGTTGGCGTCGCTTTGCCCCGAGGTAGAGAAGTCGTGCATTGAGTGGCGGCACAACCGGATCCAGCCGTGTCACTTTCGCCGTCGTGCCGGGTTCGAACCCGCACGGCACAGTGAACGATCGCATCGCGCCGCATTTCGGCCGTGGAGGGCGGCTTCGCCTTGGTTCAAGCAGACCCGTTTAGCGTGTCTCGGCCCGCCGCCGGAATTCCTCGGCGCTGTTCCGCATAGGATACGGCTGCTCCGGGATCGGGACGCCAAGATGGCGGCATAGCGGCTCCCATCCTTGCCCGAGTACATGCACGAGCAGTCGGCCAGGCGGCACAGTGGTGAGCACGTCGTGCCGATGTGATTCGTAGACGGCTATCGCGTGAGCGCGATCGACGCGTCCTCCAAAGACCTTGCCGAAAACGAGGGTCTCCCCCAGAGAGTCCGGGTCGACCTGACCGCGGCGCGTCACCTGAAACGCGCTTTCCATACTTGTCCACCAGCTTTCGGCCGAGCGGTCCGTGTGAACGATCCGTGCTTCCGGATACGCTTCGATCAATTCGCGCCAATAATAAGAGGAGGGCCAGTCCACGCAGGATGAGTAGCCCTCAAACAGACTCTCCCAGTCTGCCGACGCACCTTTGGCTAAGGCCCTCCAGCGCTGCTTCTGAATGGCGCTCCCATCGACTTCGAACATGTGATGGCAGGGTCCGAAGCCCAACAGGTTGAGCGCCTCTCGCATGGAGTCAGTTCCGGTGCGCCCGAAACCCGTTCCGATGACCTTGAGCGGCATGACAGCCCTCCACCGTGCCTGCGCCGAACCGGATCATTTATCTCCGCCAGCCGAGCACTATAACAGCTGTTTTTGCGAAAGTCCGTCTTGCGCCACTGCCGGTCCTTCCTTGCGCGCCTCAGTAGCTGACCTTCAGGCACTGGCGGAGTTTGGCCTTCGCGGACCCCATGCGACTATTCTAAAACTCTAAAATTGGCGACACGGCAAGTCACGGGCATCGCGTCCTACACCTTTATCGGAAGAGCATTGATCATAGCTGTGGATACGGAATACGCCTCTGAACAGATTGGCGAATGTCGCCTGCATCGCGTGCCTGGCAGATCACGCTGCCACACCGGGTATACAAGGTGGTAACGGCAGAGCCGCCGCCGGCCGGCGTGTTGGTGGTGTGCGCCGGCCAAACGCGTCATAGGTCATGCCCGTCGCCCTGCCAGACTCTCCGGGATAGACGATGCCGATCAGCCGAGGTAGCACGCCACAACTTGAGACGGTTTTGATCGAGATGATTGTCCAAGCGGCAGATTTTCCGGCGGCCAGCTTCGATACTGTAGCAGGCGACTGCGCCGATAAATCTGGAGGCCGAATACTCTTCAATGTTCGCGTTGACAGCCACGTGGATGTTCAGCGAGTTGCCGCCATCGCGAGCAAATCTGACGAGGGGACGACTCCTTTGCTTTTGCTGTTGGATCGTACGGGGACGTCGATCAAGATCCATGAGGTGCCGGTTGAGGACTACTCGTTGGTAGTCTCCATCGCCCGTTGGGCCAATCAGCCCCTTCACTTGCAAGCCATCACCAGCGTCAATGTCGAGGTTACTCTGCTCCTGGACGCTGTCGCGTCGGAAGCACGGCCGGATTAGCTGAATGCGGACCCAGCCGATGTTAGCGGGGCCTACGCGTTAAGAACGGGTCCACTCCTCGTGCTGCTTTGTGCATTCCACATTGCCTTTTTATGCGGCTTCCAAGCACGAAGCGTGAACATCGACGCAGAATGGCTCTGATGTCCCACTCGCTTTAGGCAGCTTTGCGCCTAATGTCGGTCATTCCGGTCGACTTGACCGCCCGCCAAACCTGACAATGCTGGTGCCAGTTGTGTGCGTCAAGTTCTGCAAAATGGCGTGGCATTGCGGTGACATCGGCGTGTCCGCCGCGCAGCCCCCGTGTTTAGCGGAGCGGCGGACACAT
>NZ_JAMYLZ010000085.1:0-3820 GCF_040318315.1 Mesorhizobium sp. M1227
GACATCTGCCGAAATCCGAAATCCCCATAGCCATCGCCTGTGGCCCGCGGGTTCCTTCCTCGGGGACTTTCGTACGCCTGCCGGCGCCCGAAACTCTTCACGTATCCGGACGGTCGGCTTTTGAGCAGCGCTAGGCGATAAGCTGCCGTTCGAGTTGACGGTCATCGGCCAAAGATTGCCTCGTCAGCTATCGACCCCTTTCTCGGCCGTTCCATAGTCGCTAACGGCGCCCCACAAGCCGCCGGCGCGCGATGCTACATCGGAATCACGTCCACATTAGATAATTGACAGCTGATCGGTTGGGTCGACAAAAGTTGTCTCAGTGAACGTCATCCCCTTGATGCCGCCTATGTCGCGGACCACCTGCGTAATGTGGTGGGTCGTGTTGATCTCGCGCCACGTCGAGCCATTACCTGGTCCGTCCCGCCCCTTAGCCGTCTTGAAAATATAGTCGTCGGCCGAGCTGAAGCTCCGCCCGGCGAACTTTCCGCTGCTTAGGATGCGCTCGCAGACGCCGCGCATGACGGCCTCGGCTTGGCCCGCAGCCGAGCCGCGGACGACAAGCCAGCTGTCGGAGGTAGTGTACCGGTAGTGCCGGATCGGGATCCCACCGGAGTTCTTTCTGAACTCGAACTTCGCGCAGTCGGCTCCGTAGTCGCCAAAAATCAAATGCTCGGGCGAGGTCCCGTCTAGCTTGATCGCCTCCTTCCAGGCCAGCCACTCGTTGCGGGGAATGATTGCGTTGCCATCCGCCTCTGCGGGATTCGACTCAGGATAGTTCGTCCCTTGGAAGATCACATGGCGCCAGCGGCCAATGCCTTGTAGATCTTCAAGGGCGGCTTGCGCGATGTTGGCCACCGCGAGGGCGTCGGAGAAGTCAGCGTCCGAGAAGTCCGCTAGGATGGCACACTCCTCCGGGGTCACGCCAAGCCGGGACATGGCCGAGGCCAAGCGGCCGGCGAGCTCGCTGTCGATCTCGCCGGATTCGACCCGTATCGCGACCCTCGTTGCACCGTCGGTCGCCAGGGCCAGCCGAAAGGCCGCCATCCGAGGCCCGATGGCGTCTTCCAGACTCAGGATGGGGATCGGCTGGGCATGGGCCTTACGCGCCACGTCGAACATCCTGGGCAGCCACTCGGCGCACTCCGCCTCTCCGAACTCCGGGAACAGGAAGCGCACGTCGAGGAAGGCGTCGCGCATCTTCCAGTGATCGGCGATGCGGCGCCCCGTCTCGTGGACGATTTCGTCCTTGGTAAGGAGACGGTGCTTCTCCGGGTCGCGCTCCTTGGGAGGAGGAACAACGAGACGCGGGACGATCTTATCTGCCACGTCGGGGGCGAGACGCTGCAAGCCGCGATACTCGCCCTGCTTGAGGCGAAGTGCCGGGACGTAGATGGGGCGAGTGCGAGCCATGGGTCTAGCTTCCTTTCGAGGGCTCGATCAAATGCTTCCTGACCGCGCCTCTCCCGATCGAGTTCGAGAAGACCGCGTAGTTTCCCCTCTCTTTTTGTATCCTGCCGAAGACGATGGCAGGATTTATCCCCAGCTCCTTCGCGAACTTCTCGACTACTGCGGGGGACTTCGTGATTCGAGCCGGTGATCGCTTCCAGCGCTCTTCGGGGATAAGCACGTTGGAGGCGAACGAGTTCGCCTCCTCCTCGATCTCGTCGACGTGGGTTGTGTCCGTGTCGTCGAAGAAACCTGTGCGGAGGCCGGTTCGGTAGTGGAGGATGACGTGCCCGACCTCGTGTAGCAACGTGAACCAGAAGTTGTCCACCGTGTCTCGCCGCAGCGTCAAGCCGATGACCGGCACGCGTTCCAACAGGAATGCGGCACCATCCACCTTCATCCCGGGTATCTGCGGCTCTGCCACCAGTACGATCCCCTTGCTCAGCAGAAGGTCGCGCGCACGCGCCGGTCCATCTCCGTGCTGGCTGAGTCTAGCTAGTTCCATGAGCCAAGTTATGTCGAGCGGGCGATAGGCTACGGCGTGGGCGCTGATGATCTGCTCGGCGCGGCGGGTCACCCGCGCCTTCCAAGCCAGCACCAGGAGGTCCTCAGAGTGGTCTTGCACATTCGTGCCAGTTCGCAGCAGAGAAGGGCTGCCGTACTTTAGGATGTGGTCCGACACGTAGCGCTGAAGATAGTTGAAGCTTTCCTCGTCGGCCCCAACCTCCGGATCATCATCCCCGAACCAGCCGTTGGTGCGAGCGTGCTTCAGTACCTTCCTAACCTCGGCCGCAGAGACATCGCGTGCTATGTTCCAGCCGCCGCCAAACCAGTTGGATAGGCCCATCTTCCAATCGACGCCCAAGAACCTCGCTACGCGTCGAAAGTTGGCGAGGCTTATGGATCTGTATCTGTCGGCCTCGTATCTTTGAATTTGCTGCTCTTTTAGGCCCAGCTTTCTTGCCAACTCCTTTTGCGTCAGCCCACGCGCAATACGAGCGACTATTAGCGTGAGGCCGGGGTCGTTCTCGGCCCGACGCTCAAGGTCTTCAAAGTCCCCGGCCTTCGCCGCCTCATACGCCTTGACCAGAGCTTCGAGCTCTCCTCTTTCGGCTTTGATGGCGTTTCGGAAGCCGTCAACCACCTGAGGGGGGAGGCCGGCGACGATCGGTTCGAACGTCCGTGCCGATGATAATAACTCATCGAGCTCGGACGTCATTTCTCGAGCGTTGCGTGCTTCCCGTTCATTAAGAATCATCGAAAATTCCGTCATGCCCTCAACTACACAACAAAATCGTTGTGTTCAAGATGGAAGGCAGCGGAGAGGTCATCGGCTTGTGAAGAACGGTGTTGAACCCACATAGCAATCGCATGAGGGTCAACCGGACCCAGCATGAAGCCAAGGCCATTGAGCAAGGGCCTGTCGCGGTAACCTGCTTAGCGACCGGTCACAGTCTTCATCCGCCTGAGAAGCTTGTCCTTCAGGTCGGCGAGCCCTTCGCCGTTGTTCAGGTAAGGAATATGCCTGATGTGCTGAAGGTCGAAGGGGATATCGTCCTTACTTTGCGTGATCAGGATGACTTCGCGGCCCAGCGTATGCGCGATCCCGGCCTCGTAGAAGACATTGGGATTACGGCTGGTGCAGTCGACGACAACGATGCGCGCGAAGTCGATGAGCTGAACGATGTCCTGAATGATTGCGTGGTGCTCCCATACGTTGTCAGCGCGGTGGCAGGTCATTCCAATCTGCGCAGCCGCGGCCTCGATTGAGGCATAGACGCCGTTGAACGCGGGAGCGAACGGCATCATTGCGGACACCAGATTCGGATCGACGGTCTCGCGCTCCCCGATCTTGAAGACCTCCGGACGCTGACGGACTGGCGAGCGCATGATGTGGAAAAGGACTTGGTAAAGGTCCACTTCCTTGACCGCCCAGTGGTTGCGGGAAAATTCCCAATCAGCGGTCATGTCAAAGTGCCGACGGTGTTCATAGATGAAGTCGTTGCGAAGTACCGGAACTTCCTTGTCGATCTGGTATTCGATCGCGACTTCCTTGCCGCTGATGCGATGCCTGGTGACGCGACCTACGTAGGCCACTTCATCCCTGACGCCTTCTTCCATGAACAGGCAGGGGTGCTGGATGAGCCAGTCGAAATTTGGCTTACCGTCTGTCGTGAAGTAGGCGGCGAGGTGCTTTTCCGTATACTCGAACATACGTTCGAGTGGCATTTCAGCCTTGTTGGTATTCCAGTCGGCCGACCGCACAAGCAAGTGACGTTGCCCCCAGTTTCTATCCAGTTTTGAGTTCGTTTCCGGCGTGGGTTGTGCCCTGCTGGGCGGGTGAAGCGACGGGCGCTGGCGCGGAGCCTTT
>NZ_JAMYLZ010000086.1:0-3240 GCF_040318315.1 Mesorhizobium sp. M1227
AAACGCCGGAGAAGCCGCAAGCTCGAAAGCGCTTGACCTCAACATGCCGAATAGAGAAGTGCTTCAGGACTGCTGCAACCCGGACTTTTTCAACACTATCGGTCAGATGCCGCCGTACCAGTCGTAGCCATTGTCCTCCCAATAGCCGCCTCTGCCGCCGCCGATGTTGGCGAAGCCGTCGACCAGCTCGATCTTGTAGAGGTATTTCGGCATCTTGTAGCCGAGCTGGCGCTCGACGCGCACGCGCAGCGGCGCGCCGTTCTCGACCGGCAATGGCTTGCCGTTGAGGCCATAGGCAAGGATCGTCTGCGGATGGCGAGCATCGATCAGGTCGATCGAGCCGTAATATTTGATATCGCCGGCCAGGCTGCGGTCGATCGTATCGAGGCAGTGGAACATGACGTAGCGCGCCTGCGGCTTGACCACTGCCTGGTCGAGCACCAGCGACAGCGGCGTGCCGGTCCATTTGGCAATGCAGCTCCAGCCTTCGACGCAGTCGTGACGGGTGATCTGGGTGCGGCTCGGCATGTTCATCAGCTGCTCGCGGCTCAGCGACAGCGGTTTTTCGACCAGGCCTGAAACCTCCAGCCGCCAGTCGGCGAAATCGCTGGCGAGCAGGCCCTTGTAGAAATCGTCGTCCGGTGCGGTGACACCGTTCGGCCGCTGCGGCTGGCGAATGTCGGCCTCGGTGAACTCCGGCGCCAGCGCATCAGCGCCGGCAAGCAGTCGCTGCGCCCGCCAGGTCAGGCCATTGGCGCTTTCGAGGAAGCTGCGCAGGCTGTCGCCGACGCCAAGCTGGCTGTCGAAGGCGTCGCAGCCCGACAGCATGATGCCGGAAAGGCCGAGGCTGGCCGAGGTCAGGAACTTTCTTCGGCTTATCTGTAGCTTGGGGCTGATCTCGAATTTCGCCATGTCAGGCACTCCTCTCTGGCGCTTTGTCGCCATGCGCCGGCGGGTCGGTTCGGTACCACCCGGTGATGATGGAGCGCAGCTCGTTGATCGGGCCGGCGGCCAGGATCATCAGGATGTGGATAATGAAGAAGGCGACGAGCAGCAGCATCACCGTGAAATGAATGGTGCGTGCCGTCTGTCGGCCGCCGAGCAGATCATTCAGGAACGGCAGCACCGAATCCATGCTCGGCGACATGGCAAGGCCGGTGATGATCATCAGCGGCAGCAGCACGAACAGCACGCCGCCATAGGCCATCTTCTGCAGCGTGTTGTAGTCGCGCGTGTGATGGAACCTGAGCTTGGCGTGCTCGACAATGTCTCGCGGCAGGCGCCTGAAATCATCGAGGCGCGGGGCAAGATCGCGGCGCAAATGGCCGTTGATCAGGCTGGCGACCAGCCAGACCAGCAGCGTGGTGGTCAGCACCCAGGCGAAGAAGAAATGAACAACGCGCGCGGTGCCGAGATCGTAATAGGAAGGGATCGTCGCCCAGGACGGGAAGGCACGGGAGGTCTCCTGGCCGGCCGGACCCGACCAGCCGAGCACGCCAGTGGTATCGAAGCGCTTGCCGAAGATTTCGGTATAGCCGCGCGGGCCAGTCGCCGTATTCTCGGCGCCAATGGCGAAGACGGTGTTGTTGTAGCCAAAACCCGACTCCTTGCCGATATAGAGCTGCGGGCGGGCGTTGAAGATCTGCAGGCCGGAAAGCAGCATGAAGAACAGCGCGATCGCCCACAGCCAATGCGTCAGCCGCGTCCAGCGCGACTGCCGATAGATCAGCGTCGCATCCGTCGAAGCAGCGCTATCTGCCCCGGTGCTGGCTTCGCCTCTGGCAACTGATTCCATATTTTCCGTGCCTCCCTGCCAAGCGGTTCCGCGGCCTCGTCAGATCTCTTCTCCTCCCAATACGTCGCCAGCCTAAGCGATGTTTCACCCGATCACGGATTTATTACGGACTGCCGAGGCTGACGGCGAGGTTGACCGCGGCTGCCACGATGACCGTGTTGAAGAAGAACGACAGGATCGAATGCACAAGCACGACACGGCGCATTTGCGAGGTCGTGATGTTGGTGTCGGCGGTTTGGGCCGTCATGCCGATCACCGTAGCGAAATAGAGGAAATCCGAGCCTTCCGGCCGCTTGCCGCCCGGGAAGTCAAGGCCGCCGACCGGAATTTTCTTTTTTGTGTCGCCATCCATCGCATCGCCATCCAACCAGTAGATATGCGCGTAGTGAAGTGCCGCCATCGCATGGATGGTCAACCAGCCAAGCGGGATAGACAGCAGCGCCACCATAAGCTCGATGGTGTCCGCGCTCTTCTCCCTGTTGATCAATTGAAACAACGACATGATGGCAATAGCGACGACAATCAGCGTGACCGCGAAGATGGCCAGTACCGGCAGGTCCGTGTCGCCTGCATTCTTGCGCAGATAGCTGCCGGTAAGCCGCGGCATATGGGCGATGACAAGGACGAGATAGGCGGCAAAGAACACATTGGCGCCGATCGAATAGGCAAGCGGCGCACGCCAGACCAGCGCGGCGCCAAAGGCTGCCGCGCCGATGCAGGCCGACACCGCGAACGGCGTGTGGCGTTGCATGGGCATCTTGGTCGGGGTACCAGTCGCCATGGCCTTCAGTCCGCTGAGGCGGATTTCAGCGCTCGCCGCAAGATGCGGTCAAGCTCGCCTAGGAACCGCGAGCGGTCCTGCGGCGCGAAACTCGAATTGTAGCCCTTGCTTTCGCCGGTCTCGCGCAGATGCTGCTTGAGATCGCGCATTGCCACCGCCATGCCGATCGTTTCCGGCGTAAACGGGCGTCCCGTCGGGCCGAGCACATGGGCGCCAAGCGCCACCGCGCGCGCGGCAAGCGGGATATCGGCGGTCACCACAATGTCGTTGGACCGGGCGTTTTCGACGATCCAGTCGTCGGCGGCATCGGCGCCCTTGGAGACGACGACATTGCGGATCATCGGATCGCGCGACGGACGCAAGCCGCCATTGGAGACGAAGGTGACGACGATGCCGTGCCGCTCGGCGACTTTTTCGACCTCGGCCTTCACCGGGCAAGCGTCGGCATCGACGAGAATAGCGGGTGCGGGCATCGTTGTTCCGAATGTGAAAGAGCCGGGCGGCGTCGCCCGGCTCGATCGATGATAGTCGAGCGGCTACTAGGCCGGCAACGCGCCGGATCGCTTGGCCGTCCAGGTGGCGATATAGTCCATCAGTCCTGGATTGAGGCAATCATAAGGTTCGAGCCCGATCGACTTCAGCTGTGACCTTATGCCGTCCATGC
>NZ_JAMYLZ010000087.1:0-3172 GCF_040318315.1 Mesorhizobium sp. M1227
CCGTGATCGCCTCTGCCCATGGCAGGTAGAGCGGCCGAAGCCGTTCGCCTGTTTCTGGCGCTGTTTTGACAGGGAGTGCATTGGTCATTCGGCCCATAGCGCTTTTCTGCGGCCCGCCGTTTCGCCCGACATCAGGGAACGATATCGCCCCCCATGTATTAGAAACCCATGGACACTATGGAACCCCACGGCCACGGGATAGCGGTCGATATTTTGACATCGGAAGTTGCCAATGCCAGGCAGCGCATCCACCGGACCGAGCTCGCGCTTCAACGTACTGAAGAAATGCTGGCCGAAAATCTCGCGCTGTGCAGCAGGATACGAACTGCGGTCGAGGCCGCAGACCGCTTGATGGAGATCGATCCCCCCAGCTTTGAACGACGTCGCACGGGTTGAACTGGGCCGGCGTTTCATTCGTCGCGGCCTTGCGGCACCCTGCCGCAAGAGCCTGCCCTATTGGCAGCGTGAGCAAACATTGGACAGAAGCATTCCAACGTTCACGATGTGCAACGCCGACGCCAGACCGACACGAATCTTCAGTTCAAAGAGCGAGGATAATGCTGCGGCAAACGAAGGTGGCACGGAGGGTCTTCGCGCGAGCCAGTTATCCGATCTCCCGCTCAGAAATTTATACTTAATATTCCGACGTCCTGATGGAACCCATTCGTTGCGGGCGAGTTGCGGCTCATTGGGAGGGACTTCCATGGCAACCAGCAACAAAGCAGACCATCAGTCTGTCTCCGAAGCGTTTCGGAAACTGATCCGTTCCGAGGGCTATCGTCATAACGTACAAACGTTCTTAAATCTGGGGGTCGAACCAGAACTGCCGCCAACCCTACAGTCATTACTTGCGGCTATTGATCGGGCCAAAGAGGGGCCGACCGAAGAAGTCCCTTAGCGGGCTGGCTGAGCTCAAAGCGGAAGAGTACAGAGGCTCGCTCCGTACTTGTTTCTCTGGTTCCCGCTAAGAAATTTCCATCAAACATTCTTCTTGATTTTTCCCGACAGAGGATCATGAATGTTCCGCGTGGGTTCTCGCTGAGGTGGGAGGCCTAGTATGAACGTTTGGACGAACTGCCGACCGAGCAAAGTGACTGCCCATAAGCTTGTTAAAGAGCTGATCTTACAAGCCGGTCGCGGCCAAATCATCTCCGTGAAAGAGACCATCGCAGCGGTGCGCCGAGCCGGGCCGCATCTGGTGGAAAGTGACTGCGCGCTGGTCGAGCTTATTGTCGAGATTGGCCCAGCCTTTGGCCTGTTCGTCGCGTTCGACCTTCGCGAATAGCCACATGGCAACCCATTGGTTCAACCCTCTATGAGATCGAGAGGGGCACGGGGAACTTCGCGCGAGCTGGTCGTCCAATCCCGGCTCAGAGATTCTCACCAAATTATTCGCTTCCCCTTCGGAACCCTTTCACAACGAAAGTGTTTCAGACCGAATGTGGGAACGACCTTATGCCGGCACGACCAACAGCAGGGACAGCCTTTCAACGGCTGATCAGCTCAGAAGATAATCGTCAGATGCTCCGCAACAGGCTTGGTCTCGAAGTCGACGAGAAACTGCCGGCGTCCCTTGCTGCATTGTTGCAGGAGCTTGAGCGGCGAGAGCAGGTCGAGGTTGATTGGAGCGCCACCACTTTGGCAGCGCGGGCTTCTATGGCCTTCGACGAACCAGAAGGAAGCTTCAGTGACCCTCATGGCCATGCTGCGTAGGGGACGTGCCTTCCGAGGGATGATCAGTTCGGAAGACTACTGCCGGAAGCTGCGCAGGCTCCTAAGGTTTGTAGGCGAACCAACTCTGACACCGACGCTTGCCACACTGGCGCGGGAGCTTTCAGAGCAGTCTGAGCTGCGGAAGCTGGAATCGGCCGACAAAATTCCATAGTTGCCCGACATTTCCCCACATGACAACCCACTGGTTCAACCCTCCGATCCCTGTCAAGACTGAGCGTCTCGGGATCATCCGCAATGTCAACAACGCCGAGGCAGCCGGCGAGGAACTGATGAACTGGACCAAGCGTGGCCCTTGTGGGACGTCGCGGTGCGTGTTTGCATGGCCGTGATTTTCGACGAGATGGAACCTGAGAAGGCTCGCAAGGCGTTCCTGGCTGCTGCAAAGAGGAGGGGACGTTACTCCCCCCAATGGCAACTAGCTAACTTGGATGGCGGTAAAGATTCTCTGACCAACACCGCCTTCGCGAAAGGGGCCCGCCGCCGGTGAGGAAGAGAGGCGATGGACCCCCCTACAGCGGCTGCACATCACGAAGAATCCGCTGCCGCCTCTAAACCCGCGAGGGCCTACATCGTTCCGTTAGCTGCGGCTAAACGGGGTTGGTCGGCGGGCTCTTGCGGCTTTAAGTTCCTCTTATGGGTCCTCTCTGGTTCTCTCTGACTTCGGATAGGAGGCGCGGGGGTCGCTTTCGCCGCTTCGGCGGTCCCGTCCGGCTGTGCTTTTCGGACAAACGCAGGGTATGAGTCCGAAGTATGCTACAATTTTCGGACACGCGTTGGCGGCCTCCATCGTCCTTCGGACGTGGCGCTCGGCCAGGCCGCGCGGCTGGTTGTCATCGTCCTCGGCTTCAATTCACATAGTGGCTACGCAGGTATTATTTGAGAAGTTGCACAGCGCATGGAATTTCAAAGGATACACGGCCTTCGCGCTAATACGATAGCATCCCACCTTCCAGCTTCTCAAATTAAGCGCCTATCCTGACGCCAGTGTCCGTAAGGACCACCTGTCCTGGCATTGCCTATCAGTGCAACGACTTCGAGCGGGCCGCCGAGCCGCTGAGCAACTGTTGCACAGGACCAAGCAGCGTGGCCCAAATGGCCCAGCGCAGTGCAGCTCTGCCAGCATGCCTTTGATCGATCAGGTGAAACGCGAAGTGGTCCGCGGGGCGTTTCTCGAAACGGCCAAGGAACAAGGAAACCTACTGCCTCGTTAGCATCTGCGACTGAAAGCCCTACTCTCGGCCGGGCTCGAATCTAACAAAGAGCATCGTCGGCTCTGCAGCATGGCGGCGGTCATGGAACTGGCAAGCGAGGACCCATTGGCTTGTCCGACTATCGTTGTGACCTTGCCCCTCTGATCTAATCCGGTTTGAAGTTCGTTCTGGCCCATCGAGAGGACCAGGACATGAAACGTAGCCGCTTCTCTGAAGAGCAGATCATC
>NZ_JAMYLZ010000088.1:0-3143 GCF_040318315.1 Mesorhizobium sp. M1227
GGGCAAGGCGATCTCGTTAGCAGGCACGATCCTGGGGCAAACTTTCCAAGGTCGTTCAACAGATTGAGACGCCTCGCTCTCCTGACCCCATCATGCGGCGGCCATGCGCCGACCGCGAAGAGAAGCGAGTGACCCGCGGGGCGACACGGTCCGAAAAAACGAAACAGGAGCTTGACCTCAACAACCCCATTCAGAGAAGCCTGCTAGATCAATGCACCACATGTTGCGGCAACATGGCATCGTCATCATCGACCGCGTGTGTCTATGCTTACGGTGTGAGCGCAAGTTTCATGAACGACTTTTTGTCGGCCATTTGATGCCCCCCGCGTAGCTAATTCGCAAATTGCCACTACAACGCGTGCGAAGTTATTCTCAGGCGGCACAGCTGTGACAATGATAAGAAATCGCGCCCTGATACCGAAGCCGGCTTCTTACCGGGTATACTTACACTGTAGTTGAATGGTTGCCCAGAGAGACCCTTCAAAATCTCGCGAAATCGCCCTGCCAATACGGCTCGGTAACTACGCTATGGGTCAGCGCGCCGTCGCTTTGCGGCTGAATGCATCGAGCTAGTTCGACGGACTCATTTATTGGCCTACCTGAACACTATGCCGATGCCTCTCCCTCTCCCTGGAAAATTCGGGGGCGGTCGCGACCCAAGGCAGACCGGCGGCCACGCAGTCATGAAACAGTGCGAATATGATCTCGGCGCGCCGCTGATCACAATCTCGCTAATTTAGCTGCCTTCGGTCCACCCGTCCTGCGTGGCGGCCGCGCTTATCGGATATTCGAAGTCGCTAATTTGAGTTAGACTTTGTTTTTCGGGCATGGAGACGGGGGTCTCTGTCATGATCGATTCAGACGTGTTTGACTTTGTCGAACGGTGCAGGAAGCACACAGCTACCGGGCCGTTGCTGAGCGACCTTCTCGAAACGGTGAGGAATCTCGGCTTCGAGCATCTTATCCTTAGCGGTGTGCCGCTCAGCGGCCAGAAACTTGCGCCGATGGTTGAACTGAACGGCTGGCCGGCCGGCTGGTTCGAACGCTATATCGAGGCCGAACATGCCGCGGTGGACGGGGTTTGCATCTACTCGGCAAAGACCCTGAAGCCGTTCCTTTGGTCCGAAGTTCCGGCAAAGTGGTCTGATACCGAGGGCTCACGACGCGTCGCCGGCGAGGCGACGGAATTTGGCATCTGGAGCGGCTTCGCCGTGCCGATGCTTAGCATTCACCATTGGCAATCCGTGCTGTCGTTTGCGTCTTCTGCCAAGTCCTGCACCCTGTCGCCGCGCTATCAGGTGCAACTGGTGACCATGGCGGTCTATGCCGGCATGTCGATCCAGGCCTTGTCGAATGACAATGACGACGATGAAGGCCTGCTGACCGACCGGGAAAAAGAGGTGCTCTTGTGGGCTGCGGCCGGCAAGACCTCGTCGGAAACCTCGCAGATTCTCGGCCTGACCGAGCGCACGGTCAAATGGTACTCGACACGAGCCAGGGAAGCTTTCGGCGTCGCTACGACCACGCAAGCCGTCGTCGAGGCGGTGCGCCGGCGCCTGATCCATCCCTAAAAACGCGTCAACTGTCCGATCGGACAGGTGACGTATATTAGCGCGACTGCGAGTATCCCTTTAAGAACGATCGGGGGATCGCGCCATGATAACGGCCCACGTAGTCAACGCGCATAACAAGCATCTCTACGAAAACGAATTCGACGAGTTTCTGCGCCGGCGGCACGACTTCTTCGTGCACCAAAAACATTGGCGCCCTCCAAGCCCGGACGGTCGCGAGCTAGATCAATTCGATACAGACGCGGCGACATACCTGCTGGGCATTGAAGACGATCGCGTAGTGACTTCGGCTCGATTGATCCCAACGAGCGAGCGCATATGGTCTCGGAGGTCTTTTCTCATATGTGCGAAAAATCGGGCGTTCCGAGGCGTCCCGATTGGGCCGAATGGACGCGCACCTTCGTCGTTCCCGACAAACGAACTGCCGGACTGAGGGGCACGCTGACGCAGCTGTGCTGCGCGGTGATGGAATACGCTCTCGACGAGGGCCTCAGCGCCGTCGGCGGCATCCAGGAAACCTACTTCCTGCCGCACCACGGCGCCCTCAAATGGCGGGCCGAGCCGATGGGCATGGCCAGGGAAGAAAACGGCGAGTGGTACATCGTCGCTTACATTGAGGTGAGCGATGCGGCGCTGGCGAGCGTTCGCAAGATCCTTGGGATCAATCAGACGTTGCTGGTTCGGCGCGGGGTTCAAAAGCCTTTCATCGATAGCGACAAACACCTGCGACGCCTCTCCGCATAGCACGTGGTGAGTCTTGTCTCCCGCGGACCGCAGCAGATAGCAACACGGACGAGACAGAATGCCAAATCCAAATCCTCCAGCCCCTTCTGGTGTGCATAAGGCGCCAGGCGAGGCCTGCCATCAGTTCGCGGACGTGTTCGCGGAGGAAATTGATGTAATCAGCGCACGACGGGACGCTGTCGCGAAGGGGCTGTTGGCAAAGGATCGAAAAGTCCCTGACGAAGACATAGCCAAAATGCTGGAAGAGCAGGCTCGGAGTATTGATGCTCTGAAAGACAATCACGTTCAGCTTAGCTTGGACCACAACCGGAAATCGACGGACGAACGTGGCCGGGAGTTCCCTACAACTGATCCTGCCCACAATCTTACCGGGCTGGCTTTGTCGGGAGGCGGAATACGGTCTGCATCGTTCTGCCTAGGTGTCCTTCAGGCCATTGATGCGCTGAGGGAGGACCATGAGCCTCAGGTTCTGGATAGGATCGACTATCTGTCCACGGCATCTGGAGGAGGATACATCGGGACCTCGCTTGTCAGCGGATTAATGCAGACCCAGGGGCGGTTCCCTTTTACGAGCAAACTCGACCAGTCTGAGACGATCGAGGTTCAACATCTGAGGGATCACTCCAAGTTCCTCGCTCCAAATGGCACAACTGATTACCTCATTGGGGCCATCGCGGTGCTTCGAGGCGTCGTGATTAACGCGATTATTTTCCTTGCGATCATTCGTAAGCGCGAATTTCCCCGCACCTTTTGCTGTTGAGTGCTCTGATGCATGAGGTGTCCACCAAAATAGGTGGACACCTTGTGATGGAAGAAGATGAGCAGAAA
>NZ_JAMYLZ010000089.1:0-2872 GCF_040318315.1 Mesorhizobium sp. M1227
CCCCCACCTGCGCCGTCTGGTGCGGGCGATCCGGATCAACTGGCCGAACATTCGAATCCTGCTCCGCGGCGATAGCCATTATTGCAACCCGCAGGTCATCGACTGGTGCCGCGCCAACGACGTCGACTTCATCTTTGGCCTCGCGCCCACCACGACCCTGCGCAAGCATGTCGCGGATCTGGAGGCCAGCACGACGGCGCGCTTCGAAGCGTCGGCCAAGACAGGCAAGGTCCGCAGGTTCAAGGAGTTCGTTGACGGCGCCCGCGGCGCGGCCGGGCCGGCAGCACTCAGGCGACTATAACGGGCGCAGAGCCGACCCTGCGGCTTCCAGACATTGTCGTGTACAGCTTCAGACCCTCAAGCCGAGCCCGCAGGGCCTCGCTTACCTTTTACGGGGCGGCGGTACGTCCAAGCCGCTTCAACAGTTAAGAATTTCGCAAAGACGATACCCCGGATCGTCGAGCTTCCGCTGCCACTTCCCGCATTCGCCGAGGCGGTCAATGACCCGCCCTTCACAATAGTTATCCGGCAAGCATCTGGATGCGAGAGATAATGTTGCCGGAGGCATCTCTCATGGCTTCTACACCTGCCTGAACGCCAGAACCGCGTTCGTGCCGCCAAAGGCGAAGGAGTTGCTCAGTGCCACGCGCACCTTGCGCTCGCGTGCCACATTGGGCGTGACGTCGAGATCGCAATCGGGGTCCAGCTCACGATAATTGGCAGTCGGCGGCACGACGCTCTCGCGGATAGCCATCACGCAGGCGATCAACTCGAGCGCGCCGGACGCGCCGAGGCAATGCGCGTGCATGGACTTGGTAGAAGAAATGGACATTGAGAAGGCGTGCTGACCGAAGACGCGCTTGATCGCCGCCGTCTCGATCTGGTCGTTGGCCTTGGTGCCGGTGCCGTGCGCGTTGAGATAGTCGACATCCTCGGCGTCCAGCCTGGCATCGGCAAGGCAGGCCCGCATTGCTGCCTCCGGCCCCTCGACAGTCGGCGCGACGATGTCGGACGCATCGGCGGAAAGGCCGGCACCGGCAATTTCGGCAAGGATGGTGGCGCCCCGAGCCAGGGCATGCTCGTAGCTTTCCAGCACCGCCATGCCGGCGCCTTCACCAAGCGACAGGCCCTGGCGATCGGCCGAGAATGGCCGGCAAGTATCGGGCGAAAGCACGCGGATCGCTTCCCATGCCTTCAGCACACCCCATATGAGCGGCGCTTCGCTGCCGCCGGCAAGCATCACGTCGGCCCGGCCGAGCCTGATCTGGTCCACCGCGCAGGCAATCGCATGGTTTGCCGAGGAACAGGCGGACGTGACGCCGAAGACCGGCCCGCGCAGGCCGAGACTCATGCTGACCTGGCCGGCAGCGGCACCCGGCATCGCCTTGGGTACAGTCAAGAGAGCGGCACGCTTACCGCCCAGAAGGATGGCGCGGTAGGTTTGCTCGATCGCATCCCACCCGCAGCCGCCAACGCCCACCGTCGCACCGAAGCGATACCTATTTCCCTCTTTGGAGGAAAGTCCGGCCTGACGCATGGCTTCGCGCGCCGCAAGCACAGCGAGCAGGCTGAAGCGGTCCATGGAGATGAGTTGCTTGCCGTCGATGTCATGCTCCGGCAGCGCCTTGATCTCGGCACCGATCCTGACCCTCAATTCATGGAGCTCGGAGTTGACGATTGGGCCGATGGCGGAGCGGCCTTCTCGCATCTCTGTCCAAATGGCGGCGGCGTTGGTCCCAAGCCCGCAAATACCGCCAATCCCAGTAATCACGACGCGCCTGTCCATTCACACCCCCTTAGCGAGCAAGCTGCGCACGGCTTCCACCATGTCCCCAACATTCTGGAGATCCGACCATGCCTCGGCCGTATTCATCTCGATCTGGATGCCGTAGGCCTGCTCCAGGTCCCAGAGAACGTCCGCCAATCCCAGTGAATCGATACCGAGCGAAGTCAGTCCCGTGGCAGCCGTTATCTCGCCGCCTGTGGCAGGCGCTATGCCGCCCTCCGACGCGGCGCGCTTCTTGATAATGGCGATTATTTCGTTGGCGAGTTGATCTGCCATCTTGTTCCTTTCCAGCTTGCGTTTTCGGCGTCGTTCAAAACCCGAGTCGCGTCGCGTTGCCAAAATTGCCCCTCATAGAGCCTGTGCGACCGACCAAGCCCAATGCCCATAGGAACCGGACGAGTTCCGGCTTCTGCGGCGTCAGCCCGATGACGAAGAAAAGTCGCCGGCCTCCCGCTTTTGCGCCAGCACATCAAGAATCTGCGTGTAAATGGATAGGAACCGTCGTCAAACGTCAGCTAAACGCTGCGACGGTGGGTGCTGTCAGCGTATTCACTCGGCACCTCATATGTAATCGAGATGTTTCATAGCTCCGGACCAGTTGCGATCAACTATTGTACCGGTCCGCCATTCGTCGGAGAGTTCGACATGATCGGAGCGCTGCTTCTCATTCCCAGTACAATCTCCACCGCACGCGACAGATTTCCTCTTTCGGGCTCTTCTCAAGGGACTCGCCACGCGATAGAGGCAGTGATCGGCGCACGTGAGGTCCTGCCAAGTCCATGCGACATTCCGGAAAATTGGTAAAATCGTTTGTTTCAATCAAATGCATCCACGCTATGGATAGCTAAGACATGCGTTTCAAAGGGCTCGATCTGAATCTTCTCGTCGTTCTCGACGCGCTGCTGAGCGAGCGCGGCCTCACGGCGGCGGCACGCCGCATCAACCTAACCAAATTCATGGGGGTTGGTGGATGTGGCGCAAGCCGTTGAAATGACGTAGGATTTGGTTGCTTAAGCCGATCCGAACCATTTCCCGGAGACCACACCCACCATGAACGATCTTGCGCTGCCGCTGAGCGGTTTGTCA
>NZ_JAMYLZ010000090.1:0-2753 GCF_040318315.1 Mesorhizobium sp. M1227
GCCGCCGATGCTGCCAAAGTTCCCATCAGCCATCGCATCAAGAAATGCGCCTGGAACGACGACTATCTCATCAATGCCATCACTCATATGCGATAGCCCTGCCTGCTGGCGCGATGAAGACCTGCCGAAACTGCCCTGCCCGACGTAGATGACTGCAGATGCGGCTTCTTGCACACGCTCACGATGGAAGTCGTCTCAGCTTGCCGATCATCGCACACATTGGCCTCATTCGTCTTTCCAGATCACCCGCCGCTCCCATCTGACCTCGATCAGGCACCGAAAGCGAATGGTCTCCAGTTCCTGCCCGACAGGATGGAATAGTTCGGCATTCATTGACTACTTGCGCCCGAATTTCTCGCAGCGGACCTTTGCCCGCACCAGCTGGATGGTGACGTTGCCGATGACCTCCCCGAATCTCCAGGTGCGGAGTCGGTCCGGCAACGACAGCGTTTGAGATCGGTCCCGGCACCGGCCAAGCGACGCGGCCGCTGCTCGATCTCGGGCTCTCGTCAGTTGTGGCGATCGAACCCGACGAGCGCCTCGCGGTATTTCTCTCCGACAATCTTGGTCGAACCAGTGGCGGTCGCCTTAAGGCCTTAAGGTGCTGACCTCCTCTTTTCTCGACACCGATCTGCCTGAGGCGGCATTCGACCTCGGGATCGCGGCAACTGCCTTTCATTGGGTCGAGCCGATTGCGGGCCTCGCCAGGGTGAGACGCTTTGTTGCGTCCCAGCGGTCGGTGGGCGATGTGATGGGACCCGCTTTCGGTGGGCGTTGGTCGCGCTGCTTCGTGACTTGAAGGCGGCTCAGCCTGTTCTTGAGCAAGCTGTTGGCAAGCCAATCGCGGCGGCTTCGATTTAAGCCTGCTCTACTTCGAGCGGTTGTAAGGCGACTGGTTCGTGGGGCTGAGCGAAATACCTTCGTCGCTGGCCTTGGCATAGATCGTATCTTCAGTGCGCTGAAGCTTGAGGCCGATCACCCGAGTGGGAGTGTTCCCCTTTGCCAGTTCCTTCAGCGTCTTCACCTGGTCGGGTGTCCACGCCTTTCCCTGGTTCTTGGGCTGCTTTGCCATTCGATGTCTCCCTTCACCTAACGCTTTTTCGTGACCCCGGTGGGGTCATGCAGATGCTTCTCTGTGTGGCCGCAATTGTCGCATTTCAGGGTTCGTTCCTGGACGCCCGCGAAGCCGAAATGCGGGTGCTCATGAGAGGAGACAATCTTCATTCGCCCGGCATTGCAGATGGGACAGGCCTCGCCAGAACTTAGTGCAGCTATTTTGGCTTCCAGTTCCTTGATCTTCCGATCGCGGTCGTGGATGGTTTCCCTTGCGTCCGACAGGGCGATCTTCACGTCCGCGAGCGTACCGTAAAGGTCGGCCATTTGCGATTTGAGCGCCGCAGCGTCGAACCCCTTGTCGACCTCCCGAAGGTCTTTGACGATGCCCGTAGCCTGAGCGAGCAATGTCAGGCCGGTTGCTATGTCCATGATGCCCTCACTTTAGAGGCGAACGTTGATCCAATCCCACAAGTTCTGACCGAGCCAACCTTGGTGCTGCCCGTCTACCAGTTTCGTGACGATCACACGATCGTTTGTGTCCATACGCGTTCGAATGTCAGCATTCAGTGCGTCAGCCGATAATGTCGAGCTGATGAACAACAACGAATCCAGCCCAGGGTCTTTAATGTGCTCGTAACGGGCTAGATGGCCGATAAGGTTTTGGCGCGCCTGGTCGTAGTTCGGCTTCTGCTTATTCAGGTCCCAAGTGACCAAATAGACGGACACGACTTCCTCCCCGCCGTTATCGCATGATGATGGAAGGACTCGGCCCGGTTGTCGAATCGTCGCCCCGGGCGCGAATGCCGCCGCCAGTATCCGGCACTGATCCGCTTCACTCCAACGACGCCGCCGCTCCGGCCCGGTCAATAACGTCATATGGCTCATGCTGTGCTGCTAACTTCGGTCGTAAGGACGACCTTAAGAGCGCAGCCTCGCTACCGTGCGATCCTCTCGCAAGGCGGCCTTCGCCGGAGGGTATCGACTATCCCATGGTCGCCCCACCTATGCCGCGACCCGCTCGGCGCTGGCCAAATCCTCGGGGCTCGGTCGTAAGCCGATTAACATAATGGATATTTATGCGAGCTAACTAACTGTTTTAATTATGTCTTCGTTTGGCTGCTCGGAGATTAGGCCCGCCTTATTCGAAATGGACGGCATGGCCGCGCATGATTGCCAGCGTCAGGGCAATCGCGGTGTTGGCCGGAGGCTTGTCCATATGCAGCGAGCCGTCGAAGTCGCGCCATGCGGCCATGCTCAGGTCATCGTCCACTCGATTGTCCAGCCCTTGAGGGATTTGCGGGCAATGTCCGCGACCTGTGACGTTGCCCCCAGTTTCTATCCAGTTTTGAGTTCGTTTCCGGCGTGGGTTGTGCCCTGCTGGGCGGGTGAAGCGACGGCGCTGGCGCGGAGCCTTTGGCACAGCGCAGCGCGAGCGACCGTCGCGGATTGAAGATGGTGGCGAACTCGGCCGGTGTCTGCCAGGCGATTTGGGAATGCGGCCGCGCGGTGTTGTAGTCGGCGCGCCACAGGGCGATGGCGACGCGCGCCTGAGCCAGCGAAGTAAACAGCGTCTCGTTGAGCAGTTCATCGCGCATCGGCCGTTGAAGCTCTCGATGAAGCCATTCTGCATCGGCTTGCCGGGCGCAATGTAATGCCATTCGACGCGGTTCTGATCCGCCCAGGAGAGGATGGCGTTC
>NZ_JAMYLZ010000091.1:0-2532 GCF_040318315.1 Mesorhizobium sp. M1227
CGTGAAGAGTTTCGGGCGCCGGCAGGCGTACGAAAGTCCCCGAGGAAGGAACCCGCGGGCCACAGGCGATGGCTATGGGGATTTCGGATTTCGGCAGATGTCGGCGATGGCGTGACCGCCGTCGGGAAGCGCTGGGGTGAATGCGGACAGACCGCTTCGTTGCGCCTCCGCGCGGTGTTGTCGGGACGGTGGACGGCTGGGCGCGGCTCTGTCGGCGTCGATAATCACCATAGGCGTGCGTCGATCCGTTGCCGGAGGCTGAGTGCCTGCAGCTGAAGGCTGAACCATTCCATGCCGGGTCATGGCGTGCTGCTCCCGGTCGACGGGGAACCGTTTGGCGGTCCGCGCGGCTGCCTCCGTCGTTCGAACACCTCGATCACGATCATGCGGCCGCCACAGCAGGGGCATGGCGGGCGGAAGTTGTCCGGTTCGTCCGTGGTGTCATCGTCGGACGGTGCGGTGACGTTCAGGAGTTCACGAACAAGCGCGAGGCTGGCCCTGCGAACAGAGCCGGCAAGCAGGCCGCAATGCCGGATGCGGTGGAATCCCTTTGGCAACACGTGGAGCAGGAAGCGGCGGATGAACTCGTCGGTCGCGAGCGTCATGAGCTGCTGCCGGTCGGCGCCTTCGCGGCGATAGTCCTTGTAGCGGAAGGTGACCCCGTCATCATCGAAGCGGATGAGGCGGCTGTTCGAGATCGCGACCCGGTGCGTGTAGCGCGACAGGTAGGCGAGCACCGCTTCAGGCCCGGCGAAGGGCGCCTTGGTATAGACGACCCAGCGCTTCGTCCGGACCGTTGCCAGGTGGCGAAGGAATGCTCGGCGGTCGGCGAGGTGCGCCATCGACCCGAAGAAGCTAAGCCGCCCGGCGTGGTGCAGCGCGACTAGCCGAGTGAGGAAGAGCCGGCGGAAGAGCTTGCCGAGGACGCGCACCGGAAGCAGGAATGCCGGGCGCGACGAGATCCATCGGCTTCCGTCCGGCGCGATGCCGCCGCCCGGCACAATCATGTGGACATGGGGATGGTGGGTCATTGCCGAGCCCCATGTGTGGAGCACGGCAGTGATGCCGATGCGCGCGCCGAGGTGCTTCGGATCGGTAGCGATGGTCAGCATCGTCTCCGACGCCGCCTTGAACAGCAGGTCATAGACCAGCGCCTTGTTGTGGAAGGCGATATCGGCGACTTCGGCCGGCAACGTGAACACGACGTGGAAGTAGCCGACCGGCAGCAGGTCGGCCTCGCGCTCAGCCAGCCATGTCCGCGCGGCCGCGCCCTGGCACTTCGGGCAGTGCCGGTTGCGGCAGGAGTTGTAGGCGATGCGCCATTGGCCGCAGTCCTCGCAGGCCTCCACGTGACCGCCAAGGGCGGCGGTGCGGCAGTGCTCGATCGCCGACATGACCTTGAGCTGCTGCAGTGTCAGATGCCCTGCATGGGCGGCCCGGTAGGCGGGCCCGGCAGTGCGGAAGATGTCGGCAACCTCGATCGAGGCGCGCACGCTCAGCCGTCGGGTGAGATCTCTTCCGGCTTGAACAGGCCGAGCTTGTCGAGCGGGCTCGTGACCGTTCTCACCGTGCGGGTCGCGACCTTGGTATAGAAGGCGGTGTTGTTCAGCTTGGCGTGCCCGAGCAGGACCTGGATGATGCGGATGTCGGTGCCGTCCTCCAGCAGGTGGGTGGCGAAGCTGTGGCGCAGCGTGTGCGGCCCCACCCGCTTGGCGATGTCGGCGGCCTGCGCTGCCTCGACGACGATGCGATAGAGCTGCCGCGTGCTGATCGGCTTCATCGCGTGCTGCCCGGGAAACAGCCAGCCGTCGCGATGCATTACACCCTGCTGGCGGCCGACCTTCCACCACTGGCGCAGCAACAAGAGCAGGTCTTGCGACAGCATGGCGTTGCGATATCGCCCGCCTTTGCCACGCTCGACGCGCAACAGCATGCGCTCGCTGTCGACGTCAGCGACCTTAAGCATCGACACTTCGGCGACGCGCAGCCCTGAGCCATAGGCGACCGACAGCGCGGCCTGATGCTTGAGGCAGGTGGTGGCGTTGAGCAGCCGGGCGACCTCGTCGCGGCTCAGGACCACCGGCAGCTTGCGTGGGTGCGCCAGACGAACCAGCTTGCGCGCCAGATCGGGACGATCGACCGTATGGGTGAAGAAGAAACGCAACGCCGACACGATGCTGTTCATCGTCGGCACGGGAACGCCGTCTTCCTGCTGCTCGATCTGAAACCGGCGCAGATCGTCGGCGGTCGCTGTGTCCGGTGAACGCCCGAGGAACGTCGCCAGGCGTCCGATGTCGCGGAGATAGTTGCGCTGCGTCTCCCGTGAGAAACGCCGCATGTTCATGTCGTCGATCAGTCGTTGGCGCAACGGGCTGATCGGTGTATCGAGAACGGGATGGGGCATGGTCAGGCTCCTTATTGAAGAAGCCCGCCATGCTCTGCTCGAGCCGAACGACGCTCAACGCGAGCGCGACGACCGGTTCTTGATCTCTACCTCACCCCATGCGCCCATCCCGCGCAGCGGGTTCGTTC
>NZ_JAMYLZ010000092.1:0-1970 GCF_040318315.1 Mesorhizobium sp. M1227
TGAAGAGGATCAGTGCCGGATACTGGCCGCGGCATTCGCGCCCGGGGCCACAGTGGCGGCGGTAGCGCGTCAGTACGATGTCGCGACCAGCCTGATCTATAAGTGGCGCCGCACGGTGAGAGCCCGCGAGACGGGCTTTGCCGAAGTTGTCGTGGCTCCCGATGAGCCTGTCGCCGTTTCGCGGCCGGCGGCATCCCCAGCGGTGATCGAGCTGGAGGTCGCCGGCAAGGTGCGGCTGCGGATTCCGCTGACCACGCCGCCAACACTGGCGGCAGCGATGGTGAAGGCGCTGGGCGTTTCATGATCCCGGTTCCGAGCCAGGTGCGGATCTGGTTGGCGGTCGGCCGGACCGATATGCGTCGCGGGATGCAAGGCCTCGCTCTGCAGGTTCAGGAGACGCTGGGCCGGGACCCGCATGCCGGCGATATTTATGTCTTCCGCGGCCGCAGCGGCAATCTGATCAAGATTATCTGGCATGATGGGCTCGGCATGTCGCTGTATGCAAAACGGCTCGAGAAGGGCCGGTTTCTATGGCCGTCGCCGGCGGACGGCACGGTTTCCATATCACCGGCGCAGCTCGCCTACATGCTCGACGGGATCGATTGGCGCAACCCGCTTCACACGTTCCGCCCGCAGCGCGCGGGCTGAGTTTTTCTTTGAGTTTGCGCCATTTTCCGCGAGTCAGCGGACGCGTTTTATGATTCACTCCAGGGCATGGTTGCCACCGCCCAGGATGCTGTTCCGGACGATATTGGCGCGCTGAGAGCAGCGCTGACCGCGGCGCTGGCCAGAGCCGAAGACGAGGCCGCGCGCGCTGCGCTGGTCGAGGCCGAACTGGCGGTCGCCAGGGCCAAGGCATCGGATGATGCGGCGCTGATCGCGCATCAGCATCTGACGATCCGGAAGCTGCAGCGGGCGCTGCATGGTCAGAGTTCTGAACGCTCAGCCCGCCTGCACGACCAGATGGAACTCACCTTCGAGGAACTCGAGAGCACCGCGACGGAAGACGAGATCGCCGCCGAACAGGCCGCGGCCCGGACCACCGAGGTGGCGCCTTACATGCGCAAGCGACCGGCGCGCCAGCCATTTCCCGAGCATCTGCCGCGCGAACGCGTGGTCGAGCCGGCGCCGGCCGCTTGCCATTGCTGCGGCGGTCATCGGCTGCGCAGGCTGGGTGAGGATATCACCGAGACGCTGGAGGTGGTGCCGCGGCAATGGAAGGTGATCCAGCACGTGCGGGAGAAGTTCACCTGCCGCGACTGCGAGGCGATCAGCCAGGCTCCGGCGCCCTTCCACGCCACCCCGCGCGGCTGGGCCGGTCCCGGCCTGCTGGCGATGATCCTGTTCGAGAAGTTCGGCCAGCATCAGCCGCTTAACCGCCAGGCCGAACGCTATGCCCGCGAAGGCGTGCCGCTCAGCCTGTCGACGCTCGCCGACCAGGTCGGCGCCGGCGTCGCGGCGCTGATGCCGCTGTTCAAGCGGCTCGAAGCCCATGTGCTGGCCGCTTCGCGTCTGCACGGCGACGACACGACGGTGCCGGTCCTGGCCAAGGGCAAGACCGATACCGGCCGATTATGGACCTATGTGCGCGATGACCGACCGTTCGGCGGCGCCGATCCGCCGGCGGCAGTGTTCTACTATTCCCGCGATCGCCGAGGCGAACATCCCGCGACGCATCTCGCCGGCTGGAGCGGCATTCTGCAGGCCGATGCCTTTGGTGGTTATGGCGATCTCTATGCGACGGGTCGTCAGCCGGCGCCTGTTCTGGAGGCCAGCTGCTGGGCCCACAGCCGGCGCAAAGTGTTTGAGCTGGCCGATGTCGAAGCGGCGGCGCGCAAGAAGGCGCACGGCGAGAAGCCCAACCTGGTCTATCCGCTGGCGGTCGAAGCCGTGAAGCGCATCGATGCCCTGTTCGATATCGAGCGCGCGATCAACGGCCTGTCGCCGGCCCAACGCCACGCCGTGCGCCA
>NZ_JAMYLZ010000093.1:0-1793 GCF_040318315.1 Mesorhizobium sp. M1227
GATGATCTGCTCTTCAGAGAAGCGGCTACGTTTCATGTCCTGGTCCTCTCGATGGGCCAGAACGAACTTCAAACCGGATTAGATCAGAGGGGCAAGGTCACCAGTTGTACCGGAAATAGCGTCGGTAGACATTGGGCGGCCCGGACGTGTTAGCGCACATCCGGGCCTAATTTCACCACCTAGCGGTGGGCGTCGTGATCACTTGGCGGATATTTGGGAAGTCCTTTCCTCTCAGGCGCAAATGGCTGAGCTTTTTGGTGTTTCGCTGAAGACAATTAGCGAACACCTCCAGAACCTCTTCAAGTCGGGCGAGTTGTCCGAAGAAACAGTTCTCCGGAAATCCCGGATAACTGCGCCAGACGGGAAGGCCTATCTAACGAGCCTCTATGATCTCAATGCCATCATTGCGGTGGGCTACAAGGTCAACAGCAAGAAGGCGGCGGAGTTCCGAAAGTGGTCGGCCACCGTTCTCAAGGATTACATTCAGGACGGTTACGCGCTTAACGGAAAGCGGCTGAATAGCGATCCGAGGGCGCTTCTGAAGTTGGCCCGAGAGGTCCGGGCCATCCGGACTTCCGAAACGAACCTTTACACCCAGGTTCGCGAGACATTCGCGGAGTGCTCTATAGACTACGATCAGGATGATCCGGCGGCGCGGACTTCTTCGCAACCAGCCAGGACAGTTTTCATTTCGCGGCTTCTGAGCAGACAGCTGTCCAAATTATCATGTCAAGAGCCGACGCGACCAAGCCAAACATGGGCCTGACAGCCCTAGGCAACCGCAAGCCGACAGCTGCGGATGTGACGATTGCTAAGAACTATTGTTCCCCGGATGAACTCCGCAAGATGGAACTCATAGGAGAGGCTTGGCTGCTCTATGCCGAAGGCATGGCGATCCAAGGCAAGCAGGTATCGATGCTGCGGCTTCTGGAAAAGCTGAAGGAACTCGTCGCACAGTACGAATTTCCAGTCTTTCCTGGTTACAAAAGTGGCGGTCCACGTCGGCCAGACGCAGACAAGTTCGCGAAGACGCAACTTGAATTGTTCAAGAAAACCGGCATCCGGTTGCCGCGTCCAACCGCATAACCTGTCGGCCCGCCGCCTTCGGGGTAGCTTTCCTTGAGGCGGCGGTTTCCTCGCCGGTACGACTGCCAAAATGGCTGGACTTAAATTTGCTACGGTCGCATTCTCCCCTTGGGGAGAGCGGCGTGGGCAAACGTCGCTATCAAGACAATGAGTACAATCGCCGAAGGTATGGCAGGCGCCATCGTTCGCGTGACACGCCGTTCTGGGCAAAGATCGCGACTGGCGGCACGATCCTGGCTGGCCTGCTTGCCTTTGAATTTGGTTCCGCCGCTGTAGGCTGCGGCATCAAGGGCAACATCAGCTACAACACTGGCGAGAAAATCTATCACGTTCCGGGACAGGAATATTATTGGGAGACGCGCATCAATCTGCTGAAAGGCGAGCGCTGGTTTTGCTCGGAGGAAGCCGCGCGCAAAGCGGGATGGCGGAAATCCAGGGTTTAGACAGGGGTCCAACGCGCGGACGCCCATCATGCAAGGTCACATCTTTGTTGATCTTAAGCGATGCGCTCACCGCACCATACATCAAATGCGTTTCCGCTTTTGTGGGCGCTTCGATGCCCTTTGCGCGGAGTAGGACCAGCGCTATCTCCTCAGCACTCATTGTACGCATCCGGTGAAGACCGCAGACGTGCGCATCCGGCAGCCAGGAGAACCTGAGCACCGGAGTGCTGGGGTCAAGCTTTCTTTGGGGAGACGCGATGATAT
>NZ_JAMYLZ010000094.1:0-1776 GCF_040318315.1 Mesorhizobium sp. M1227
GGCCAGGTTCAGATGTACCTCCTCGCACAGCCGGCGCTCCGAGCGGATGCCGAAGCAATAGCCGACGATCAGCATGCGGATCAGCAGCTCAGGGTCGATCGAGGGACGGCCGATCGGGCTGTAGAAGGGCGCCAGATGCTGGCGGATGGCGGACAGGTCGACGAAGTGGTCGATCGCTCTGAGCAGGTGATCCGCCGGCACATGCCGCTCCAGGCTGAAGCCGTAGAACAGCTCCTCCTGCATCACACTTTGCTCGCCCATCATCGACTCAATCTCCTCTTACGACGAAGATTGAATCAGATGGGATATTCGGCTTGAGCCCCATCTTCGACGGTGATGGACGGAGGTGCTGCGCTCCGAGCTGATGATAGAACGTGGTCTGCAGCTACAGCCACAAGCATCAGGAAAGGAAACGCAGCATGAAGCATTATGCCGGATTGGATATCTCGGTAAAAGAGACCGCCGTTTGCATTGTCGATGAAACTGGCAAGATCTGCCGCGAGGTCAAGGTGGTCAGCCACCCCGACGACCTCACCGCGGTTCTGAAAGGTCCCGCCTTGCGCATCGAGCGGATCGGGCTCGAGGCCGGACCGTTGTCGCAATGGCTGTTCGAAGGCCTGGCCAAGGCCGGTTTGCCGGCAATCTGCATCGAGACCCGACACACCAAGGCATTCCTCAAGGCGCGGCCGAACAAGACGGATCGCAATGATGCGCGCGGCATCGCACAGATGATGCGCGTCAACCTGTTCCGCCCGGTGCATGTCAAGACGCTGACGAGCCAGAAGCGCCGCGCGCTGCTGACGGCGCGCAAGCTGCTGCAGGAAAAGGCCCTCGCCATCGAGAACGACCTGCGCGGCCTGTTGCGCAATTTTGGGCTCAAGGTTGGCGTCGTCGGGACCGTCAAGTTTGAGGATCGGATTCGCGAGCTCGTCGAAGGACGCTGTGAACTGGCCGAAATTGTCACGCCGCTGCTGGAGGCGCGCTGCAAGCTGCGAGAACAGTTTACAGTTCTACATCGCAGACTTCTGAGAATCGTGCGGGACGATGAGGTCTGTCGGCGCTTGATGACGATCTCCGGCGTTGGTCCTGTGGTGGCGCTGGCTTATACCGCGACGATCGACATTCCACAGCGATTCAGAAACTCCAAAACGGTGGGGTTCATCCTGGGACTGACGCCGGTGCTCAACCAATCAGGTGAAAGTCACCGCGTCGGTCGCGTCTCGCTGTGCGGCGACGGGATGATGCGCACCTTGCTCTACGAAGCCGCCCAAGTGATGCTAACGCGCGTCAAGAAGTGGTCATGGCTGAAGGCGTGGGCGATGAATGTCGCCAAGCGGTGCGGTCTGCGAAAAGCGATCGTGGCACTCGCCCGCCGGCTGGCGGTCATCATGCACCGCATGTGGGTGGACGGCACCGAATTCCGCTGGACGCGGGAGGCCTCGCCAGCCGCTATCTGACCGGGAAGGCCGTAAGGAGAGAGACAAGTTCCGCCACCGGCGGAAGCACGTCCTTCGCGGGACGATGGATGAGGCGAGTTCGTTGAAGCACTCGGACCGGTCGCTCACTGCAGCCGATCAGGCCGCGAATCAGATTGTGCCGCTTCATTCTCCTGATCCCATGCTGGGAGGGCTAAAGCCGATCCCGTAGAGAAGCGAGGCCCCGCGAAAGACGTCAAACGCCGGAGAAGCCGCAAGCTCGAAAGCGCTTGACCTCAACATGCCGAATAGAGAAGTGCTTCAGGACTGCTGCAACCCGGACTTTTTCAACACTATCGGT
>NZ_JAMYLZ010000095.1:0-1694 GCF_040318315.1 Mesorhizobium sp. M1227
CGACATCTGCCGAAATCCGAAATCCCCATAGCCATCGCCTGTGGCCCGCGGGTTCCTTCCTCGGGGACTTTCGTACGCCTGCCGGCGCCCGAAACTCTTCACGGGAGCGGTCCGGCCGGTTCTGGTATGAACGCGTGAGAATGCAGACATTCAATCCGGTGGGTCCGAGTCTCGAACTGACCCGTTCCGCACGTTCCTAAAGCTGCAACTCCTCTCAGTCCACTCAAGCGAAGACTCAGGGCAGCAAAACGATCGAACGTACCATATAGATGGACTGTGGGCAGCACTCGGGCTTGACGTCTTGCCGTCATGGGTGAACGGTAGCGGCAGCCTGGCACCGCGCAGGAAGGCACGTTATGATCAAGGCTGTCTTGGGTTTTCTTCTGCTGCCTTGGCTTGTCATCTTGCCCCTGATCGCAGTGACACCCGCGATCGCAACCGATTTCAGCCAGCCCGGTCCTTTCGCGATCGGTATTCAGAAGTTCACGATACCTGACGTGACTGGTGAGCACCCGCTGGAAACATGGGTCTGGTATCCCGCTGCTGGTCCTGCGCCAGCTCCCGCCGGCGCAATCCTGAAGACGACGCCGGAGGCACCGCCGGCAACGACCGGTCCCTATCCGCTGCTTGTGCTGATCCCCGGATCCTCGATGCCGGGCATAGCCTACACCCGCTGGGGCCAGTTTCTCGCGACCTACGGGTTCGTTGTCTTCGCTTCGAGCTATGATACCGGATTCGACGTTCGCCGATTGCTCTATTATCGTTCTGCCAACGTGCTTCGTGTGATCGGCTACGCCGATACACTGACAGCCCCGGGTGGCAAACTCGCTGGACTCATAGATACCTCCCACATCGGCGTCTGGGGGCATTCATCGGGCGGAGCGACTGCGCTCCAGGCGGGAGGCGCTCGGGTCGACTTTAAAGCCCTGGATAGCTGGTGCGCTGCAAATGAGGCCCAGAAGTATGGCGACTCATGCCAATTTGTAGGTTTCGAGCCAACGATTGCCAAACTCTACGGCGCTGCGGACCCGTTTGCGGAGCCGATGCCACCCATTTGGGATAGCCGCGTGGCGGCGCTCGTTCTCGCAGCTCCGGGCGGCGAGCTGCAGGTATTCGGCGCCACTGGCATTGCGGCTGTCAAAGTGCCGACGCTCATACTGGTCACTTCTGACGACGAGATGGTGAAGCCGGAATTCAATGCCCTATGGGCGCATGATAGCATCGGAAGTCGAGATAAGGCGTTGGCCGTATTCGACAAGGGTGGGCACATGATGTTCGCATACGGTTCCGGTTCCGGTCCGCAGTTCGATCAAGCCAAGACGCTGACCGCGGCATTCTTCCTCAGTATTCTAAAAGGTGATCCCATGGGGCAGGCGGCGCTGCGACCCGGCGAGGCGTCGTTTCCGGGCCTCCACTATAAAACGACCTTCCACTGAGCCGACCGGACTCGTTGCTGGACAGGTGGAGGCGCTCGTGTGGCCAACGGCAACACGTGGTCCGCTTGTGGCGCAACCGCGATCACCAATGCGGTGGCCGGTAATGTCCTCTTTAAGGCAGTTGCAAAGCTAACTTTGACGACCGACATGAGGCGCATTGCCGTCCGGCAGCCTGTGGGCCGGAAGCGGCCAACCCCAAGTATAGAAATGTCCAACACCGGCCGCCCTTGGCGAGTGTGCTCCACCCATTGCCCTAGC
>NZ_JAMYLZ010000096.1:0-1496 GCF_040318315.1 Mesorhizobium sp. M1227
CATCACCGAACACTCTCTCCACGGCATCAACACCTCCGGCCAAAAGCCAAAAGTGTTACCCATGTGTCCGGTACAAAACGTCACCTATGTCTCAGGCCGCGCAATTACTTAGATACGTCCCGATATCTGATTGGTGCCACTAAACGCAGTTGCGGGTAATGTCAGGGGTAAAAGTCGACTACCTCTTGGCTGGCGGATTACCCCTTCAAGCAGCACCATCCAGCTTCTTTGCCCACCAAGGTAGCAGTTCACTCGGATCGAACGCATATTTTTTTGTCCCTTTGAGCGTCGGCACAGCGTCTGCTCGCACCTGGGCGATGCTCCAACCTTGATAATATGGTTCGCATCCAGCCCTGAAGGCTGCGAGCAGTTGCTCTTCGTTTGAGAGCGTAAGCATAACGTCTAGCTCTCTGATGGGACAAAAGATCGGATGTCTCCTGTCTTCATCGGTCATATCAGGCTCTTTCTCATAAGAGATTTTCCTCGCCTCAGTGATTAACCGGTCACGGAGTGGGCGTGACATCTGGGTCCACGCGTCCATGGTGAGAACCACCGCTGGAGCATCGGCATCGATGTCGAATTTGATAATCCCTCGTCGGACATGTGAAAAGAATCGCCAAAGTTGAAAAATCGCCTTCGCGATCTGCGCATAGCCGTCGTTAGCGCTTTCTACAGGATCGTCGGCGTACTGAGCTTCAAAGGTAAGTTTAGTGGCCTTGCATTCAAAGACAGCGACGATGCGCCCGGCCTGCATCAAAAGGATGTCCGGTGTCTCGACCGGGTTCTTTTTGTATCTGTATTTCACTGCCGGCGCGCATTCGAATCCTGGGCAATGCGCACTGATCGATCGGCGGGCATAATCCTCGAACCGTTTCGTAGCTTCGTTGGTAATAGTGGTGCCTCCGCCTTGGAGATCATAGTACAGGCCCACAGTGGCCCGCAGGATGATAAGCGCTGGCAGCGGCGCGATATATTGCTGCCGGAGGCCTAAATCCCGGCGGATGATAGGTTTGATGCGCAGGTGGCTAGGTTGGTAGATAACAGGCAAAATTGAACGGGCGCTGGCCTCGAACTTACTCAAAAGTTGGCGCGATTCATGCCGAGCGGACCAGATGTCTGCGGAAAGGAGTTTGAGACTCTTTTCGACTGCATCCGACGAAATCCCCAAGAAACTTAAGTCATGAATTGGTGGGCTCCATGGACCCCGCATCAAATGTGCGAAATAACTGAAAGCAACTGCAAAGAAGTCAGCGATGGTCACACAGTAGATCTTTTCGAAGTAATCGGCACACTCCCCCTGCCCGTAAATGAATATGTACCGGTAAATGTCGGGAACGCTAGCAAATCTCCGTTGCCAACCAAATTGCCTATGACCAATGCGATGAACCTCCATTGACGTTGCCCCCAGTTTCTATCCAGTTTTGAGTTCGTTTCCGGCGTGGGTTGTGCCCTGCTGGGCGGGTGAAGCGACGGGCGCTGGCGCGGAGCCTTTGGCA
>NZ_JAMYLZ010000097.1:0-1424 GCF_040318315.1 Mesorhizobium sp. M1227
CTACAAGCTGACCTACGACCAGGCGCCGTTCTCCAACGCCTCGCGCCTGACCGCCGTCACCCGCTACGGCACCGATGCGGCCATCGCTGCCGACGGCACCATCTCCGGCGGCACCGCAAAGCTGCTCGGCCAGATGACCTATCAGAACACCGATGGGGTCTATACAACCGTTAATGGGCAGCTCTACGAGCATACGCAGGTCAGCCCTTTGCCGCCGAGCTATAGCAATCCAAACGAAGTCGGCGACCTTGACTTTGACGGCCGCGATGAGGTCTTCGGGAACTATACCGAAACGACGATGTCCGGGCAGACAATAACGACCAACGTCTACAAGCGTATCATCAAGTTTGGTGCTGGCGGAATTCCGGCAGACAACAAGACCGTATTTCTGCGTATCAAGTCGCCCTCGGAGTCCCCGCCACCACCGGACCCAAGCGACCCAAACCAACAGCCCCCACCCAAACCGATCTTTTTCTCGGATCCCGGCCGCTTCCTCTCAACCAAGAACACGATGGACTTCGTGTACTATACGAATGGCCCCGGCGGCAGCGTGTTCCCCCTTCCGCCAGGATATTACTCCCAAGGCGCGCTTCTTCTGACCGATGCTCAACTGGGCATGATCAAATCCGACTGCAATCCGACAGCGCCAACCGGCTATCAAACCGTCTGCAGTGCGTTGCCGTACGGGACCAATTTGGCCACGCGTCCTGACGCCCCGACATTTGTCGCCGATCCTGACGGTGATGGCGTCGACAATCTCAATGTCAATGGGAACGGTGATTTGAACAAGGTCATTGGTGTTGGCGATTTTCTCGGCAACGGGCACCAGCAGCCGTTGTTCGCCGTGGGGCTACTGGGCGGAAACGTAAAAAAGGGTGTCCTGTCGAACGGCACATGGGAGTTGGCGGAGCCCTCCTTGTCCCCCGTCTGCTCGGCGCTTGCCGGCCTAAGCAGCTGCGTTCTGGCCGATCTGGACGGCGACGGCGCGACAGACATTTTCCGCTACGGCGGCAATAATCACAGCGCCAAACTATGGCTGTCGACCGGAATCGGCTTCAAGGAGTACTCAGTTTCCGCGATGGCGGGGACGTTTGCCGTTCTTCGCGACTTCGACAATGATGGCCGCGTCGACGTCCTCACGATGGCTGGTGATGACCTCGCTCAGGCCTATGGGACCGGCACGGTCAGGTTTTTCTCGCTTCGATCGTCGTCGACAGCTTTTGCACCGGTGCAGTTCTCGCTGCCAATGGCAATGACTGCCGGCACATTAATAGGCGACTTCAACGGCGACGGCCTGCCGGACTTCACCGATTACGACAAGCACATGTTCATCTCGGCCCCCGGCGCTGGCAACCCGAACCTGCTTCGCAGTGTCGTGACGGAACTCGGCGGGACGGTTGCGGTGGAGTATGCGCCGTCATCGA
>NZ_JAMYLZ010000098.1:0-1343 GCF_040318315.1 Mesorhizobium sp. M1227
CTACAAGCTGACCTACGACCAGGCGCCGTTCTCCAACGCCTCGCGCCTGACCGCCGTCACCCGCTACGGCACCGATGCGGCCATCGCTGCCGACGGCACCATCACCGGCGGCACCGCAAAGCCGCTCGGCCAGATGACTTACCAGAATACCGATGGCGTCTATACGACCGTTAATAGCGTGCTCTCCGCGCTCTTGGTGCCAGGAGCACCCAACGAGACCGGCGATCTGGATTTTGACGGCCGTGACGAAATCTTTGGCGACCGGGTCTGGCAACAAACGTCGGGAACACAGCAAAATCCTGGTGCCATCACCTACAATAGAACGAAATACACGTACAAATTCAATTCGAGTGGCGCGCTCATCAACACGACATCGGTACCCCTCAACGCGGCAGAGGACGGTCTATATTCTTCCAAGCCCGGTAGGCTCTTGCCCAACAAAAGCACGATGGACTTTGCCGATACGGTCACGGCGACTTCTCAGTCGAATGGCGGCCAGTCGGTGACGGGAACACGAGGCGCGATTGTCCTCACCGACACCCAGCTGGCGTTGACCAATGCCAATTGCAAAACGTTCCTCGGCGCCCCGTCGCCGCCGGCCGGCTACGAGGCCGCATGTGATGCGCTCTCGGATGGCTCATATATTGTCGCTGACGCGGACGGCGATGGCCTCGACGTGGTCAACAAAAGTAGTGGTACTCTATTAAATCCGAGCCTAGGCGTCGGCGACTTCCTCGGCAGTGGCCATCAGCTGCCGATATACATATCGGGAAGCAATCTACAAAAGGGCGTGTTTTCGGTCGACAAATGGCAGCCGGGCGGGACGTCGTTCGAGATCACTTGCCCGGCGGTGCAATTTTCTGGCTCCGGCACTTGCGTGCTGGCCGATGTCAATGGCGATGGGGCGACAGACATTGTCAACTACGGCCAAGGTGGCAGCGTCCGGATATCCCTGTCGACCGGGATCGGTTTCAAGGGCTACGTCAAGCACGACGCGGATGGCGATGTTGGAATCCTGCGCGACTTCGACAATGACGGCCGCATGGACCTCATCACGCTGAGCAACAGCGATCTCAAAACCCAGCCCTACAGCACCGGCACGGTCAAAATTTACTTCCTGCAGCCGTCCTCGACGGACTTCACCCCGGTTCGGTTTTACCTTCCGGTGGCAATGACTGCCGGATCGCCGGTCGGCGATTTCAACGGCGACGGCCTGCCGGATTTTACCGACTACCACGACCACATGTTCATCTCGGCCCCCGGCGCTGGCAACCCGAACCTGCTTCGCAGTGTCGTGACGGAACTCGGCGGGACGGTTGCGGTGGAGTATGCGCCGTCATCGA
>NZ_JAMYLZ010000099.1:0-1321 GCF_040318315.1 Mesorhizobium sp. M1227
TGAACCGCGCCGGGTTTTCCGGAGGCCGTTGCGTTTGAGTCACGCGGCTATGGCTGGTTCATCCAGCATGGCGTAGTAGCGTTCCTCGGCTTCGGCCGGCGGGATGTTGCCGATGGGCTCCAGCAGCCGGCAATTGTTGAACCAGTCGACCCATTCGAGCGTGGCGAACTCGACGGCCTCGAATGAGCGCCAGGGTCCGCGTCGATGGATCACCTCGGCCTTGTAAAGACCGTTGATCGTTTCGGCGAGAGCATTGTCGTAGCTGTCGCCGATACTGCCCACGGACGGCTCGACGCCGGCCTCCGCCAGGCGCTCGGTGTATCTGATAGAGACGTATTGGCTGCCTCTATCGCTGTGGTGCACGAGCCCGTTGCCCTGCACGGGCCGCCTGTCATGGAGAGCCTGTTCCAGAGCGTCCAGAACGAAGCTGGCATGCGCCGTCCGGCTCACCCGCCAGCCGACGATTCGGCGGGCATAGGCGTCGATGACAAAGGCGACATAGACGAAGCCGGTCCAGGTCGCGACGTAGGTGAAGTCGGAGACCCACAGCATGTTCGGCCTCGGCGCATGGAACTGGCGATTGACATGGTCCCGAGGACATGGTGCCGCCTTGTCGCTCACCGTGGTGCGGATCGGCTTGCCGCGGATGATGCCTTCGAGGCCCATGGCCTTCATCAGGCGGGCAACCGTGCAGCGGGCGACATCGAAGCCCTCGCGCTGCAACTGCCGCCAAACCTTGCGAACGCCGTAAACGCGGAAATTCGCCTCGAACACGCGTCGGACCTCATCCTTCAAAGCCTCATCCCGCTTTGCCCGAGCCGACAGCCGGGAGGGATCGATACGCTTGGCGACATGGTCGTGGTAGGTCGACGGGGCGATCGGCAACACCTTGCAGATCGGCTCGACCCCATGCGCCTCGCGGTGATCGTCGATGAACGCGATCATGGCTTGAACCGGCGGTCGAGCTCCGCCTGGGCAAAATACGCGCTCGCCTTGCGCAGGATCTCGTTGGCCTGCCGAAGCTCGCGATTCTCGCGTTCCAAAGCCTTGAGTTTCGTCGCCACATCCGTAGGCACACCGGCACGCACGCCGCTGTCGCGCTCGGCCTTCTTCACCCACTCATGCAGCGTCTGCGCCGTGCAGCCGATCTTGGCGGCGATCGACGAAACCGCCGCCCACCGCGAGGCATGCTCGCCTTCGTGATCCAGAACCAGCCGAACCGCGCGGGTTCGGACCTCGGGAGAGAACTTGTTGGTCGTCTTGCTTGTCATGGCTCCACCTTCTCAGGAGTTGGAGCCTCCGATCAACCCGGCGCGGTTCA
>NZ_JAMYLZ010000100.1:0-1181 GCF_040318315.1 Mesorhizobium sp. M1227
GCGCGATGAAACAGAAGCTGGAATTTGTCAGGTTGGCGAGCGCGCCGGGGGCGAATGTGAGCGCGTTGTGCCGGCGCTTTGGGATCGGTCGGACCGTGGCTCACAAGTTGATCGCGCGCTATCGGACGGAGGGCGAGGCCGGGCTTTTGGAGCGTTCGCGCCAACCGCTCTCGAGTCCCAGGCGCAGCGCCTGGGAGGTGGAAGCAGCGGCGCTTTCGGTGCGGGCGGCACATCCGGCCTGGGGCGGGCGCAAGATCGCCCGGGTCCTGGCGCGCCAGGGGATTGGCTGTCCGTCGCCCTCGACGGTGACCGGCATCTTGCGTCGCAACGGCGTCGAGCTCGGGGCGCTGGGCGGCGGGGCAAAGCCCTTCATCCGCTTCGAGCACGAAGCGCCCAACGATCTGTGGCAGATGGACTTCAAGGGTCATGTGCCGTTGCGCGCCGGGCGCCTGCATCCGCTGACCGTGCTCGACGACCATTCGCGGTTCTCGATCGTGCTGTCGGCCTGCTCCGACCAGACCACCGAAACCGTGAAAACGCGCCTGATCACGGCCTTCCGCCGCTATGGCCTGCCCTTTCGTATCGCCACCGACAACGGCCCGCCTTGGGGCGATGGCGGCCGCAACGACTTTACCCTGCTCGGCGTCTGGCTGATCGAAATCGGCATCGCCATCGGGCATTCCAGGCCGTATCATCCCCAGACGCTGGGCAAGGAGGAGCGCTTTCACCGCACGCTCAAGGCCGAGGCGCTGCAGGGACCGCCGTTCGAGAACCTGGCGGCGGCCCAGCGGGCCTTCGACCGCTGGCGCCACATCTACAATGCAGAGCGCCCGCACGAGGCGATCGCCGGCGCCGTGCCGCTCGACCGCTACCGGTCTTCCCCGCGCGACTTCAGGGAGACCCAGCAGCCCTTCGACTATGCGCCCGGCGACCATATCCGCAAGATCCAGCAGAAGGGCGCGACCTCGCTGTTCGGCCGCCACTTCAAGATCTGCAATGCCTTCGCCGGGCGCGCCGTCGCCTTCCGTGCGACCGACAAGGACGGCGTCTTCAACGTCTTCTTCCGCCATCAGAAAATCCAAACCATCGACCTCAACCTCGTCGAGAGATAGCATGGAGCACTGTTCGCGATGTCCTCGCACACCTGTTCGCGATGTCTCCGGTCCAAACAGGGGGGAGAT
>NZ_JAMYLZ010000101.1:0-1177 GCF_040318315.1 Mesorhizobium sp. M1227
ATGGCAAAAGGTAAATTCGAGCGCACTAAGCCTCATGTGAACATTGGCACGATTGGTCACGTCGACCATGGCAAGACGTCGCTGACGGCGGCGATCACCAAGTATTTTGGCGAATACAAGCGCTACGACCAGATCGATGCGGCGCCCGAAGAGAAGGCGCGCGGCATCACCATTTCGACGGCGCACGTCGAATACGAAACCGCCAACCGCCACTATGCCCATGTCGACTGCCCCGGCCACGCCGACTATGTCAAGAACATGATCACCGGTGCTGCGCAGATGGACGGCGCGATCCTGGTGGTGTCGGCCGCCGACGGCCCGATGCCGCAGACGCGCGAGCACATCCTGCTCGCCCGCCAGGTCGGCGTGCCCTCGATCGTGGTGTTCTTGAATAAGGTCGACCAGGTCGACGACGCCGAGCTGCTCGAGCTGGTCGAGCTCGAGGTGCGCGAGCTTTTGACCAAGAACGAGTTCCCCGGCGACGACATTCCGATCGTCAAGGGTTCGGCGCTTGCCGCCCTTGAAGACAGCGACAAGAAGATCGGCGAGGACGCCATCCGCGAACTGATGGCTGCGGTCGATGCCTACATCCCGACGCCGGTTCGTCCGCTCGACAAGCCGTTCCTGATGCCGATCGAGGACGTGTTCTCGATCTCGGGCCGTGGCACGGTGGTGACCGGCCGCGTCGAGCGCGGCGTCGTCAAGGTCGGCGAGGAGCTGGAGATCGTCGGCATCCGTCCGACCACCAAGACGACCTGCACGGGCGTCGAGATGTTCCGCAAGCTGCTCGACCAGGGCCAGGCCGGCGACAACATCGGCGCGCTGCTGCGCGGTGTCGACCGTGAGGGCGTCGAGCGCGGCCAGGTCCTGGCCAAGCCCGGCACCGTCAAGCCGCACAAGAAGTTCGTTGCCGAAGCCTACATCCTGACCAAGGACGAGGGCGGCCGCCACACGCCGTTCTTCACCAACTACCGTCCGCAGTTCTATTTCCGCACGACGGACGTGACCGGCATCGTGTCGCTGCCGGAAGGCACCGAGATGGTGATGCCGGGCGACAACATCACCGTCGATGTCGAGCTGATCGTGCCGATCGCCATGGAAGAGAAGCTGCGCTTCGCCATCCGTGAAGGCGGCCGCACCGTCGGTGCCGGCATCGTCGTCACCATCACAGAGTAAT
>NZ_JAMYLZ010000102.1:0-1114 GCF_040318315.1 Mesorhizobium sp. M1227
CGCCTGCCCGGCCTGCGGTTCCGAGCGGCTGCGCAGGATCAGCGATGATGAACGCGAGGTGCTGGAATATGTGCCGTCACACTTCAAGGTCGTCGTGCATGTGCGGCCGAAACTGAGCTGCCGGGACTGCGAGGCCATCACCCAGCCGACGATGCCCAGCCTGCCGATCGAGCGCGGCAGACCCGGCCAAGGGCTGATCGCGCACGTGCTGGTGTCCAAATATTGCGACCACCTGCCTTTGAACCGACAGTCCGGCATCTACGCCCGCGAGGGCGTCGACCTGGATCGATCGACCCTGGCCGACTGGGTCGGACGGGCCGCCTGGCTGGTCGCGCCGGTGGCCGAGCGCATCGGCGACTACGCTCGCGCCGGCCCGGCCATCCATGCCGACGACACGCCGATCCCGGTTCAGGATCCCGGACGCGGGCGCACCAAAAGCGGCCGGCTATGGGTCGTTGTGCGCGACGAAGGCACCTGGGGCTCGCCCAATCCGCCGGCGGCTTTCTATCGCTACTCACCTGACCGCAAGGGCGAGCACGCCCACGCTCTGCTGGCGCCGGCATCTGGCTTCCTGCACGCCGACGCCTATGCCGGCTTTGACAAGCTCTACGAACCGGATCCGATCACCGGTCGCCCGCGCCTGGAGCCGGTCGCGTGTTGGGCCCATGCCAGGCGCGAACTGTTCGACGAGCACGCTAAGACCAAATCGCCGATCGCGCGCCAGGCATTGGACAAGATCGGCGCGATCTTCGCCGTCGAGCGCGACATCAACGGCCGGAGCGCCGAAGTTCGTCTGGCCGTGCGCCAGGCTCAGAGCGTGCCGTTGCTGGCCGAGCTCAAGAATTATCTGGAGGCCAGCCTGGGCAGGATCAGCCGCAAGGGGACCTCGCCAAGGCCATCCGCTACAGCCTCAATCGCTGGGAGGCGCTCTGCCGCTTCACCCAAGATGGCCGTCTCGAGATGACCAACAATGCCGCCGAACGGGCGATCCGCCCCCTGACGCTCGGACGACGCAACTGGACCTTCCTTGGCTCGGACTCCGGCGGCGAGCGCGCCGCGGTCTTCTACACCCTGATCCAGACCTGTAAGTTGAACGGCATCAATCCGGAGGCCT
>NZ_JAMYLZ010000103.1:0-1052 GCF_040318315.1 Mesorhizobium sp. M1227
CTAGAGCGGTTCCTGATTTGACGGAATCGAAGGGGATTCCGGATCAGTCGGTTTTGTGATTCAAGATGCTGGCTGGAGTGGAGGCCAGCATCGGATGACGCGACCTCTTTCGGATGATCTTCGCGAACGTGTTGTAGCGGCGGTTTTGGGTGGCGAGAGCCGCCGGTCGGCCGCGAAACGGTTCGGCATTTCGGTTTCGGCGGCGGTGAAGTTGTTGCAGCGCCATCGGGCGACTGGCTCGGTTGCGCCTGGCAAGATGGGCGGACATCGCAAGAGGGTGCTGGAGCCGCACCGTGCCTTCATCGAGGCGCGTGTGCGTGAGACGCCGCATCTGACACTGCATGGTCTGAAGGATGAGTTGGCCGCACGCGGGGTCAAGGTCTCGCACAACGCGGTCTGGATGTTCTTGAGGCGCGAGGGCCTGAGCTTCAAAAAAAACGCTGTTCGCCCTTGAGCAGGCGCGCGCTGATATTGCCCGCAGGCGTCAGCGATGGCGCTCTTGGCAGGCCGGCCTCGATCCGCAGCATCTGGTCTTCATCGACGAGACCTGGATCAAGACCAACATGGCTCCGCTGCGCGGTTGGGGGCCGAAGGGCGAGCGGCTGCGCGGCTTGGCCCCGCACGGCCACTGGCGCACGCTGACCTTCCTCGGCGCGCTGCGCTGCGATAGGCTCGCGGCACCTTGCGTCTTCGACGGGCCAATCAACGGCCAATGCTTCCGCGCCTATGTCGAGCAGCAGCTCATCACCGTGCTGAAACCCGGCGACATCGTCGTCATGGATAATCTGGGAAGTCATAAGTCGGCGGCCATCAGGCAGATGATCAAGGCGGCCGGCGCCAGGCTTTGGTACCTACCGCCCTACTCCCCAGACCTCAATCCGATCGAGCAGGCCTTTGCCAAAATCAAACACTGGATGCGCCAAGCTCAGAAACGTACCGTCGAGGACACTTGGCGCCACATCGGCCACCTCGTTGAAACGATCGAGGCAACCGAATGCAACAACTACTTCGCAAACGCCGGCTACGCTTCCATCAAAACGTGAAAGGCTCTA
>NZ_JAMYLZ010000104.1:0-1016 GCF_040318315.1 Mesorhizobium sp. M1227
GAGCAAGCGGTTCGTTGGTATAGTTGTATTGATGAGATAGTTACTTACACCCACCAGGAAGATTTTGGGAAAGTGTGTGCCGACGTGCTTCGTCGGTATGGCTTGCAAAGCAAGAGGATTGGTTTTGAGCTTGGCTGCTGGAACCTCGCGTTGGCAGATATCAATGCGCTTCAGGCGCAGCTTCCCGGCTTAAAGATCGCCGATGCGACTCGGCTGGTTTCTTCGGTGGCAGCGATAAAGGGCGAGCTGGAACTCAAGTGCATGCGCGACGCAATGCGCATGACTGACTTGGCAGTACGAACCTTCCAAAGCTCGCTACGGGAAGGTGTTACCGAATTGGAGATGGCAGCGACTATGGCGGCGGCCATCAGGGCAGACGCCAGCAACGCTGACGGTGGAGTTGGGCTTTCTCCCGGTACCATTTTGTTCGGGGAACGGACGAAGTTGCCGCATGCTCCTCCATCTCGTCATCCGATTAGTAATAACGAGCCGGCTTTTCTGGAAATCGGCGCATCAAAATACGGGTACACGGTAGGGATGGTCCGGTGCGCTGTGCTTGGCCGACATCCTGAGGCTGAGTCTTTGCACACCTTGGCCGAAGAGGTCATTGACGCCCTCGTTGGCGCAGTTAAGCCGGGCACCTCCGCGGCGGCAGTCGACGCTGCTGGCCGTGAGGTGCTTAAGCGATTTGGGAGAAAGGGAGTCTTTCGCCAACGAACCGGATACCAGACTGGCATTAATTGGACTGAACGCGGTGACCTGAGCTTGGAGCCGGGCGCGGAGGATATCCTGCAATCCGGCATGACCCTGCACATGCCAAATATATTGTGCAGTGAAAACGGGTACTTATTCGGGACTGGCGCTCATGTCCTAGTGACAGAGCGTGGTGCGGAGCTACTGAGCCAAACACCCCCCGCGCTCTATCGCGCATGATGCCTAAGCAAGTCGAGTCAGGGCGAAGAATAGATTTGAATGGGCTGGTACGGCATGAACTCATCTCAGATTTAGGGTCCATT
>NZ_JAMYLZ010000105.1:0-907 GCF_040318315.1 Mesorhizobium sp. M1227
GGGCTTGGCCGGGTTTATCGGGTGGAAACGCCCGGCGAGACGGCGGCCGGAGCAAAGCGCATTGCCGACACCGACTACGATCTGCGTAATAATGTCCTGCGCACCGCCTTCCCGCGCTTTGTCGGCGACACCGCGCAGTGGACGACCAACAGCTACGACTGGAGCGACCGGCCGGTAAAAACCGTCTATGCCGACGTCAGCCAGACGATTTTCGCCCACAGCCTCGACAGCGGCACCGGCACCAATCCGCGGCTTTACGCGGTCACCCAGACCGACCAGGTCAATGCGACCACCACACGCCAGTCGAAGAGCGTGTCCTCGACGCGCGGCGATGTCGTGCAGATCGTGCGCGATCTCGGCGGGCTTAATCTGACGGAGGGCCGCAGCTACGATGTGCTTGGCCGGCTGATCGGGGTCAGCGATCCGGGCGGCTCGAGCTGGAGCTACAGCTATGACATGGTCGGCAACCGGCTTTCTGCAACGGATCCCGATCTCGGCAGCTGGTCCTATGTCTATGACGTCGCCAACCGGCTGACCAGCCAGACCGATGCCCGCAGCACCGTCACCGCCCTGGCCTACGACCAGATGGACCGGCTGACCCTGAAGACGGCGACCCCGTCGGGCGGCAGTGCGGTGACGCTGACGCAGAACACCTACGATCAGGCGGCGGCGGGCTTCTACAATATCGGCCAGCTCACCACCTCCACCAACCCTGCGGCAACGCAGGCCACCAAATATGACGGCTTCGGCAAACCCGCGCGCCAGGACGTCACGCTGGGCACGCTGACCCACACCACGACCAGCGTGCGCGATGCCTCCGGCCAGACGCTGCGCACCCAGTATCTGCCGGTGCAGCTCGACTTCGGCACGCTGGCCGCCCCGCTGCAATACACCGCCGCCAACAAGC
>NZ_JAMYLZ010000106.1:0-896 GCF_040318315.1 Mesorhizobium sp. M1227
TTGCGAACCCGTACCTGCGAGTGCTGGCCTCCGTGCCAGTGGATGGTCAAGATCACGTCGCGCGCATCGTCATCGACATCCGCCACGATGTCCTTGATGAGCGCGCGCAGCAGTTGCTGACGACAGCGCATGTCGACACCCGGCGCGTTCCAGGTGGCCTCGAGATTCTGGGCGAGGCCCGTGAAGTCCGGAACCGCGTCGACAGGCTCCACACGCTGGACTTCGCTCAGCCGGGCCTCGCAGGTCTCCACGCGCCTGAGCGTGGCTTCCCAACTCCTCTCGAGCTGGGCCGCAATAAGCCGGTTCTCCGGGTCGCAAGCGGCATAGCGGCGCTCGGCGAGCGATGCCTCATAACGCGCCTGCTGCAGGTCCATCTCGATCATCTGCCGCCGCTTGGCTTCGCTCTCCAGCTGCATCCGTTCAGCCTCCAACGCCGCTTCGATCGCCATCGGCGCAACCGCCTCCAGCGCTTCGCGGGTCACCGCCGCGTCGGCGCGAAAGCCGTTGAACGACATGCATCGCGCCTGTGCCATCATGAGGTTGCCGCGCTCGCAGCGATATACCGGATAACCTTGGCCGCGTCCGGCATACATGACAACCAGTCTTCGCCTGCATCGACCACAGGAGATGAGACCGGGGAGGAGCGCGCGACCGCAAGTGGCCCGACTTGACGCCGTCGGCTTTGCCATAAGCGTTGGCCGCGAGCAGTTCCTGGTTCCGTTCGTACTCGCTCCATCCGATGTAGCCTTCGTGATGGTCCTTGAGCACCACCGCCCACTCGCTAGCCGGCTTATAATGGCCATAGCTCTTGCGAACGCGGCCATCGACGATCTCAGTGCGCTTCTCGCTCTTACCATAGACATAGGCGCCGGCGTAGAATGGGTTCTTCAGGATCG
>NZ_JAMYLZ010000107.1:0-895 GCF_040318315.1 Mesorhizobium sp. M1227
TTGCGAACCCGTACCTGCGAGTGCTGGCCTCCGTGCCAGTGGATGGTCAAGATCACGTCGCGCGCATCGTCATCGACATCCGCCACGATGTCCTTGATGAGCGTGCGCAGCAGTTGCTGACGACAGCGCATGTCGACACTTGGCGCGTTCCAGGTGGCCTCGAGATTCTGGGCGAGGCCCGTGAAGTCCGGAACCGCGTCGACAGGCTCCACACCCTGGACTTCGCTCAGCCGGGCCTCGCAGGTCTCCACGCGCCTGAGCATGGCTTCCCAACTCCTCTCGAGCTGGGCCGCAATAAGCCGGTTCTCCGGGTCGCAAGCGGCATAGCGGCGCTCGGCGAGCGATGCCTCATAGCGCGCCTGCTGCAGGTCCATCTCGATCATCTGCCGCCGCTTGGCTTCGCTCTCCAGCTGCATCCGTTCAGCCTCCAACGCCGCTTCGATCGCCATCGGCACAACCGCCTCCAGCGCTTCGCGGGTCACCGCCGCGTCGGTGCGAAAGCCGTTGAACGACATGCATCGCGCCTGGGCCATCATGAGGTTGCCGCGCTCGCAGCGATATACCGGATAACCTTGGCCGCGTCCGGCATACATGACAACCAGTCTTCGCCCGCATCGACCACAGGAGATGAGACCGGGGAGCAGTGCGCGACCGCCGCGGCCCGACTTGACGCCGCCGGCTTTGCCATAAGCGTTGGCCGCGAGCAGTTCCTGGTTCCGTTCGTACTCGCTCCATCCGATGTAGCCTTCGTGATGGTCGTTGAGCACCACCGCCCACTCGCTAGCCGGCTTGTAATGGCCATAGCTCTTGCGAACGCGGCCATCGACGATCTCAGTGCGCTTCTCGCTCTTACCATAGACATAGGCGCCGGCGTAGAATGGGTTCTTCAGGATCG
>NZ_JAMYLZ010000108.1:0-895 GCF_040318315.1 Mesorhizobium sp. M1227
TCGCGGGCCATGTCGCGCGCGCCCTCATAGATCGAGCGCAGCACCTTGCGCGCCGGCTCCTTCGGGCAACAGCTGGGCTTCAGGGCACAGGCGTCGCAATCCAGCTTGCTGGCGCGATAGCGCATCATGCCATTCTCGTCGACGAGAGGGTGTGGCATCCGATAGGTCTTCTGGCGCTGCCTGAGCGTCTTCCCGCCAGGACAGATGTATGTATCGGCCTTATGGTCGTAGGTGAAGTCGTCGCGCGAGAAGGTGCCATCCTTGCGCCTAGACTTGTCGAAGACCGGGATATGCGGCTCGATCCCACGCTCATGCACCAACCAGTTCAGCATTTCGGCCGAGCCGTAGCCGGTGTCGGCAATCAGCCGCTCCGGCCAGAGGCCGAGCTCGTCGTGCGCCCGCTCGATCATAGTCTTGGCGGCCGTCACCTCGGCTTGGCGCACCGCGGTCGAGGGCTCCACGTCCACGATGATGGCGTGCTCCACGTCGATCAAATAGTTCGTGCAATAGGCATAGACGGCTGGGCCACCCCAAGCGGCAGTCCAGCGCGCGGCGGGATCAACAGGGGAGACGAACTTGGGCTCCACCGGCGTGGCGGCCCCGAAGGCGGCGTCATCCAGAGTGGCGAGATACTCAGCCACGGCCCGCTTGGCTTTGGGATTGAGGTCCTCGGCCGTTTCGATCCCGCGCTGACGATGGGCGTCGGCGACGATCATGCTGGCATCGACCGCAAAGCCTTCGCCGCCGACGAGCCCTTCAGCTATGCAGCGCCGGACGACGGTCTCGAACAGTTCGCGCAGCAGGTCGGCATCGCGGAAGCGGCCGTGGCGGGTCTTGGAGAAGGTTGAGTGGTCAGGCACATCACCCTCGAGGCCAAGCCGGCAGAACCACCGAT
>NZ_JAMYLZ010000109.1:0-859 GCF_040318315.1 Mesorhizobium sp. M1227
GAAGGATCACGTTTGGCCTTGAGGATAGCCTCGTCGCCGTTGTGATAGGCGAAGGTGATCTCGATCGTGCCGTCGTCGAGCAATCCGGCGGAGCCGTCGCCGGTGACTTCGTCCATCGAAGGCCGTGGCGGTTCTCTATCAGCCCATGTCCCATGAAGCTCAGCTTGGCCTCCTTGCCCCGCCCCTTGCGGTAGAGCCTGGCGTCGGGATCGGTGGTCGAGGCATGCGTCTCGTTCGATCGTTTCTCGCCGTGGAAGTCCGCTCCAACATTGCGTCCACCGCCGTCTGCCGGCGGTTCGCCCGAGCCGCCCTTCGGCTTGACGCTCTTCATCGACGCCCAAGCCTCGATCAGCGTACCGTCGACCGAGAAGTGATCCGTCGACAGAAGCTTCTTCACCTTGGGTTGCGCCAGCACGGCCGCCAGGGACTTCGCCGCGATGTCGCCCTCCAGCAGCCGGTCGCGGTTCTTCGAGAAAACCGAATGGTCCCAGGCTGCATCGTCGACGCCGATGCCAACAAACCAGCGGAACAGGAGGTCGTATTCCAGCCGCTCCATCAAAAGCCGTTCCGAGCGGATCGAATAGAACGCCTGCAACAGCATCGCCCGCAGCAACTTCTCAGGCGGAATCGATGGCCGCCCGATCGGCGAGTACAGGGCCGCAAATTCCCGCTCCAACGCCGAAAGCGCCTCGTTCACAATCGTCCGAATACGGCGCAACGGATGATCGCGACGCACCCGAGCCTCAAGGTCCACGTAGCTGAACAGTTCGCCCGTCTGTCTGTCACCGCCCCGCACGATTCACTCCAACATCTTGGTGGTCAGAGTGAATCACGAGCCTGGGACTGTCGCGAGCCCTTT
>NZ_JAMYLZ010000110.1:0-797 GCF_040318315.1 Mesorhizobium sp. M1227
TTCACCTCCTTTTGCGGCGATCCATAATAATCGGAGAAGCTGCGCTTGCGGGTGATGTTGCCCTTGGCCGGCGGCGTGGCATTGGCACCGGCGTTGCCGTCATAATAGCTCTCGTCATAGCCGATATAGGCAAAGCTGGTGTCCAGCCCGGCGCGCACCGTCTGGCTGCTCGGCAGCGAGACGATGTAGGCCGTGGTGTTGGGCGCGAAGCTCGTCACCGTCCAGGTCTCGTCGCCGCTGACGTCGGTGCGGCCATAGTCCTTGATGCTGGCGACGTTGTTGTAGGCGTCGAACGCCCGCTCGACCTTCAGTGTGCGCGCAAGATTCTCGGTCAGCGTCGTGTCGGTCGCAATGTTCTGCACGGTGTATGGCTTGGTTGCGGTATTGACCGCATAGGTCTCGGCCACCTGCTTGTGGACGATGCCGGCGCCGTCCTTCCACAGCGTCAGCGACGGCAGGCCGTAGCTCGCCAGGTCCTGCCGGTAGGTGGTCTCGACCTTCGAGGCCGCCGTCTCGCCATTGGCCAGCGGTTTTGTCTCGACGATCGAGGCAAAGCCCAGAAACTTGCGCGCCGCCGGATCGTATTTGCCGCCGGCATAGGCGTAGGTGCTCACCGCCGTCTGGCCGCGGCCGTCGCCGACCGACAGTTTTGTCACCGCATGCACCACCTGCGGCAGGTAGGTGTTGGCCCAGGTCGATGACGGCGCATACTCCACCGCAACCGTCCCGCCGAGTTCCGTCACGACACTGCGAAGCAGGTTCGGGTTGCCAGCGCCGGGGGCCGAGATGAACATGTG
>NZ_JAMYLZ010000111.1:0-781 GCF_040318315.1 Mesorhizobium sp. M1227
GGCAGGGCTATCGCATATGAGTGATGGCATTGATGAGATAGTCGTCGTTCCAGGCGCATTTCTTGATGCGATGGCTGATGGGAACTTTGGCAGCATCGGCGGCCTGAAGGATGTTTCTGGCGAGGCGATTGAGAAGGGCCGTGTTGGCGGGGGCATTGTCCTTGCGGGCACGGCTGAGATCCTCATCGAGATGGACATCGAGCATCCAATGCAGGCCGTTCTCGATCTGCCAATGAGCTCTAGTGAGGTCGAGCGCCCGCTGCGGCGACATGAGCGTGGAGGCCATGAACAGGCGCATCAACGGCTTGGCCTGATCGCGTCGGCTGGTGATGCGGATGAAGGCCCGGTGGCCGGGCATCAGCGGCTCGGCCGCCGCCACGATCTCGGCCTGCCGCCACTCGTTGCGGCCGTGGCTGGTCTCGGTCCGCTCGGCAATGGAAGGGGTGGCGTCGGCCAGTTGCAGGTTGGCACGGCGCAGCCAATGACGACGGTTGCCCTTCAGCGCAAGCAGGTAATCGCCACCTCTTTGGGTAATGGCCGCAGCCATGCGGGTGTGGCAGTGAAGCGCGTCGGCGGTGACCAATCTGCCCGTAAGATCAATGAGTTCGACGACTTTGAGCGCGGCCTCGACTTCGTTCTCACCATCGCTCGGCGAGACTGCCGCCAGGCACAGCCGGGTCTCGGCGGCGAAGGCCGACACCGTCAACGGCGGACTGGCTGCCAAGCCCTTCTCGTAGGCTCGCCGCAAAGCCTTGCCGTCAAGCGACACCACCTCGGGCGT
>NZ_JAMYLZ010000112.1:0-780 GCF_040318315.1 Mesorhizobium sp. M1227
CAAGGCCGTGGGCACGCCATTGTCGCAAGCCGCCGCCCCTAACGATCTGTGGTGCACCGACTTCAAGGGGGAGTTCAGGCTCGGCAACGGTAGCTACTGTTACCCCCTGACGGTCACCGACCAGATCTCGCGCTATGTGCTCGCCTGCGAAGCGCTTGAATCGACAAAGGAGACGCCGGTCATCGAGGCCTTCGTGCGGCTGTTCAGGGAGCGCGGCCTGCCCGCCGCCATCCGCTCCGACAACGGGCTCCCTTTCGCTTCGCCTAACGGCCTCTACAATCTCTCGCGCCTGTCGGTGTTCTGGCTCAGGCCCGGCATCGTCATCGAGCGCATCCAGCCGGGCAACCCGCAACAGAACGGCCGCCACGAGCGCATGCATCTGACCTTAAAGAAAGAGACGACCAGGCCGCCCGGCATGAACATCCTCCAGCAGCAGGCGAGGTTCGACGCTTTCATCAGCGAATTCAATGAGGAAAGGCCACACGAGGCGCTCGCCATGCGCACCCCGGCCGAGCTCTACACGCCGTCCTCAAGAGCCTATGACGGCCTGCCGGAACTGGAATACCCCTTCCACGACCGCGACATCCTGGTTACCGCTTGCGGCCGCATCTGCATGCACAGGAAGAAGATCAACGTCTCGACCGTGCTCGCCGGTCAGAGGCTGGGAATCAAGGAGATCGACGACGGCATTTGGCTCGTCAGCTTCATGCATTACGATCTCGGTTATATCGACTTGGAACAGAGGACCTTGCAGACCATCGACAACCCGTTCGGCACGAG
>NZ_JAMYLZ010000113.1:0-775 GCF_040318315.1 Mesorhizobium sp. M1227
CTCTGCTCGAGCCGAACGACGCTCAACGCGAGCGCGACGACCGGTTCTTGATCTCTACCTCACCCCATGCGCCCATCCCGCGCAGCGGGTTCGTTCGTCGGCCCCAAAATATCGAGACGTTCGTACATCGGCGCACTGCGTCAGCAAGTGGCGCGTTGTGCCGTTTGGAATGGATGCCTTGGGGCAAGATCGCTGATCAATATAGGGTCAAGCAGCATAGGATTGCAGTCTGGAACGCGGATTTCGGATCATTGACGAAGCATAAGGCAAATGAGCCGCCGATGGAGAAATGGCTTTGGCCATCGCTCGCACAAATACAATCTGTACCAGAGCGTGGCCGCCCACTCGCAATGGAGCGCGTCACCCACCTCCTGAACTGAACTGAACTGATCCGGTCCGCCCAGCTTCACGGCGCGGCCCAGCTCCGCTCGCCGGCCATCTTGGCGCGGGTACCTGGAGCGGCATCATCATTCTCATGGTTGAGGTGTGGGTTAGCTGTATTGACCGCCAAAGCGCTCATGACAGGGCTGGGAAGCGGGTGACTGATCGCGGTCGCCGTTGTGACTGTCTGTCCATCCTAGCTACGCCCATGGCGCCCTCGAATGGATTGGGTCTGACCGAAGACCGTTTTCGCTTGGCTCAACCTCGATCGTCTTCCCGCAACGACGGCGCGATAGTGTGCTGAAGGTTCTGCAAAAAGTTTTGGAGAGAGAACGGGGCTTGCTCTGAGGGGCGAGCGGCCATGGCACGGTGGTGACGTTGCGATCACCGATTC
>NZ_JAMYLZ010000114.1:0-671 GCF_040318315.1 Mesorhizobium sp. M1227
ATGATGCGCGACCGTCCCCATCCCGAGCAGGGATACCGTTCCGCGTTTGGCATCCTCTCGCTGGCCCGTCGCTACGAGCGGGATCGGCTCGAGGCGGCCTGCGCGCGGGCGCCGACCATCAATGCGATCACCTACTCCTCCGTCAACGCCATCCTCAAATCCGGCCTCGACCGCGTGCCGCCCGCGGCCGAGCCGGTCAAGCCCACGCCATCGCACACCAACATCCGCGGCGGCTCCTATTATCAATGAAGGAAGGAAACCAACCATGCTGACACATCCAACCCTCGACCAGATGCAGGCTCTCGGCCTTGGCGGAATGGCCGCCGCCTATCGGGACCTGGCCGACCAGAGCAACGCCGACGATCTCAGTCGCGACGAGTGGCTTGGCCTGATGCTCGATCGTGAAGCCGCCAGGCGTGCCGACAAGCGTGTGACCAACCATCTCGCCGTTGCCAGGCTGCGCTTTGCCGATGCCTGCATCGAGAACATCGACTTCGCCGCACATCGCGGGCTCGACCGGCGCAATACGCTATCGCTCGCCCATGGCGCCTGGCTGAAGGCGCATGAAAACCTCATCATCACCGGGCAGACCGGCACCGGAAAGACCTGGCTGGCCTGCGCCTTCGGACGTCAGGCCGCCCGGCTCGACCATTCCGTGCTCTACCTGCGCA
>NZ_JAMYLZ010000115.1:0-658 GCF_040318315.1 Mesorhizobium sp. M1227
TCCCGCCGATCGAATGGCCGGCTTTCGTCGAGGATATCGAGGCGATCCTTGCACTGAAGCGCGAGCGCAACGCCATCATCCTGGCGCACAACTATCAGACCCCCGAGATCTTCCATTGCGTGGCCGACATCGTCGGCGACAGCTTGGCACTGGCCCGCACGGCTGCGACGATCGAGGCGCAAGTCATCGTGCTGGCCGGCGTACATTTCATGGCCGAAACGGCCAAGCTGCTCAATCCGCAAAAGACGGTGCTCATTCCCGACCTGCGGGCAGGCTGTTCGTTGGCGGAATCGATCACGGCAGAAGACGTGCGCTTGATGCGCCAGCGTTATCCCGGCGTGCCGATCATCACTTATGTCAACACGTCGGCCGAAGTGAAAGCCGAGTCGGATATCTGCTGTACATCCGGCAACGCCAAGGCGGTCGTCCAATCCCTTGGCGTTCCCCAGGTGATCATGTTGCCGGACGAATATCTGGCCCAGAATATCGCCGCCCAGACCGATGTGCAGATCATCGCCTGGAAAGGGCATTGCGAGGTGCATGAGCGCTTTACACCGGCCGACATCCGCGAGTTGCGCGAAAGCCATCCCGGCGTGATCGTGCTCGCGCATCCCGAATGCCCGCCCGACGTCGTGGCTGAAGCAGATTTTTCCGGCTC
>NZ_JAMYLZ010000116.1:0-612 GCF_040318315.1 Mesorhizobium sp. M1227
TGCGCAGGACATTATTACGCAGATCGTAGTCGGTGTCGGCAATGCGCTTTGCTCCGGCCGCCGTCTCGCCGGGCGTTTCCACCCGATAAACCCGGCCAAGCCCGTCATAATAGGAGCGGGTAAAGTCTTCACCGGCGCCATTGGGCAGCGGCGTCAGCTTGGCCAGCGCCTGTGCCGCCGGATTGCCTTCGTTCTCGAAGCGCGTCTTGGCATACGCGCCGGTCACACTTTGCGAGACCTGGTAGGGCCGGCAGAACGGATCGTAGGTGAAGGTCTTGATGAGGCCGTTGAAGTCGGTCTTCGTCGCCGGAAGCCCGCAGACGGCATTGTAGGTGGCGCTCGAGACGAAGCGGGTGTCGGCGCTCTGGCCGCCGGTGGCAAAATAGCGGGGGCTGCGCTGCGTCACCGGATAGAGGTGATAGGTCGCATCATAATCCCACTCGGTCTTGTGGCCGAGCCCGTTGGTCGCCGAGACTTTGTTGCCATAGAGGTCATAAGCAAAAGTCTGATTCACCTCCTTTTGCGGCGATCCATAATAATCGGAGAAGCTGCGCTTGCGGGTGATGTTGCCCTTGGCCGGCGGCGTGGCATTGGCACCGGCGTTGCCGTCAT
>NZ_JAMYLZ010000117.1:0-592 GCF_040318315.1 Mesorhizobium sp. M1227
AAGCGACCGGCGCGCCAGCCATTTCCCGAGCATCTGCCGCGCGAACGCGTGGTCGAGCCGGCGCCGGCCGCTTGCCATTGCTGCGGCGGTCATCGGCTGCGCAAGCTGGGTGAGGATATCACCGAGACGCTGGAGGTGGTGCCGCGGCAATGGAAGGTGATCCAGCACGTGCGGGAGAAGTTCACCTGCCGCGACTGCGAGACGATCAGCCAGGCTCCGGCGCCCTTCCACGCCACCCCGCGCGGCTGGGCCGGTCCCAGCCTGCTGGCGATGATCCTGTTCGAGAAGTTCGGCCAGCATCAGCCGCTCAACCGCCAGGCCGAACGCTATGCCCGCGAAGGCGTGCCGCTCAGCCTGTCGACGCTCGCCGACCAGGTCGGCGCCGGCGCCGCGGCGCTGATGCCGCTGTTCAAGCGGCTCGAAGCCCATGTGCTGGCCGCTTCGCGTCTGCACGGCGACGACACGACGGTGCCGGTCCTGGCCAAGGGCAGACCGATACCGGCCGATTATGGACCTATGTGCGCGATGACCGACCGTTCGGCGGCGCCGATCCGCCGGCGGCAGTGTTCTACTATTCCCGCGATCGCCGAGG
>NZ_JAMYLZ010000118.1:0-584 GCF_040318315.1 Mesorhizobium sp. M1227
TTGGAGAGCTTCTTCTCGTGGAGAAGAATGTAGGCGTCTTCCAGATCCGCAACCATCTTCTCGGCGTTGGTGACGAAGTAGGGCGAGAGATAGCCGCGGTCGAACTGCATGCCTTCAACGACTTCAAGCTCGGTCTCGGCGGTCTTTGCTTCCTCGACGGTGATGACGCCCTCATTGCCGACCTTCTGCATCGCTTCCGCGATCATCGAGCCGACCGACACGTCGCCATTGCCGGCGATGGTGCCGACCTGGGCAACCTCTTCCGAGGTCTTGATCTTCTTGGCGTTCTTGATCAGCGTCGCGACGACGTCGGCGACGGCGAGGTCGATGCCGCGCTTGAGGTCCATCGGGTTCATGCCGGCGGCAACCGACTTGTGGCCTTCCTGGACGATCGACTGTGCCAGAACGGTCGCGGTGGTGGTGCCGTCGCCGGCGATGTCGTTGGTCTTCGAAGCAACTTCGCGGACCATCTGCGCGCCCATGTTTTCGAACTTGTCCTCAAGCTCGATTTCCTTGGCGACGGTGACGCCGTCCTTGGTGATGCGCGGTGCGCCGAACGACTTGTCGATGACGACGTTGCGGCC
>NZ_JAMYLZ010000119.1:0-584 GCF_040318315.1 Mesorhizobium sp. M1227
ATCAACACGGCCAAGGTCGAGCAAGGCGCGACGGCGGTCGTCTTCGGCCTCGGCGGCATCGGCCTCAACGTCATCCAGGGCCTGCGCCTTGCCGGCGCCGACATGATCATCGGCGTCGACCTGAACAACGACAAGAAGGAATGGGGCGAGAAATTCGGCATGACGCATTTCGTCAATCCGAAGGAGATCGACGGCGATGTCGTGGCCCATCTCGTCAACATGACCAAGCGCGGCGCCGACCAGATCGGCGGCGCCGACTACACGTTCGACTGCACCGGCAACACCAAAGTCATGCGGCAGGCGCTGGAAGCCTCGCATCGCGGCTGGGGCAAGTCGGTCATCATCGGCGTCGCCGGCGCCGGCCAGGAGATCTCGACGCGGCCGTTCCAGCTGGTCACCGGCCGCACCTGGATGGGCACCGCCTTCGGCGGCGCGCGCGGCCGCACCGACGTGCCGAAGATCGTCGACTGGTACATGGCCGGCAAGATCGAGATCGATCCGATGATCACCCACACGCTGAAGCTCGAGGACATCAACAAGGGCTTTGACCTGATGCATGAAGGCAAGTCGATCAGGAGCGTGGT
>NZ_JAMYLZ010000120.1:0-580 GCF_040318315.1 Mesorhizobium sp. M1227
TGATCGGCTCGAGCGAAAAGCATCTCGCCCGCATCTATGACGTGCTGAAGCTGCGGCTCAGATCGCAGCCCCTCATCCATGGCGACGAGACCACGGTCCAGGTGCTGAAGGAAATGGACAGAGAGGCCACCAGCACCTCGTACATGTGGGCATACCGGAGCGGCCACGACAGTGACGAGCCGATCGTGCTGCTCGATTATCAGCCGGGTCGCGGCCAGATACACCCGCAGACCTTCTTGGGCGATTACCGCGGCATCGTGATGAGTGACGGTTATTCCGCCTGGCGCACGCTGGAAGGGGCAACGCATCTTGGCTGCATGGCCCATTCCAGGCGGCGCTTCGTCGATGCCCTAAAGGCGAGGAAGAAAGGCGGCGGCCCGCCGGAACAGGCGCTCCGGTTCTTTGAACAGCTCTATCGGGTTGAAAGGCAGGCGCGGAACGAAATCCCCGATGACGGCGAAACGCGAGATGACTGCATTCGCCGCTTCCGCCAGCAACATAGTGTCCCCATCCTCCATGCTCTCAAGGCATGGCTCGACGACATCGCCCCAAAAGTCTTGCCGGACAGCAAGCTCGGCGA
>NZ_JAMYLZ010000121.1:0-575 GCF_040318315.1 Mesorhizobium sp. M1227
CGCTCATCAAGGACATCGTGGCGGATGTCGATGACGATGCGCGCGACGTGATCTTGACCATCCACTGGCACGGAGGCCAGCACTCGCAGGTACGGGTTCGCAAGCCCAAATCCGGAGAGCATGGCCAGCGTACGCCTGAGGAGGCTCTGGCGATCATGCGATCCATGGCAACCCGATGGTCGGATGCCGAAATCGCTGCCACACTCAACCGCATGGGCATGCAGACCGGTCAGGGAAAGACCTGGACCGCGCGTCGCGTCCAATCGCTGCGCACGGTGCACAAGATCAGCGGCTATCGCTCTTCCGACAAGAATGGCGAGTGGCTCACCATGTCGGACGCGGCCGCCCGGCTTGGAGTCTCGCACGTCAAAATCCGCCGGTTCATCAGGGATGGCCTCTTGCCTGCCGAGCAGGTCATGCGCGGCGCACCCTACCAGATCCGCGCCAGCGACCTCGAAGACGAACGGATCAAGGCCGATTTGGCGCGCAATACTCCGCATCGCATCCACGACGACAACCAGGAATCGCTGTTTTCCGCCATTTGAAAAGGAGGTGCATAATGAATCGGTCTTCGC
>NZ_JAMYLZ010000122.1:0-571 GCF_040318315.1 Mesorhizobium sp. M1227
GGCCAGCAGCATTACCGTGTCCGGACTGACGGATTCTGGCGCCGTGCAGGCCGCGATACTTCGAATAGACGCGCAGGCCGGTCGCCAGGGCGCCGGCGTCGCGGGCGTTGGCAGGAGCAAATGTCACCGACACCCAGCCTCCTGCGTAGGCCGGTGCGGACAGCGCCACCTGGCCGATGCTGCCGGCAACGAGAGCGGCAGTAAGGGTTATGAACATATTGCGGGTCATCTTGGTCTTCATTTCCGGCTGCCTCAGCCTATGGCCAACCTTCCCGAATTGCGGCTGAACCATCCCGGAACCCGTCGTTCAGCTGTCGTTCAGTCATTTTTCCCGGCTCGGCACACATAGAAAAGGGCGCCGAACGCCGACGCCCTTTTTCGTAAACTGGCCGGTGCGATCAGGTCGCGCCGCCGACCCGCGCGGCGCAGCCGATGCTCTTGCCATCGACCGCAACTTCGAGCTTGGCATCGTAAACGCCGCCCTTTGCGTCGAGCGTGATAGCGCCGAGCGTAGCTGGCTTGCCGGGCGCGGCGTTGAAGGCGCCGCCCTGCTCGATGCTGGTGCCGTCGG
>NZ_JAMYLZ010000123.1:0-550 GCF_040318315.1 Mesorhizobium sp. M1227
GGATCAAAAGTTACGTGGAAACCTGCCCCACCAAACTTTGTCTGGCAAACGCATGTCGGCCCTCCCGATTTCGTTGCGGGGGGCGAAGCTGGATCGCGCGCACTCGGTCTTCATCGCGTGTTTTCGAAAGAGTTCGTGAGAAGGCAACGGGTCAAGTAGTTCAGTGTTCGATCTGGGGGAATTGAAGCTGCTCGGCCTCGATCCGACAGGCAATCGATTACGGCCCAGGGGTGACTACGATAAACCTCATTCCCGTTAATCTCCGGCCCCTGTTTCGAGGCAAGAGAATCGCACGCGCGGCCTCGTCGAGGAATTCCGCACGTATGGGCATGTATGGGGCCCTGTCGAGCCGCGACATCTACTTAATGTCTACTTTAGACAGTCGCCGCGAGCATAATTTTTGATAACAGGTCAGGGTCGCGGGATGCCGAGCCGCTTGAAATACCGAGTTGTGCGGGTGCTCGCGATCGTCCCGCCTCAACCGCGCAAGTGCGCCATCATCGCCGGCGAGCGCCATAGCCAAACCGGGAGCGCTTATTCTCGACGGAGC
>NZ_JAMYLZ010000124.1:0-549 GCF_040318315.1 Mesorhizobium sp. M1227
CCCGGATCACGTTCTCGATGGTGCGCATTTCATTCAGCACCGTGCGGCGGGCGACGAGGAGAGATCTCCAAAGCCGGCACCGCCGGTTCTTCACATGCACCTGCCGATACCAGCCGGTGCGAATGATCTGCGCCAGCGCCCGGGCGTCATTCCGATCCGTCTTGTTCGGCATCGTCTTCATCGCCGCATTGGCCCGCCGCGTCTCGATGCAGATAGCCGGCAGGCCGCCGGCGCACAGCCCGTCGTGAAGCCAGGCCGTCAGCGAACACGCTTCCAGCCCGATCCGCTCGAGCGGCAGATCGACTTTCCGCAGGGCGTTGCACAACGCCTCCGGCTCGCTCGCCGCGCGCTTCCTTCACGATCCGCCCAGCCGCGTCGACCACGCAAATCGCGGTATCTTCCAAAGACACGTCAAGTCCGGCAAAATACTTCATGGCTGCTCTTTCCCGATGTTTGTGGCGATTCACATCGACCACGTTCTCACATCCCGACAGGAGCAGCCGCCATCAGTTAGGCTCGGCCGAGACCCCAATCACCCCATCTGTTGAA
>NZ_JAMYLZ010000125.1:0-539 GCF_040318315.1 Mesorhizobium sp. M1227
ACGACCGCGAGCTTCGCGAGCGGATGAAGGCGATCGCGCAGGAGCGTCGCCGGTTCGGCTACCGGCGTCTTCTCGTGATGCTGAGGCGGGAGGGCCTGGTCGTGAACCACAAGAAGCTGTTCCGGCTCTATCGGGAGGAGAAGCTCGCCGTTCGCCGCCGTGGCGGCCGCAAACGGGCGATCGGGACCAGGGCGCCGATGGTGGTGCCGCTGAGGCCCGACGAGCGCTGGTCGCTCGACTTCGTATCGGACCAGCTCACAGACGGGCGCCGCTTCCGCATCCTGGCCGTCGTCGACGACTGCACGAGAGAGTGCCTGGCACTCATCATTGATACGTCTCTCTCGGGCATGCGGGTTGCCCGCGAATTGGACCGGCTCATCACCGAGCGCGGCCGGCCGAGAATGATCGTCAGCGACAATGGCAGCGAGTTCACCTCGAACGCCATCCTCTCCTGGGCGGATCAGAACCGCGTCGAATGGCATTACATTGCGCCCGGCAAGCCGATGCAGAATGGCTTCATCGAGAGCTTCAACGGCCGA
>NZ_JAMYLZ010000126.1:0-517 GCF_040318315.1 Mesorhizobium sp. M1227
GATGGTGCCGTCGGCAGCGATGGCCGCATCGGTGCCGTAGCGGGTGACGGCGGTCAGGCGCGAGGCGTTGGAGAACGGCGCCTGGTCGTAGGTCAGCTTGTAGGCGCTGCGCAGTGCGCCAGAGACCGTGACGCCGATGGCCTTGACGCGCTGGCTGGTCTCGGAGATGTCGCGGCCATTGCCCATCAGGATCAGGTCGGGACGTGTCTCCAGATAGAATTTTACGACAGTGCCGTTGTAGCTGATCGTATCGGGGTAACAGACCGGGCTTGCCGGACAGGTGTAGCTGTAGGCGACGCTGTTGCCATTGGTGTCGGTGACCGAGGTCAACAGCCAGCGATAGCTTTGGGCCAGATCATAGGCCGGCGTGCCGACAGGTGGGTTCAGGTTGGCGACGGCAGCGACCGAGCGGAAGGTCGAGACGGTGCCGTCGCGATCGGTCACCTTCCATTCATTTGTGGTGCCGTTCAGCGCAATGCGGCGATAGGATTCATTCTCCGTCGCATGGGTGCCGCCG
>NZ_JAMYLZ010000127.1:0-509 GCF_040318315.1 Mesorhizobium sp. M1227
TGGCTCATGCTGTGCTGCTAACTGCGCTCGTAAGGGCGACCTTAAGAGCGCAGCCTCGCTACCGTGCCGTCCTCTCGCAAGGCGGCCTTCGCCGGAGGGTATCGCTTGCGCAGGCGAACGCTTCGACTCTCTAAGTGACGACGCCGCAATATTAGCATCGCTCGTCGTGCAATTTCTCGAAATGCGCAACTCGACGACCGCTTGCTAGGCGTGTTCGTTGCCCAGCGTTCACGAAGGGGGACGCGCTAGCGGACGAATCCCGATCACCCAGTTTACGGTTACTGCGTTCCTACCCGATCACCGCTTGGCGCTGTCGCTGTCCGCTTCGGCCCGCGCAAGGAACTGCTCGGTCGTGGAGGGAAGACGGGATTTCAGCCAATCCGCCATCGCGACTTCCTCTTGCAGATTCTCTTCGCAAGCCCGAAGAACCTCGGTTTCGCCGAGCGATCGAGCGGCGGCAATCAGGATCGTGTAGGAGGCGATTTCCATGTGCTCGAACGTGTAGCTCG
>NZ_JAMYLZ010000128.1:0-500 GCF_040318315.1 Mesorhizobium sp. M1227
CGGCCGACATCCGCGAGTTGCGCGAAAGCCATCCCGGCGTGATCGTGCTCGCGCATCCCGAATGCCCGCCCGACGTCGTGGCTGAAGCAGATTTTTCCGGCTCCACCGCTGCCATGTCCGACTATGTCGAAAGGCAAAGGCCGCCACGTGTCGTGCTGATGACGGAATGTTCGATGAGCGACAACGTCGCGTTAGCGCACCCAGAGGTCGAGTTCATCCGGCCCTGCAATTTGTGCCCTCACATGAAGCGGATCACGCTTGCCAACATCCGCATGGCGCTCGAGCAGAACCACCATATCGTAACCATCGAACCCGGGATCGCCGGGCGCGCGCGGCTTGCGGTCGAACGGATGCTGGCAATTTGAGCGCCGATGTCCGCAGCTTCTTCGGGCGGCCCATCATCATCGGCGGCGGCATCGCCGGACTGATGACCGCGCTTCAACTGGCGCCGGAGCCGGTGCTGCTTCTGTCCAGGACGCTGCTGGGAGCTGACAATTCGA